>CAWJRV010000001.1:0-5641 GCA_963845355.1 uncultured Actinomycetes bacterium
CGACCCCGACAGCGGTTTGGCCCTGTACGACTGACGGTGCCAGTGGGGGTGAGCGTGGAAGGCGAGCCCTCCGCGCGGGGGGAACTGTTTTCGGCTACCTTGAACAATTGGCCATGATCTTGGCCAATTGTTCAAGGTCTCGGCAAGGAGACCGCCTCCCTGCGGGGCGTGCGGAGCACCGGCGCTGCGGCCCTGACTCCCGCGAAGGGTGATCCTCGACTAGGATGAGCGATCGAGATGTGTGCCGCGTCTGAACAAGGCCCCACCGCCGGTAGGCCTCCCGACCTGCTCGTGGCCGGCGACGCCGTGCCCGACGTCATCGTCGGCGACGTCGCCGGCGAGATCGCCTTCGGTCAGACCGAGACGCTGGTCGAGCGCGGCACGCTGACGGTCGGCGGCTCGTCGGCGATCATGGCCTGCGGGGCGGCCCGGCTGGGCCTGCGAGTCGCCTTCGTCGGTGTGGTCGGTGACGACGCGGCGGGCCGCTTCATGCTCGAAGAGCTCACCGCCCGCGGCGTCGATGTCTCCGGCTGCGTGGTGGCGTCGGGACAAGCCACCGGGCTCACCGTGCACCTCGTGCGGCCCGGTGCCGAGCGCGACCGTGCGATGCTGACCTCGCTGGGCTGTGTGGGGGATCTCACGGCGGCGATGGTGCGCAGCGCGCTCGCCGCGGGTGCGCGACACGTTCACCTGGGCTCGTTCTACCTGCTGCCGGCGCTCGCGCCCGACCTGGCCGCGCTGTTTGCCGAGGCTCGTCGGGCGGGGTGCACGACTTCGCTCGACACCCAGGGCGACTGGGAAGGCCGCTGGCAGGGCGGGCTGGCCGACGTGCTGCGTGCGACCGACCTCTATTTCCCCAACCGCGACGAGGCGCGTGCGGTGGCAGCGAGTCTCGGCGCGCGGGCGGAGACGGCGAATCTCGGCGCGCAGCCGGCGGCGGACGCCGACGACCTTGAGCGGCTGCTCGCGGCGCTCGCGGCGCTCGGGCCACGGCCCGTTGTGAAATGTGGAGCCCAGGGCGCCGTCACCCTCGATGGGAAGGCCGTCGTGCGCGCTGCCGCTCCTGCGGCGGCGCCGGTCGACACGATCGGCGCCGGCGACAGCTTTGATGCCGGCTTCGTCTACGGGCACCTGCAGGGATGGCCGGTCGGTCGCAGCCTCGCTCTCGCGACCGCCTGCGGCTCGCTGTCGACGCGGGCGGCGGGTGGCGTCGAGGCTCAGGCGCGGCTCGAGGAGGCGCTCGCCGCGAGCGCCGACCGGGGGGCGTCAGTCTGAGCTCAGGGTGAGCCCACGCGCGTCGCGCGCCGCGACACTGCGCGGTCAGTCCGGCAGCCTCCCAAGGTCGTTCATCATCTGCCGGCGGTATCCTTGGAAGGCCTCGCGTCCGGCGGGGGTGAGTTTGATCATGGTCACCGGCCGCCGCTCGGCGAAGCTCTTGGTGACCGTCACGTAACCGGCATACCAGAGCTTGTCGAGGTGCGACGACATGTTGCCCCAGGTGAGTCCGGTCTGGCGCAGCAGGTAGGTGGCGTCTGCGCTCTCGACCACGTACAGGTTGGCCAGGATGGCGAGACGAGCCGGCTCGTGGATCAGCTTGTCGACCGCCCATGGTGCGCGGTCGCCGGGGCCGTCAGGCGCGAACATCGAGACCGGCGGTCTCGAGGACAGGGTGCTGTCTGCGAAAGCGGCGCAGCACGAGCAGGCCGACGGCGAGGAAGACAAGACCGACAGCCGTCATCCCTGCGGTGCTGGCCACTCCCGAGCCGAAACCCAGCCAGCACCCGAACCCGAGTCCCTCGACCCAACCCAGGTAGCGCTGGCGTGGTTGCTCGGTGAGCTGGGCGACGATCAATCCGGAGACACCGAAGGCGATGACGCAAACAGCTGATAGGCCGGCGCTGAGGTGCGGCAGATCCCCAAGCTCCAGCACCGCAAAGGTCAGGGCCGCCGCGACGATCACGATCGGGATGATCCAGGCCAGCCTCTGCCGTCGGCGTCTTGCCCGGCTGGGCTTGAAAGTCCCGAGCCGCTGCGTGATCTCGCGGGCCTTGACCCTGTCGAGCCAGTAGAGAGCCAGCATGGGCGGGGCCAGGACTATCGGCATCGCGAAGCCGGCCAGCCACGATCCGTGTTGTGACGCCGGGGGGTCGACAAGCCTGATCGCCAAGGTCATCCACGACAGCGAGAGCATCATGGCGGCGATCGCCAGCTCCTCGAAGCCCGTATCGTGCGAGGTACGGAAGGCTTCGCGCTCCAGCCGCTCCATGTCGCCGTCGAATGCACTCACGCGGTCTCCTTTGCTGACTTGCAAAGTACTCTGCCACGCAAAGTTTTGGGCGTCAAGGATTCTCGTGGCACCGCGGCCCGGCAAGGCGCAGAAGGCAGATGCTCTACGGAGTTGCGTGTCCGGTCGGTCGGCGCCCGTGACGTTCGACCGCTTACTCCACCCCGAGCTGTTCGAGCTGGGCGCGTAGCTCAGCCGGCTCGAAGCGCAGCCAGGCGGCTGCCTGCTCGAGCGGCACGACGCCGGCCTCGAGCAATGCCAGGACCTGGGCGCGCATGCGTCCGGGGACCCGCACGCCGTTGGGAGCGATGCGCCAGGGGTTGCGCGACCGGCCCGGCCGCGACTCGGCCGTAAGCACCGACAGGGTGTCGCGCAGGCCGCCCAGAAAGAGCTGCCGAGGGATCCACTGGGCGTCGCGGGCGCGCAGCATCTGGTCGACGCTGCGCAACTGTGTGGGACTGGAGAGGACGCCGGCCGCCCTGGCCCGGTAGCGCGCCACCCAGAAGCTCACGCCGAAGTGGTTGGCGAGGCGGATGACGGCGTCGAGGGCTGCGGCGGTGGAGTCGCGGTGCTGCGCTACGCCGGAGCCGGCGTCGCTCTGCCCGGCGCCGGACGGCGTGGCCGCAAGACCGCGCGACGCGGCGAGGCCGGCCGCCTCGCCGTCCATCTCGAACCAGCGCCGTACGGCCGCCAGCGGCGCGACGAACTCCTCGGCGAAGGCGTTGGCGTCGGTCTCCCGGCGGCTGCGTCCCGACCAGTCGATGCGCTCGTCGTAGGCCTCGCCGTGGCCCAGCGCCAGGTGGGCGAACTCGTGGGCCAGGGCGAAGCGCTGCAAGGCGACCGGCCGACCGAAGCCGTTGATGAAGACGAAGGGGCGGACGGGGGCGGTCGCGGCTGCGGCTACGCCGGCCGCGGCGCTGCCCGCGGCGTTGGCGCTGGCCCAAGGCGCCGCGACTAGCGCGCAGGCGCCGTGGGGCGTGTCGCCGTCGAGGCGGGCGTGGACGACGTCGACGCCCGCCGCCTCGAGCAGCGGCACGAGATCGGGCAGCGGGCCTTCGTCGCCGACGCCGAGCTCGTGACGCCAGAAGCGGGCCAGACGGGTCGGCTCGGCGTACGCGGCATAGGGCAGAGCTGCAAACGGCGAAGGGCGCGAGAAGTCTGCAAGGTCCGGCTCGCCACCGGCACCTGCCAGGGCCTCGACCACAAGCGCCTCGACCTCGAGGGCGTCGCGCACGACCTCAGCGAACACTGTCGGCTCAAGAGCGCGCGGCCGCGCGCGGCCGCGCGGCACATCCCGCTGCGGCGCCGCCGACGCCGCGAGCTCCTCCGTGAAGCTCCCGGCTCCCGACGCGTCGCCGCCCCACACGCGTGCCAGCGTCGACGGCGGGCCCATCGACGGCGAGCCCATCGACGTCAGCCGTTGGGCTCCGGCGCGGCCCGCATCGGGGCCTGCGCCGAGGTTCGCGTCGAGGCCCTGCACGCCTTCGGCCCGGATTGCGCGGGCGTTGCCGCGCGGCCCGGCGGTTTCTTTCCAGTCCTCCCGGGATGACTCGGTTGCCTTGGCCGCGAATGGCTCGCCGGCGCCGGTCGGCTCTGCCTGGAGCAGCAAGCCGGGGTCGATCGCCAGGATGCGGGCGAGCTGGCTCACCTGCGCCGCCGACAGCCGCCGCTGGCCCGACTCTATGCGGCTGAGGGCCGACTCGGTGAGATCCATGCGGCGGGCCAGCTCGCGCTGGGTGAGGCCGGCGCCCTCGCGCAGTTGCGCGATCCGGCGGCCGAGCTCGCGCTCGTGCGAATAGCCTTGGTCGTCGGTCATCGGTCTTTGCCCGCCGTCACGTCGGCCTCCGGTTCAGCATCCGGTTCAGCATCCGGTTCAGCATGCGCCTGAGCATCCGTCTCACGTCGTCGGTCAGGCACAACTTTCCCCTGAGTCAAGACTATACCCCACGTTTCCGTCCCCCAGTATGTTATTATGGCATAGAAGTAAGGAACAATATGTCTACGAACGATGTCTCTCAGGCATAGACACCGAGCAGACCACGAGGAGGACGCCATGATCTTCATCCCCCAACCCGACCAGGCCGACAAGACCGGCCAACCCGGTCCGCCCGCCGACTTCGCCCGCGCGTTGCGGCTGCGCGAGCCGCAGTCGTACGGCAGCCTCACGGTGGTGCCGCTGGCCTTCTGGAGCGACCGCGGGCCGCGTTACGAGACGCTCGCGGCGGCGCTGCGGGCCGGCGCGTTTCACGTCACCGAGGTCAGCGACGACGGCTCGGTGCCCGAGCTGCGAGTGATCAACCAGGGCGCCAGGGGCGTCCTCATCCTCGACGGCGAGGAGCTCGTCGGCGCCAAGCAGAACCGGGTGCTGAACGCCGCCGTCCTGGTGCGCGAGAAGAGCAGCCTGGTGGTGCCGGTGAGCTGCGTCGAGGCCGGCCGCTGGCACTCCAGCGGGCACGAGTTTCACGATGAGGCGTTCGTGGTGCACGCCAAGGTGCGGCGGGCCGTGCATGAGTCGGTCTCGATGAATCTGAGCATGGCGAGCGCGTACGGCTCCGACCAGCACCGCGTCTGGGACGAGGTCGAACAGCTCCAGCAGTTCGCCGAGCACCCTTCGCGGACCGGCGCCCATCGCGACGTCTACACGCAGCGCGCCGGCGACATCGCGGGCTACCTCGACGCCTTCCCGCTGCAGCACGGCCAGCACGGCCTGTTGGTTCTGCGCGACGGCGAGGTCGTGGGCATGGACTTCGTCTCGCGGGCGGGCTGCTACGCCCAGCTCCACGCCAAGCTGCTGCGCAGCTACGCCTTCGATGCCGTCACGCGCGAGATGAGTCGCGGGCGGGCGGCGGGGCGGGGCGGCAAGGTTGCGACAGAGCGGAAGGGTTCGGAGGGCGAGAAAGGTGGGAAGGCCGCGAGGGGCGAGGGCGTGGGGATGCGCCCCGACGCCGCCCTCGCTCGTGCGCAGGCCTTCCTCGAGACGATCGCCGGGCTGCCGGGGCGCAGTTTCAAGTCGCCGGGGCGCGGGTGGGACGTGCGGTACGCCGGCGGCGGGGTCTCGGGGTCGGCGCTAACGGTCCGTGGCGTGGCGGTGCACGGGGCGTTCTTTGCTGCTGAGGATGATCGCGACGGAGGCAAACCCGTCAATGCGGACGCGCAGGCGGAGCAGCGGATGGCGGGGTTCGATCGGCGGCGGGCGTATCTCCATGGGGAGTTCTGAGGAGTCCGACACCCCGGAGTCGGAGGGGTGGGGCCGCGCGTCGCCCCTCCGACTTGAGCGTACGTTGCAGGACTCCGCGATCGCTGAGACGAGCGGCTTGGACGGCATTCCGAACGCCTCATCGTGTTAGTCCCCGGGCC
>CAWJRV010000002.1:0-43980 GCA_963845355.1 uncultured Actinomycetes bacterium
TGGCTGACAGAAGTGACTTGTGACCCTGAAGGACCGCAGCGGGTCGCAAGTCCCGCGATTGTACCACCTGGACCGTTCTCTCAGCCAGGATTTCGGCGCAGGCCCTGGCGCCTACTTGGCCGAGAGCCAGGTCTCGCCTACGCCGATGCTGATGTCGAGCGGCGGGTCCATGTCGAAGGCGCCGCACATCGCCTGCCGCACCAGTGGCAGCAGCTCCTCGATCTCGTCGTCGGGGCTTTCGAAGACGAGTTCGTCGTGGATCTGCAGCACGAGCCGGCTGCGCCCGCCGCCGGCCGCTAGCGCCGCGCTCACCCTCAGCATGGCCACCTTGATGATGTCGGCGGCGCTGCCCTGGAGCACGCTGTTCACGGCGAGGCGCTCTCCGAGCGCACGCTCACGGAAGTTGAGGGCGCGCAGTTCGGGCACGGCGCGACGACGCCCGAAGACGGTCGTGACGAAGCCGGCCTCGAGCGCCTCCGCAATGACCTTCTCGCGAAAGACCTTGACGCGCGGGTACTTCTCGAAATAGGCGTCGATGAAGGCGCGCGCCTCGTCGACGGGCATGTCGACCTGTTCCGACAGGCCGAACGCCGAGAGGCCGTACATGATGCCGAAGTTCGTCGCCTTGGCGCGTTCGCGCTGGGTCTTGCTCACCTGTCCGACATCGATGCCGGCCACCGCCGCCGCCGTGACCCGGTGGACGTCCTCTCCCCGCCGGTAGGCGTCGATCAGCGCCGGTTCCTGCGCCAGGAAGGCCATCAGCCGCAGCTCGATCTGCGAGTAGTCGGCGACCACCAGGCGCATGCCCTCGGCGGCCACGAAGCAGTCGCGGATCTGGCTGCCGAGTTCGGTGCGGATCGGGATGTTCTGCAGGTTCGGGTTGGAGCTCGAGAGGCGTCCCGTCGAGGCGACGGTCTGGTTGAAGGTGGTGTGCAGCCGGCCGGTGCGCGGGTCGATGTGCGCCGGCAGGGGCTCGAGATAGGTGTTGACGAGCTTGGTGAGCTCGCGCCACTCCTCGATCAGCGGCACGATGCCGTGCTGCTCGCGCAACGTCTTCAGGACCCGGGCGTCGGTCGAATAGCCGGTCTTGCCCTTGCGCACGGGCTGCAGGCCGAGACGCGTGAACAGCACCTCGGCGACCTGCTGGGTCGAGCCGATCGTGAACTCGCCACCGGCCAGCTCGAAAATGAGGTCGCGCACCTCGTCGATACGATCGCGCAGTCGCGCCGTGATCTCCCCCAGGCGATGCACGTCGATGGCCACGCCGACCGACTCCATGGCCGAAAGCACGCGCACGAGCGGCAGCTCGATCTCGGCGAAGAGCGTGTCGAGGCCGAGCTCGGACAGGCGCGTGCGCTGCTCGGCCGAGAGCCGCCAGGTGAGCACCGCGCGAGTGGCCGCCAGTGCTTCGAGGTGGGGCCCCTCGGCGACGTGCTCCGCGTCGACGCGGGCGAGCTTGAAGAGGTCGCTCTCGGGGCGCTCCGGAGCGATCAGATAGGCGGCGATGGCGGTGTCGAAGGCCGGGTCGGAGGTGGCCGTGGCGAAAGACGGCAGCGCCTTGGCGTCGTGGGCCACGACGTGAGCGGCCGAGGCCCACAGCCGGCGCCAGTCGTCGGCCGAGAGGGGGGCCGCGACGGCCTCGTCGCCGCCGTCGAAGACGGCGGCGACCCAGCCGTCGCGGCCCTCGTCGCCGCTCGCCACCGCGCCCACGGCCGCGGGTCCGCGCTCGACCACCGAGATCAGGGCGTCGGCGTCGTTTGCGACGGCCACCCTCGGAAAGTCGATCCGCCCCACCTGGGCGTCCGAGGTGGGGGCGCCGCCTTCGGCGTCGCCCGGCCCCGCCATCCCGCGTACCCGGCGCACCAGGCTGGTGAACTCGAACCGCTTGAAGAACTCCTCGACCTCGCGCTGGGGCAGGGCGTAGCCCGTGCGCGAGACGATGTCGACGATGTCCTCGTCGAGCGGCACGTCGAGCACCATGCAGGCGAGCCTTTTGGAGAGCCGCGCCGCATCCTCGTGCTCGGCGAGCAGCGCCCGGCGCTTGTCTGAGCTCACCTCGCCGAGCCGCTCGTAGAGGCTTTCGACCGTGCCGAACTGCTGGACCAGCGCCGCCGCCGTCTTTTCGCCCACGCCCGGCACGCCGGGGATGTTGTCCGAGGTGTCTCCCTTGAGGCCGATGTAGTCGGGGATCTGGGCGGGCGTCACGCCGAAGCGCTCGACCACGCCGGCGGGCGTATAGACCTTGACGTCGGTCACCCCGCGCCCGGTGGTCACCACCCAGATGTCGTCGTCGACGATCTGCAAAGCGTCGCGGTCGCCGGTCACCACGAGCGAGCCGCGGCCCTGGCGCTTGGCCTCCTCGGCCAGCGTGCCGAGGATGTCGTCGGCCTCGAAACCCGGCTTGACCAGGTTGGGGATGCCGAAGGCGTCCATGAGACCCGGGAGGTGCGCCCATTGACGCGACAGCGGCTCGGGCATCGACGGGCGCTGTGCCTTGTAGCCGTCGAACTCCTCGTGGCGGAAGGTCTTCTCGCGGGCATCCCAGGCGACCGCCACGGCGGCCGGCTCGAACTCGGTCACAAGCTTCAGGAGCATCTGCGAGAGACCGTAGATGGCGTTCGTCGGAAACCCGTCACGTGTGGCGATGCCCTCGGGCAGGGCGAAGTACGCCCGGTAGGCCAGGCTGGAGCCGTCGATGAGGATGAGGCGGTGCTTGACCGCGGCGTCGTCCATGGGCCAATACTACCGCGAACGCCGTCCGCGACGACCGCGCCGGGCGGCCAGACGCCGGCCTCGACCACAGGCAAAGGAGCGCGCGACATGGGCAGCAGTGAGTTCACGCAGGGCCGCACGATCGTCGCCCGCCTCGAGCACGGCGCCGACCTACTCGACGAGATCGTGACACTGGCCGCGCGGCACGGGATCGAGTCGGGCGCGCTGCAGGGCCTGGGGGCCCTGCAGCGCGCCCGACTCGCCTATTACGACCAGAGCGGCAGGATCTACGACGAGTTCACCCTCGACGAGCCGCTCGAGCTCACGGCGCTCGCCGGTAACCTCTCGCGACGCGACAGAGCGCACGCGGCTCATGTGCACCTGACGCTGGCCGCGCCCGACGGCCGGGCCTTCGGCGGCCACGCCGCGCCCGGCTGCATCGTGTTCGCCTGCGAGCTGGTCGTCACCGAGCTGCTCGGCCCGCCCCTGGAACGGGCCTACGACGAGGCCACCGGCCTGCCGCTCTGGCGCGGACTTTAGGCTACCCGCGGCGACAGGCGTGCGACCACGCCGATGCCGCCGACGACCGCTCCGTCGGCGTCGAGCGCCGGCTGCGTGTGCAGGCTGATGACGCGACTCACGCCGTCGGCCGACACGTGGGGCCCGTCGTACGACGACTCCCGGCCAGCCAGGGCGGCCGCGAGGGCGGATTCGCAGGACCGACCGCAGAACCCCCGCAAATCGGCCCCGTAGCACTCCTCGCGCGACCTGCACATCATCGTCGCGAAGGTCTCGTTGCAGGCCGTCACCCGCAGGTCGCCGCCGAACAGGAAGATGCCGACCGCCGCGCGCTCGAACAGGGAGCGGTAGAGATACTCTGAGCGCGAGAGCTCCTCTTCGGCCTGACGCTGCTCGGTCATGTCGCGGACGATCACCACCACGCCGCCGTCGGGCAACGCCACGTGGCGCCCTTCGAAGAAGGCGCGCCCCGCGGCCGCGGTGTCGATGACGGTCTCGAAGGTCTGGACCTCGTGCGACAGGCGCGCCGCCGCGATCGCCTTGCGCATGCCGCGGCCCATCGCTGCCGGCAGGAACTCCTCCGGACGGCGTCCGACGATGTCGTCGGATGTGACGCAGGCGTCGAACCCCGAGCCGATGTTGTAGTCGACCACGAAGCCGTCGGCATCGAGCCTGAAGTAGAGGTCGGGCAGCGCATGCAGGACGCCGTGGAGCTCGTCGACGACCGTCGCGTAGAGCGTCTCGGCGCGCTTCTGCGCCGTGATGTCGGTCACCGTGAGGACGGCGCCGGTCGCGCGGCCCTGGTCGTCGGGCGGCAGAGGATGGCCGTCGACCAGGATCCAGGACGGCTCGCCCGCACCCTCGAGATCGGCCCCGACGACCGTGGGGGTGATGCTGCCCCCGGCGCACAGGCCGGTGAGGGCGCGCGCGCCGAGATCGCCCAGCGGTCGCCCGTCTTCGACGAAGGGCGCAGCCGGCAACCAGTCATAGTCGGTGAGTGAGCGACCGACGATCTCAGACCGGCTGAGTCCGAGCATCTCGGCGGCGGAGCGGTTGCAGTCGACGATGATCGCGCCGGCGTCGCAGACGATGACCCCGCTCGAGATCGCGTCGCCCAGCGGCGCGCCGAGACCCTGCGCCGCCGCCGCCGCCGCCGCCGCCGCCGCCATGACCGATCGCTGCCCCATGCGCCCCTCGTTTCGCGGCCGTCGGGCCGGCCGTGTGCCTGCGACACGCCCGGCCCGCCGAGCAGACCAGGCGCAGCCGACCCGTCGCATGCCCTGTGCGGTGATTATCGGCACGAGGGCCTGGACTAGCCAGCGTGTACGACCGCCGTCGGAGAACGCCTTACCGCCGAACGCGGCCTGGGCGACGCGGGTAACGCGACGCGGCGGAGGGACACGAGAGAGGTGAAGTGGTGTCGGAAGGGGGACTTGAACCCCCATGAGGAAATGCCCTCACTAGGCCCTCAACCTAGCGCGTCTACCAATTCCGCCATTCCGACACACGTGCCCGGACGGGAAGCGCCCGGACGAGGAAGTATAGATGTCCGTCACAGCCTGGTCAACGCGCCGCGAGCCGCGCCGCGGCAGGACGTCAAAGCGATACGGACGGGCCCGCGATACCCGGCCCGCCCGCTTGAGTTCTGCCCGTCGGCGGCGCCAGACGGAACGGACTTGCCTCGTGGGCGCCGACGGGCCAGCCGCCGCGCACCCGCACCGGGGCCGCCCCGGCGAGGACCGCTCAATGGCGCCACAGTGCGCCGCCGACAGACTGTTTTGGCGACTGTGACGAAGGCCACAGGCCTTCTGGTGCGACTATAGGACGACGGTCGCGCCGTGACAACGTAGACGTTGCGACGTGGACGTTGGCCGGCAACGGAAGCTCCCCGGGCCGAGACGGCGATAGACTTGCGGCGAGCGCGACGCCGGCGAGCCGGTCGCGCGCCTGGTCGTACGGGCGCAAAACCGCCGCGCCGAGCGCCGTGGTCGCAGGCCATGGTCGGAGGTCGCATGACCCATACGCAAGCGGCACGCATCCTGGTCGGCAACTGCTCCTGGACCGACCCCACGCTGATAGCCTCCGGCGGCTTCTACCCGGCGGGCGTGACGAGCGCCGCCACACGCCTGGGCTTCTACGCCTCTCAGTTTCCCATCGTCGAGGTCGACTCCACCTTCTACGGTCCGCCGAACGCCCGCAACGCCCAGCTCTGGGCCGAACGCACACCCCCCGGCTTCGTGTTCGACGTCAAGGCGTTCGCCCTCCTCACGGGTCACGGCGCCCCTCCCGAGCGGCTCACACCCGACCTGCAGGCTCTCGTGCCCCCGCAGGCCGCCGGCAAGCGCAACGTCTATCTGCGCGACCTGCCACCCCAAGGCGAGGCGCTGCTCTGGGAGACCCACCGCCGCGCGCTGGCGCCACTCCAGGCCGCCGGCAAGCTCGGCGCGGTGCTGTTTCAGTTCCCGCCCTGGTTTCGGGCCGGTCACGCCGGCCGCGAGCACATCCATAAGGTGGTCTCCGAGCTGCACCCCTTCCCCATCGCCGTCGAGTTTCGAGGCGGCGGCTGGCTCAGCGACGAAGCCGCCACCGCCCGCACGCTCTCGTTCCTCGAACACGAAGGCGTCGCCTACGTCTCGGTCGACGAGCCCCAGGGCTTTCCCAACAGCACGCCGCCGCTCGCCGTCGCTACCGCCGACCTCGCCGTCGTGCGCTTCCACGGCCGCAACCGCGACACCTGGCAGGTCCGCGGCCGCGCCGCGTCGGACCGCTTCAAGTACCTCTACGACGAGGCCGAGCTGGGCGAGTGGGTGCCTCAGATCCGCACGCTCGCGGCGCGGGCCGCGAGCGTGCACGTGCTCTTCAACAACAACTACCGCGACTTCGGCGTGCGTAACGCCCGCCAGATGACCTCGCTGCTGGGCCTCGCCGGCGGCGGTCCCGCGACACCGGACGAGCACGGCGATCTCTCGCCGGGCGACGACGGTCGCAAGCCTCCCGGGCAGGCGCGACTCCTGTAGGCGCCAAAACCGATATCATTGTCACCTTGCAGACGGGTGTGGCTGGAGGTTGCGATGGAGGTTCCGGGCATGGCGCGCGATGAGCGACGCGCGCTCAAAGACGACGCCGTCGGGCTGCTGTCCCGACTCCTGCAGGCCGATACCACCAACCCGCCCGGCAACGAGACCCGCGCCGCCCTTGTGCTGGCCGAGTACTTCGCCGCCAACGGCCTCGAGGCGCGACTCGTCGGCGACCTGCCCGACCGCCAGAATCTGATCGTCCGGCTGCCCGGAGCCCTTCCGGGACCGACGCTCGGACTCCTCGGCCACCTCGACGTCGTGCCGGCCGAGCCCGATGAGTGGGCTCTGCCGCCGTTCTCTGGTGCGGTCCGCGACGGCTACGTCTGGGGCCGCGGCGCCACCGACATGAAAAACCAGGTGGCGGCTCAAGCCGTAGCCGTGGCCCGGCTCGCCCGCCGGCACGCGACGTTCTCCGGTGAACTGCTGTTCATCGCCACGGCCGACGAGGAGCGCGGCGACTACTGCGGCGCGCGCTGGCTGGCCACGCGGCACCCCGACCTCGTGCGCTGCGACTTTCTGCTGAACGAGGGCGGCGGCACCTACTCGGTGGTCGACGGCGTCCGCCTCTACCCGCTGACCGTCGGCGAGAAAGCCTTCGCCGACTTTCGCATCACGGTCCACGGCCGCGGCGGTCACGGCTCAGTGCCGCTCCACGATCTCAACCCGGTCGAACGCCTCGGCCGGGTGCTCTGCGCGCTGGCCGACCACGAGGCCGGCGTGACCGTGGCCCCCTTCACCGCCCGCTACATCGACCGCATCGTGTCCGACCCCGCCCTGCGCGAGCGCCTCAAGGACCCGGCGCTCGCGCGGGCGGCCGTCCGCGAGCTGCACTGCACCGATGCCGAAGCGGCCTACCTGATCGAGCCGTTGCTCGGCTTGACCTTCTCGCCCACGATCCTGCACGGCGGCGGCGAAGCGCTCAACGTCATCCCCTCGCACGCGGCGGTCGACATCGACTGTCGCATGCTGCCCGGCCAGGGACCCGACGACGTGCGCCGCGAAGTCGATGCCGCGCTCTCCGGCATCGACGGCTGGGAGTTTGCCTGGACAGACCTCACCGACGCCAACGAATCTCCTGTGCCCAGTCCCCTGAGCGAGGCCGTCGAGCGGGTCATGGAGCGCCTGGTGCCGGGAGCCGAGGTCATCCCGCTGCATCTCACCGGTTTCACCGACTCGCGCTGGTTCCGCGAGGCCTTCCCCGACATGGTCGCCTACGGCTTCTGCCCCTTCGTGGCCGAGGACTCGGCGACGATGGGGGGCCGTGAACACGCCAAAGACGAGCGCATCGCCGTCGACGACGTGCCGTTCCAAGTGCGCTTCTTCGAGCTGCTGGTCTCCGAGCTGCTGGGCTGACGCGCCATGTCCGAGTCCGGCAGCGACATGACGAGCGACGGCGAGACGGCTTCGCGGCGCGACGACGAGACTGTTTCGCGGAGCCGCGGCGACCGGCCGCCCGTGCCGCGCGAACGGTTCCGCGGCGCGCTGCTGGGCCTCGCGGTCGGCGACGCCCTGGGGGCCCCAGCGGAGTTCCTGACGGCCTCCCAGGTCCGCGATCGCTGGGGAGTGCTCGACGAGATGGTGGGCGGCGGCTGCCACGACGTCGAGCCGGGTGAGGGCACTGACGCCACCGAGATGATGCTCGCCCTGGCCGAGAGCCTGGTGGCGGCCGGTGACTTCGACCCCCAGGGTGTGATCGACCGTTACCAGGCCTGGTTTGCCGCCGGACCGCGCGACGTCAGCCTCACGACCCGCACCGTCATGCTGGCGCTGGCCGCCGGCACGCCCTGGGACCTGGCCTCGCGACGCGCCTACGAGGTCCTCGGTCACCCGATGGCGGGCAACGGCAGTCTCATGCGCTGCGCCCCGGTGGCGCTGCGCTTCTTCCACGACCCCGATATGCGGCGTCGCGTGTCGCTGCGCGAGTCCACGCTGACTCACCACGCCCACCTTGCCGCCTGGTCGTGTGTCGCCCTGAACGAGCTGCTCGTGGCCGCGATGACCGGGAATCTCACGGCGAGCGTCCCCGCCGTCGCCGTCATGCTCGACGACGAAGACTCGCGAGTCGCCTCAGCGTTGCGCGACGCGGTCGACGCCGAGCCCGACGAGATACACGCCGCTGCCTTCGTCCTCGACTCGCTGCGGGCAGCGGTGTGGGCAGTCCTGCACACGACCAGCTTCGAGGGTGCCCTGGTCGAGATCGTCAATCGCGGCGGCGACTGCGACACGGTCGGCGCCGTAGCGGGCGCCCTGGCGGGCGCCCGCTACGGCGCCGGCGCCATCCCCGCCCGCTGGCTGGACGTCCTGCTCGTGCGCCGGCAGGTCACGGCGGCGGCCGACGGCCTCGTGGAGCGCGCCGGCGGTTGACGCCGCACCAACCCACGACCTCCCTGAACGCGCCGGCGGTGGCCGCCGCGCCGGCCGGCGACCGGTCTGTGGCCGACCGCCGCCGTTTCCGCTGTGATACATACTGCAGTCAGCGCTGAGAAGAATGTTGGATCGCACACGGCGCACCGTCGAAAGGAGTCCCCATGCCCAAGAACGACGCCAAGAAGGGCGCCGGCTCGGCCCGCAAGGCGACCGGCAAGACCGCCGGCCCCGCCCGCCGGTCGGCGGCGCGGACCGCAAGCGAGTCGGCGCAGGCGTCGGCCGCCGGGTCTGCCGCGTCGCCGGCGCCGCTCACCAGAGCCAAGCTGATCGCCGCCCTGAACGACGACCTGGCCAAGGAGTTCCAGGCACTGATCCAGTACGTGCAGCACGCCGCCGTCATCACCGGCCCGCAGTACGACGCCATCCGCGCCGAGCTCGCCATCCACTCGAACGAAGAGCACGCGCACGCCATCTCGTTGTCTGAGCAGATCGACTTCCTCGGCGGTACGCCCGGGGTCAAGGTCGCCACGGTGCGGGTCTCGGAGCTCGCCAAGGTCATGCTCGAGCAGGACCTCGAGGGCGAGCTCGATGCCATCGCGCGCTACAAGGCGCGCATCGCCCAGGCGGAGCAGCTCCAGGAATACGGCCTGCGGCGCGCCCTCGAAGACATCCTCATGGTCGAAGAAGAGCACGCCCGCGATCTGCAGAACGCCCTCGACCTCTAGATCGGCGGCGTCGGGCTCAGGCGAAGCCGGAGGGCCCTGACCGGTAGCGACACACGTGACGTCGCCGGCTTCGCCTCAGCTCGCCGCCCGCCTGCCCGTCGGCCGGTCAGCCCGTAGGGACGTCAACGGTAGGAACGGGCCTGCACGTCGTACATGCGGGCGTAGAGGCCGCGCAGAGCCAGCAACTCGGCATGCGTGCCGCTCTCGACGATGCCGCCTTGCTCGACGATGTGGATGCGGTCGGCCAGGCGCACGGTCGAGAAGCGGTGTGAGATCAGCAGGACCGCCTTGCCCTGGGCGACCTCACGGATGTGCTCGAAGACGCGCGACTCCGACAGCGGGTCGAGCGCGCTCGTCGGCTCGTCGAGCACCAGGATCTCGGCGCCGCGCACGAAGGCCCGCGCCAGGGCCACCTTCTGCCACTCACCGATGCTGAGCTCCTCGCCGTCCTCGAAGACCTTGCCGAGGACGGTGTCGTAGCCGCCACGCAGGCCGGCGATCGCCGTCGCGGCCCCGGAGTCGCGGGCCGCGGCCTCGATCGCTGAGTCCTCGGGGTCGAGCCTGACGTTGCCCATCCAGATGTTCTGCCGCGCGGTGAGCTGGTACTGGGCGTAGTCCTGAAAGATGACGCTGAGGCTGCGCCGCAGATCGACGATCTCGAAGCCGCGCAGGTCGCAGCCGTCGATCGTGATGCGCCCCTGGTCGGGGTCGTAGAGCCGGCACAGCAGCTTGACCAGCGTCGTCTTGCCGGAGCCGTTGGCGCCCACCAGGGCCGCCACCTCGCCCGGCCGCACGGTGAACGAGACGTCGTCGATGGCGCGGCGACCGGTGTCGGGGTACGAGAAGCTCACGTTCTCGAAGGCGATGCCGGTCGTCAGGGGACGCGGCACCGGGCGCGGGTCGGGCGGGTCCGAGACGGTGCGCTCGAGCGTCTGGAACTCGTGGAAGTAGGTGAGAAACAGGTTGTCCTCGTACAGGCTGGCAAAGCCGCCCAGTACCTGTTGCAGCGAGGAGAGCCCCAACTGGATGGCGCCGTAGTACATGATCATGGCGCCGAGCGTCAGCGTGCCCATGACGGTGCGCCAGGCGATGTAGGCGAACGTGCCGAAGATGGCAAGGACCGCGGCCAGGCCGCTCACGAAGTCGGCCAGCGAGCGCTTGGTGACGATCGCGAGCTTCTCGCGGCGCAGGGTGGCGCGCAGGTCCGAATACCAGCGTCGCAACGTCGCGCCCAGCTCGAACAGCCGTATCTCCTTGGCACGCGAGCCGTCGGTCAGCAGCCAGTGCAGATACCACGAACGGCGGTCTTCGCCGGTGCGCCGGCGTTCCCACTCATAGAGCTTGTTCGAGTAGCGCATGCGAAAGTAGGCGCTGGGCAGGGCGGCCACGACGATGACCAGCCCGACCACCCAGCTCAGGCTGAACAGCAGCGCCAGCACGGCGGCCAGCGAGATGAGGCTCTGACCGATCGAGACAAGGTCGTTGACGATCTGCGTCGGACGATACGGCGCCTCCTGCTGGGCGCGATGCAGCACGTCGTAGTAGCGGGAGTTCTCGTAGTACTCGAGATCGACTTCGATCGACTTGGCGTGGATGATGTCGGAGATATGGTCGGTGACGACCTGACCCTGGGCGGTGCTGACGAGCGTGGTCGCCGACCGCGCGAGGGCGGCGGCGACACCCAGAAGTCCGGCGACCACGATGAGGACGGCCACGTGCCCGAAGGCCGCCGTCTTGTCGGCCGCGCCGGAGCCCTTCACCACGGCGTTCGTGATCAGCCTGATCATCTGAAGGCTGGCGATGGGCAGGAGACCCTGAGCCACCGCGAGCACGACGCTGGCGAGCGTCCAGCCCGGTGAGATCCTCCACACCAGGCGCACCGTCCGCCCCAGGTGCAGCACGCTCTTGAACCCCACTTTCGGGGCCGGCTTGCTCACGTGGCACATCCTGTTGCCGCCGGTGACGTCATGCCTCGGAGTCTACAGGACGCGATCGGTCCGCCCGCCTGGCCAGAGCGACGTACAGCGCCCCGCCCACCAATCCCGCGACCATGATCAGAGCCCAGGCGGGACGCCCACCGAGGCGATCCATGGCCGCACCGGTGAGCAGTGGCGCCAGCGCCTGGCCCCCCACCCAGACGATGCTCCAGACGCCCATGTAGCGGCCCCTCTCGGCGTCGGTCGCGCGCCCCATCGCGATGCTGGTCGACAGCGGCACGAAGACGATCTCGCCGAGGCTGAAGACGACCATCAAAACGAACAGCGGCCAGCCGGCCGTAAGGAACGCCGCCGCCCCGATACCACAGCCGAGCAGGACACTCGCGAGGGCCACGAGCAGGAGCCGGTCGTGACGCTGCAGCACCCGCACCAGCGGGTACTGCAGCGTCACCACGACGATCGCGTTCAGGGCGAGCAGCAGCCCCCAGCTCGCATACGAGACGTGCAGGACCTCGGTCAGAAAGACGGGGTACACGGTGGAGATGTGACCGTAGCAGAAGAGTGGCAGCAGCGTGATGGCGCAGAAGGCGAGAAAGCGACGGTCGGCGAGCACCCGGCGATAGCCGACCGGCTCACCGGCGGCCTCGAGCACCATGCCGGGGGCGCCCTCGGTCACGGTCTCGGCCACGAGCGGCGCGCACCCGGTGGCCGGCCCACCCAGGGGCCGCGTCTCCTTGAGCAGCAGTGCGAGAAGGCAGAACAGGCAGCCGCAGCCGGCCGCCGAGACATCGAACAACACGGCGAACGGCAGGCCGGCGGCGAGTGCGAAGCCGGCGATCATCGGACCGAAGACGACGCCCAGGTTGAGCGCCACGCGGACGATGCCGAACGCCTCGGCAGTGCGTTCCGGGGGCACCAGATCGCCGACCATGGCGTTGGTGGCGGTGAGAAACAGCGGCCAGCCGAAAGCCCCCGAGGTCAGCACGATCGCCAGCACGAGACCGACCTCGTGCACGATGGCGAGCCCCGCAGTGAGCAATGCCGCGCTGGCCATCGACAGCAGTACCACTCCCCGGCGTCCATGCCGGTCGGCCCACCAGCCGCCGGCGATCTGCAGCGGCAGCCCGCAAAGCGCCGACACGCCGAGCACCGCGCCGACCACTCCCAGCGACAGATGGATGTGATCGTGCAGGTAGATCGAGAGGAACGGAAACACGAGTGACGAGCTCGAGAGGAACACGAACGTCGCCACGACGATCAGCCAGAACTGACCCGGAAACACGGCCATCCCGGCGAGAACGCGCCGCAAGCGGCCGGGAGAGACCACCATTACCGGCATCAGTCGCCCCCGGCAAGGACCCGATCGCCGGGCAGGTCGTCGGTGAGCCGCGCCGACGCGCCGTGCGGGCCGGACCACCGCCTCTTCAGCCGTCCCATCTCACCCGCTTTGCCCGTCGTCAACGGGGCTTTACTTACGCCCGCTCTCGAGTCCACGCTCGGCGCCCATCCTAGCCGAACCTTGCGGCGGCGGCGAACGCCAGGCCGGCGTGCAGGCCGATCGCCAGGCCGGCGTGCAGAGCTTCGCCGGAGCGGCGCGCCGGTCTCGCCCCGGCGGCGTCGAAGGTCCACCTTGCGGCTCGGCCACGGTTCCAGCCCAGCGTGGTAGGCTCGTGCTCATGCCTCGTTCGCCCGTCCAGATCGTCGTCATCGATACCGAGACGACCGGGCTCGATCCGGCCCGTGATCGTGTGATCGACATCGGCGCCGTGCGTCTCGGCGCCGACCTGCAGGTCGCGGCCACCTGGAGCACCCTGGTCGACCCCGAGTGCGCCCTGCCGCTGCAGATCACCCGTCTCACCGGCATCGCGGCCGCCGACCTGGCGGGCGCCCCCACCTTTGCCCGTGCCTATGTGGAGTTGCGCGAGTTCGTAGGCGAGGCGCTCGTGGTCGGCCAGAACGTCGCCTTCGACCTGGCCATGCTCGGTGCGGCGGCGGTGCGCTGTGGGGCGCCGCCGCTACGCGTGCCCAGCTTCGACACCCTGGCCGCGTCGCTCCTGCTGTTTCCCGAGATCGACCGCCACGGACTGGCCGCCATGGCCGTCACGCTCGGTCTGGGTGAGCCTCCGCATCGGGCCCTCCCCGATGCAGAGGTCACCGCGGCCCTGCTCGACGCGCTGCGCCGCCGAGCCGCGACCCTGACCGCCGACGAGCGGCGCCTGTTCGAGGCGGCCGACTGGGCGCCCCTGGCACTGCTCGACGGCCTGCCCCCGCTCGCCGCGTCGCCGGCACCCCCTTCACGGACTGATGGCGAACGGCGGCCCGCCCAGACGACCCCCATCCCGGCCGACGCGCGGCCCGCCGCCCTGGCCTGCGACGCCGCCGACTGGCAGGTCGCCCTTGGCGAGGGTGGTGCGCTCTCGACCGCCCTCGACGGCTTCGTCGTACGGCCCGGCCAGGTCGAGATGGCCGCGGCGGTCGCCGGCATGCTCGCGAGCGGCGGCCTCGGGCTGTTCGAGGCCGGCACGGGCATGGGCAAGAGCCTTGCCTATCTTCTGCCGGCCGCCTTTCGCGCGGCCGCCTGTGGCGAACGGGTGACGATCTCCACCAAGACCAAGGTCCTGCAGCGGCAGCTCGCCGAGCGCGAGCTGCCGCTCGTGGCGTCATGCCTGCCCCAGGGCTTTCGCTGGACGCTGCTCATGGGTCGCGAGAACTACCTCTGTCGCCGGCGCCTCGACGAGGCGGTCGCCGCGGCCGACGACGGCCTGCCGGAGCGCGACCGCCTGCTGGCGCTGGCCTGGCTTCTCGGCCGCGTCCGCCGCGGCGAGGTCGACGTGTCGGCGCTGCCTTACGGCGCCACGCAGACGCTGCCGGCCCTGGCCGAGACGGCCCGCGAGCTGCGCGCCTCGGCCGCCTCGTGTCTTGCCGGGCGGTGCGGTTCGCGCGGCGCATGCCTCTGGCGCCGCGCCCGCACCGAAGCTCGCGCGGCCCATCTCGTCTGTGTGAACCACGCCCTCCTGCTCACCGGCGGCGACACGCTGCCGCCCTTCGACGACCTTGTGGTCGACGAGGCGCATCTCCTGCCCGACGAAGCCGTCTCGGCCTTCTCCGAGCGCGTCGACAGGGCACTCGCCAACGAACTCCTCGGCGAGGCTCGCGGCCGCCACGGACACCGCCCGCTGTCCGCCGTCTGCCGCCTGGCGGCCGGCAAGGTGGCAAGCGACGCAGCCGCCGCCCTCGGAAGCGCGGCCGACGGCTTCGAACACGCCGCCCGCGTCATGCCCAGCCTGGCCGACGGCCTCGGCGCCGCCATCGACGCCCTCGCGACGGCCATCGACGAGCCCGACTCAGACACCACGACGACCGAGCTCTACGGGCGTACCCTGCGGCTCACCCCCGGTCTCCAGGAACAACCCCTCTTCGACACCTTCGCGGCCGCCTGCGACGCGCTCGCCGCGGCTCTGGCCGAACTCGCCCAGGCGGCGTCGGCGACCGCCGAAGCGCTCCCCGAGGAACACCGCGAGCGCCCCCGCGCCGTCGCTCTGGGCGCCGACGCCGCGGCCGCGGCCCGCCTGCTCACCGACGTGACCAGGCGGCCCCCGGCCAACCTCGTGTTCTGGGCGGAGCTGCCTGGTCGTCACGGACTCGACCCGGCCCGGCCCGGCCCGCCGACCGGCCGCGCCTGGTCTCTGAGCTGCGCGCCTCTTTCGCCGGCGCCGCTCGTGAGGGAACGCCTCTGGAACCGGTTGCGCAGCGGCGTGCTGGTGAGCGCCACGCTCGGGGTGGCCGGTTCGTTTGCCTACTACCGCGGCGAAGCCGGACTGGCCACCGATCTCGACGTGAGCGAGCGCGTCTTTCCCTCACCCTTCGACTTTCGCCGTCAGGCGACGCTCGTGCTCGAGCACGACCCCACGACCCGCTACCGGGCCGACGAACAGCCGGCGCGACTCGCCGCACGCCTGCGCCGCCTGACCGAGCTCACCGGGGGCCGGCTCCTCGCTCTGTTCACGAACCGCCGCGAGGTCGAAGCGGTGGCGACGCTGATCGGCGCCCACATCGAAGACGAAGGCGTCGTCCTGCTCGCCCAGGGCGTGCACGGCAGCGCGGCGGCGCTGGCCGAGGAGTTCCGCAGTCACCCGGCCACGGTGCTCCTGGGCGTCGACGCGCTGTGGACCGGACAGGACTTCCCCGGCGACGCCCTCGTCTGCCTGGTCATCGCCCGCCTGCCGTTCCCCCGCCAGGACGCGCGCTTCGAGGCGCGCCGTCAGACCGCCGGCGACGAAGGCCGCGACTGGTTTCGCGAGTTCTACCTGCCCGAGGCGGTGCTCAGGTTCCGCCAGGGGTTCGGCCGCCTGATCCGCACCGAAACCGACGCCGGGGTCGTGGTGGTGCTCGACCACCGGCTCACGCAGAAGTCCTACCAGCGCGAGTTTCTGGAAAGTCTGCCTGAGATCGAGATCGTGCGCGTCGCCCCCGACGCGCTGCCCGATGCGGTGGCCACAGCGCTGACGCGCCTCGGCATCGCCTCCCGACCGGGCCGGCCGGCGACCACGCGCCGGCGCGGTCCGGCGCCACCCGACGCGTCGTAGGCCGGCGATCTACTTTCGTCGTCGCCGCTCAGGCCGGCGTGACTTTCGTGGCGCGCCTGGTCCGGCGATCGACTGCGTCGTCGCCGCTCAGGCCGGCGTGACTTTCGTGGCGCGCCTGGTCGCCACTCGCTACTTGCGCTTGCGTGCGGCGCGCGGTTTCGTGGAGCGTGGCTTGGCCTGCGGGGCCGCGGGCGCGTCGTCGGCACCGCGCGACCGGTAACGATCGCCGTCGGCGGCGGCAGACTCGCCGTGCCTCACCTTGATGGCCACGGCTCTGGTGCGCTGCCGGCACTTCGGGCAGGTCAGCGACTTCCAGGTGTGGTAGGTGCCGTCGGCGTTGCGCCCCACCCCGGAGAAGGTCAGAAAGTCGACCAGCAACGGGACCCTGAAGACGTTGCCGCAGTTGGCGCAGCGGTAACGGTAGCCCGTGGCGTAGGCGCGCACCAGCAGCAGGATGAGCACCAGGAGCAGGAGCACCGAGTACCCCATGCCGTAGTGCGGCTCGATCAAGAACATGACGAAGCCGAAGGCGACTCCGAAGCCGACCACGAGCAGCACGCGGCGCAGCACATCGCGAAACCCAGGATTCACGCGAACATCACTCCCAACGGAAGAAACGGACCGAACAGACCAGGAACACGGCGGTTACCAGAAGCAGGATCATGATGTCCCAGCGGACCGCCCACAGCGCGAAGCCCTTGATCATGACATCGCGCATCGCATTGGCAAGATAGTACAACGGCATGGCTTTGACGACCGGCTGTATCCAGACGGGCGCGTTGTCCATCGGAAAGAAGATACCCGAGAGGAACATCATGGGCGTGCCGATCACCTGGCCGAGCGCGGCCGCGGACTCGACGTTCTTGGAGATCGCCGCCACGAAGAAGCCTATCGCCACGAAGCTGCCGGAACCGATCAGGGCCAGCACCGCCATGCGCGCGAGCGTGGGCCCGGCGGCCATGTGGACGTGGAACAGCACGACGCCGACGGCGATCACGAGCGCCGCCTGGATGAGCGCCAGGAACAGGTGCACCAGCACGCGGGAGCCGATGAAGCTCGGCAGCGGCATGGGAGTCGCCTTGAGCCGCCGCAGCACGCCGCGCTGGCGGTAGGCCACGAACGTGCCCGACACCCCGTAGATGCCGTTGGTCATGAGCGCCATGGCGACCACGCCGGGCACCAGGAAGCTGATGTAGTTGAAGCTCGAGCTCGCGATGCCGCGCGCGCGCAGCTCGAACTTGGGCGGCGAGCCGCTGGCCTGCTCGGCGAAGCCGTTCACGACCTGCTGCGTGACCATGGTGACGGTGCCGGCCTGGGCCAGTGAGGTGTTGTCGTAGTAGAAAGGCAGCGCGCTCGAACCCTTGCCGAAACGCTGCTCGAGACCGGCCGGCAGCACGAGCACGGCGGCGTAGTCGCCGTTTCGCAGCGACTTCAGCGCGGCGGTCTCGCTTGAGAGGGTGGACACCTTGAGGGCGTCGACGTTGCGAAAGACCGTGACCATCGCCGCCGCCATGGGACCGTGGTCCTCGTTCACGATGGCCAGCTTGGTGGTGAAACTGCCCGACTGGCCGAACACCACGCCGAGCAGGAACATGAGCAGCACCGGAAAGAAGAACGTCCAAAACAGCGCCTGCCGGTTGCGCGCCGTGATCTGGACGTCGGCCTTGACGAAGTCCCAGAACGTGCGCATCTAGCGACCGCCCCCAAAGCCGAAGCGGCGCCTCTTCTTGGTGGCGACACCAGACTCGGCTTCGTCGCCGTCGTCGCTCAGCTTGCGACCGGTCATGCTCAGGAAGACGTCCTCGAGGTCGGCGCCCCTGACGTCGAGGTGAGCCACGCGCAGGCCGCGTGAGCGGGCGAAGTCGAGCAGCGAGACGACCGTGCGCTGAGCGTCGTCGGCCACCACCTCGTAGCCTTCGTCGACCGCCCGGCAGGCAGTCGCGCCGTCGAGCGCGCAGAGCTCGTCGGCCGGCACGGGCTCGCTCAGGTCGAACCGCACGGTCGCCTCGGCGCCGAGCTGGGTGATCAGCGCGCGCGGCACGTCGAGCGCCATCATGCGGCCCCGGTCCACGACCGCCACACGATCGCAGAGCCGTTCGGCCTCCTCCATGTAATGCGTGGTGAGCACGACCGTCGTGCCGTCACGGTTGATCTCGCCGATCACGTCCCAGAGCGCCCTCCGGGCGCGAGGGTCGAGGCCGGTCGTGGGCTCGTCCAGGAAGGTCACCACCGGGTCGTTGACGAGGGCCAGGGCGATCGAGAGCCGTTGAGCCTGGCCTCCGGAGAGCTCATCGACGAAGGCTCCGGCCTTGTCGCCCAGACCCACTCGCTCGAGCAGCGCCGTGCATTCGCTACGGCTGCGATGGATCCCGTAGCACGAGCCGAACACGTAGATGATCTCGTACAGACGCTGGTAGTCGAACAGGGCCGTGGCCTGAAGCTGCACGCCGATGCGGCGCTTGACCGCTCTGGGGTCGGGCCAGACGGCCAGACCGTCGACCGAGACCGTACCGCCGTCGGGCTTGCGCAGGCCCTCGACCATCTCGAGCGTGGTCGTCTTGCCGGCGCCGTTCGGTCCGAGGATGCCGAAGATCTCGCCGCGCTGCACGGCGAAGGAGAGCCCGTCGACGGCCACGAGGTCGCCGTAGCGCTTGGTCAGACCTTCGACCTTGATGACCGGCTCGCCGGCGCCGGCCGCTCCCGCGGGTGCACTCATCGTCGACCCACGGCGACGGCGCCCGCCGCGGCGGCGCTTCGTGACTTCGCGGCAGCGAGCCTCGCCCGCGAGCCGATCGCGGCGCGGGCCTGCCGGAATGTCGTCAAGCGGTCGGTGTGGGACGGCGGGGCGATGGCTGCTCCTCGAGACGGCGTCGCCCCGCAGTATAGCGCCTTGGACCGCCCGCGAGGCGAGGCTCGCCCCGCACGTGTCTCGAACACGATCGGCACGCCGCTTGCGTCAGATCACGACGGCGGCGCCGGCGGCTTGGGCGGCGTGGGCGGCGTGGGCGTGCCGGGCGAAGGCCGAGCGGGAGCGTCGCCGTGCGGGGCGTCGGCGTCGGAGGCCTCGGGGGAAGTCTCGGACGGCGCAGGTGCAGGGTGCGTCTGAGCCTGGCCCCAGACGGGCGTCTGGACCCACGGCGGCGGCGTGGTCGGGACGCTTGCCCAAGGCGGCGTCTGAGGCGCCGGCGGGGTAGCGGGCGGCGGCGCAGCGGGCGGCGGCGGTAGCCGGGCGGCGGCGCGTAGCCGGGCGGCGGCGCGTAGCCGGGCGGCGGCGCGTAGCCGGGCGGCGGCGCATACGGGCCGGCTTGGGGCTGCCCCCCGAGCGGGTACGGGCCGCCAGGCCCACCGTAGGCGGCGGGCCCGCCCTGCCAGGCCGCTGTGGGGGCCGGGAATGCCGAGGGCAACAGACCACTCTCACCGACCGCCTGAAAGTACATCGCGGTGTAGGCGCCGAACTGCCAGGGCGCGAGCAGGAGCACGAGGATGCCGCCGAAGCCGAACGTGATGGTACCGATCGCGCTGTTGATCGCACCCACGATGGCCCCGATGATGACGATCACCAGAAGGGTCATCCAGAAGCCGCTCCTCGTGACGATCTCGCGGCTCTCCTTGAGCGCCTCGATCACTGAGCGGCGTCTGTCGACCATGAGGATCGTCCAGTAGACCCAGATGGTCTGCAGATACGCGCCGACGACGGCGACGCCGAGCAGCGCGAGACCCAGCAGGACGAAACCGAGCCCGCGAGCGCCCGAGTGGCCGAGCACGAGCAGCAGAAACGGCGGCAGCACGATCGCCGCGACGACGAGCAGGAACGCAAGGAGCAGCAGGTAGGCGACGACGTAGGCGCCCAGGCGGTCGAAGCAGCCGAACACATCGCCGACTTCGGCCGGGCGGCCCTCGCGCACACGCCGCAGGATCATCAGGTACAGGCCGGCGCTCAGGGGCACGAACAGAATGCCCGCTGTGACCACACCCAGGACGAACATGATGAGCGCCCCGACGATCAGGGCCGCCCAGTCCTTCACGAAGATGGCCCACGAATCCTTGAGAACCCGGCCGATATCCATGCCAACCTTCCGTGCCCGGTGGCGGCTCCCCACGGCCGCCCCTCGTGTAAGGCTATCACCGGCACCGGGCCGTGCGGAGCCCGGCCGCGCTGGCTTCCTGCGCCCGGGGCCGGCCGGCTTCGCAGGCGCCTCGCTCAGGCCACGCCGCGCGCCTCGAGCAGCACGCGCAGGTTGCGCGCCAGCGTCACACCGAGAAACTCGTCGTCGTAGCCCAGCAAGCCGAGCTCATCGAGTTTCTCGCGCAAGCCCGCCTCGCCCGTCAGCAACTCGCGCGTGATCCCCGCGACCAGCAGACCGGTCTCGCGCTCGTCGAAGACGGCCGTCTCAGCGACCGCGTCGCGCAGGGCGAGGTCCTCGGGACACACGCGCTGGCAGCGCAGGCAGCCCACCAGGCAGTTGTGCCAGGCCGGCCGTATCCACGAAGGCAGCGGCTGCTCGCTTTCGTTGTGCAGCGTCAGACAGAGCTCGCAGTGCACGAGAAAGCGGTCCTCGCCGATGGCGCCGCTGGGACACGCTCGCCGACAGGCCTCACACGTCTCACAGCGCGCGAGCGCGAGCGGGCCGGTCCACGGATCGGCTCCCGGGGCGATCTCCGACACGCACGCGACGAGCTCGACGAAGCTGCCCCAGCCGTCGACGTAGGCGATGTTGTTGCGGCCGTAGCGAGCCAGGCCGGCGCACACCGCAAGGAGCTTCTCAGGCAGCAGCATGGGGGCTGCGGCGAGACCGGCAGGCGCGAGGCTCGCGGCGATCGTGCGGGCCACGTCGGCCTGGATCTCGTCGTGGTGGCAGTAGGTGGTGGGGATAGGGACGCTCACCGTCTCGCCGCCCGCCGCCACGGTCACCCGCGCGCAGGCGTGCGGCACGGCGACGACGATCAGCGAGCGGGGCCGGGCGACTGCGGCGGGCGGCGTGAAGTCGAGGTTGCGATCGACGACCGCCATGACCGACGGCGCCATCTCGGACCGCCGACGGTCGATCTCGGCGCGCAGGTCGGCGAGCCGGCCGACGGGCACCACCGCCGCGCGCCAGCCGCGGTCCTCGAGGACACCGGCCAGCTCATCGCTCGTCATGATCTGCTCCAAGATCTTCGGTCCCTCGATCGCCGGTTCCCTGCTCATCGTCACCTCGCCGGCACCCTGGGCGACGGTTCACCGACCGCCGCTCGCCTGCCGAGGCTAACCCCTCCGCTGGCCAAGGCTGACTTCTCTGTGGGCCAAGGTTAGCCTCTCCGCAGGGACTCGTATACGATGCATACACGAATAGCGAATATCGACGCACGCGATGTGCATACCGCACCCCCGCGGCAGGAGCCCGACCGTGTCCCGCAGAACATCCCCGCAATGAGCGAGTCGCCTCAGACGGTGGTCGTGGCTCTGGGCGGCAATGCCATCCTGCAGCCCGGCCAGGTCGGCACCTTCGAGGAGCAGCTCGTCAACGTCGATCAGAGTTGCCGGCGCATCGCCCGCCTCGCGGCCGACGGCTGGCGTGTCGTGCTCACCCATGGCAACGGGCCCCAGGTCGGCAACATCCTGATCCAGAACGACCTGGCCGCCAAGCTCGTGGCGCCCATGCCGATGGACGTCTGCGGCGCCGAGACGCAGGGGCAGATCGGCTACATGCTCCAGCAGAGCCTCCACAACCACATGGTCAAGCTGCGCCTGCAGGTGCCGGTCGCCACGTTTCTGACCGAGGTCGTGGTCGACCGCCGCGATCCGGCCTTCGCGGCGCCGTCCAAGCCGGTCGGTCCCTTCTACCCCGAAGCGCGGGCCCGGGAGCTCGCCATCGAACAGGGCATCGTCGTGCGTGAGGACGCCGGCCGCGGCTGGCGTCGTGTCGTGCCGTCTCCCGCGCCGGTCGAGATCGTGCAGCTACCGGCGATCGCCGGCGCCCTGGCGACCGGAGCGCTGCCCGTCTGCAACGGCGGCGGCGGGATCCCCGTCGTGCGCGAGCGCGACGGCTCGCTGCACGGCGTCGAGGCGGTCATCGACAAGGACTTGGCCGCCGCCCGGCTCGCGCTCGACCTCGAGGCCGACGTACTGCTCATCCTGACCGATGTGCCGGCCGTGTACGTCGGCTACAAGACGCCCGACCAGCGCGCCCTGGCGCACGTCACGGTCGACGAGATGGAGCACTATGCTGCGGCCGGCGAGTTCAAGGCCGGCAGCATGGGGCCCAAGGTCGCCGCCGCGCTGCAGTTCGCGCGCGCCGGAGGGCGGGCCGTGATCGCCTCCCTGCTCGACGTGGCCCCGGCCGTACGCGGCGAGGCCGGTACCACCATCGCCGCCGCGCAGTAAACCCCGGGCGCACTTCAGCCGATACCGCCCTGTGATGAGTGGACCGGCGGAACGGCCGCCGGTGACCGGCAAGACAGGGGTGCCCACATGCGCAAGACCTTTCGCCTTCTCGCCGTCGCGGGCCTGCTGTGCGCGGCCGCCGCGGCGGTGGCGGGCTGCAGCCTGACGAGCGTCAACGGTAGTGAGGGCAGCCAGAACGTCGACGTCACCATGGGCGGCCACCTGACCAAAGACAGCACGCTCGACTTCAAGGCGGTCGGCTACAGCAGCGGCCAGCTTCAGATCGAAAACACGGCGAGCGCCCACAACCTCGACATCGGCCCCGGCACGCCCATCACCCTGAGCGACGGCACGGTCGTGGCCAAGGTGGTCGGCACGGCGATCAGCATCGCGCCGGGCCAGATCGGCATCCTCGCCCTGGATCGTGCGCTGAACCCCTCGCAGCAGTACTACCTCGGCGCCAGCACGTCCGGCCAGCCCAGCATCCGGCAGATGTTCATGTGCCCGGGCGACGCGGGTCCCGCGGCCGGCCAGAGCGTTCCCACGGTGCCCGACCCCAGCGAGTCGCTGCCGAGCGAGTGAGCTCGTGCGCGCCGGCGTCTTTGTGCGAAGGCGAAGATCGGCTCGGGCAGCCGCTGGAGCACGGCCGCGGCTGACGTAGCTCGCCCCGCGCGGCCGACGCCTTTGTGCGGCGGCGCGCCGCGTCGCGATCGGACGTCCCGTATACTGGTCGCCCGTGACCATCGTCTCATTCGACAACGTCTCCAAGTCTTTCGGCGGCCAGGAGCTGTTCGCCGGCGTCTCGTTCGCCCTCGACGAGCGCGACCACGCCGTGCTCGTCGGCCGCAACGGCAGCGGCAAGACGACTCTGTTGCGGCTCATGGCCGGCGGCGAGTACGCCGACGCCGGCCGCATCTCACGCACGCGAGCACGGCGCATCTGGCTGCACGAGCAGACACCCGAGCTCACCCATGACCGCCCGGTCCGCGAGTACCTCATGGAAGCCTTCGCGGAACTGCTCGACCTCGAGGCTTCGCTGCGCACGGCCGAGCAGACGCTGGAGCGACTCGACGAACACAGCGCCGACCTGCCGGCGGCCATGAAAGCCTACCAGCACCTGCAGCACCGCTTTGAGCTCATGGGCGGCTATCACTACCGTACCGACCTGGCAGGCGTGCTCGAGGGTCTGGGGCTACCGAGCGATCTGCTCGACCGGCCCCTGCTCACCACCTCGGGCGGCGAGCTGACCCGCGTGACCCTGGCCCGCGCGCTGCTGGCCGACGCCGACCTCCTGTTGCTCGACGAGCCGACCAACCACCTCGACATCGACTCGGTGGAATGGCTCGAGCAATTCCTGCTCGACTACCCCAAGGCCTACGTGCTGGTGACCCACGACCGCCGCCTGCTGGAGCGCGTGGGCTCACGCGTGCTGGCGCTCGAGAACCGCGTCGTGGCCACGGTCAGCGGCGACTTCTTGACCTACATGCGCGAGCGCTCGGCCGGCAACGACCTGGTCGCCCGCCGCTACGAGCAGGACAAAGAGAAGATCGAGCAGCTGCAGCGCTTCTACGACCGCTTTCACACCAAGAAGCTCAAGGCCAAGCAGGCCAAGTCGAAGCTCACCCAGATCGAGCGCATCAAGCGCGACATGCAGGCGCCGGCGCGCGACGCGCGGCGCCTGCACCTGGGGCTGCCACAGCCGGCCCCGTCGGCGCGTGTCGTACTCGAGCTGAAGACGCCGAAGGTGAGCGTCGGTTCGGGCGCCGAGGCCAAGCCCCTCATACGCGGCATCGATGTGGTCGTCGAGCGCGGCGAGAAGGTGGCGCTGCTCGGGCCCAACGGCTCGGGCAAGACCACGCTCGCCGAGACCATCGTGGGCCTGCGCACCCTCGCTGCGGGCGTCGCCTACCTCGGCCACAACGTGCGCCTTGCCTACTTCTCGCAGCAGGGCCGCGAGCTCGACGAAGGCGCCACAGCCCTCGAGTCCGTGTTGCCGCTCACCGGTCACGACGAACAGGTCGCCCGCGGCCTGCTCGGCCGTTTCCTGTTCACCGCCGACGAGGTCCACAAGACCGTCGCCCAGCTCTCAGGCGGCGAGCGCAGCCGGCTGCGCCTGCTCAGACTGCTCACCGGCGACGCCAACTTCCTCGTGCTGGACGAACCCACGAACCACCTCGACGTCGACTCCGTCGAGGCGTTGGCGGCGGCACTTACCGACTACAGCGGCACCGTGCTGCTGATCACCCACGACCGTCACCTCATCCAGAGCGTCGCCACACGCGTGCTGGAGATCCACGACAGGAAGCTCGTCAACCACCTCTCCGCCGAGCGTTACTGGGAGGCGCGGGCGGCGCGGCGCGAGCCACCCGAGGGGGCCGTCACGGTCCAGAAGACGCCCGCCGCGCGCCGTGCGAGCGCGCCGGCGGCCGCGTCGGAGACCCGCGCCAGAGAAGCCGCCGAAGAAGTCCGCCGCCGGCGCGCCCGAGAGCGCGCCCTCGAAGCCGACATCCTGCGCGCCGAAAAGGACCTCGGCGAGATCGACGCCCGGCTGGCCGACCCTCACACCTACGACGACCGCGCCGGCGCCGCCGATCTCGCCGCCGAGCGCCAGCGCGCCGAGGACCGGCTCGAGGAGCTTTACCGGACTTGGGACGAGACGGCCGGATGAACCGCGCCGGCGAGCCGCCGGCCGAGCTGACGGCGCCGCTCGACCCCGGCGTCGTCTCCCGTCTGCAGGACCGCCTGCTCGGCTGGTATGCGGCGCACGGCCGCGCGCTACCCTGGCGCGCCACGACCGAACCCTGGGCGATCCTCGTGAGCGAGGTCATGCTGCAGCAGACCCAGGTCTCGCGCGTCGTGGCGAAGTACATCGCCTTCCTTGACCGCTTCCCCACCCCGGCGAGCCTCGCCGCAGCACCGCTTCCGGACGTCCTTGCCGCGTGGCTGGGGCTCGGCTACAACACCCGCGCCGTACGCCTCAAACGGTGCGCCGAAGCGGCGCCCGGCGGCCTGCCAGGCGATCTCGAGAGCCTGCTGGCGCTGCCCGGCGTGGGCCCCTATACGGCCCGCGCGGTGCTGATCTTCGCCGCCAACGCCGACCTCGCCGCGGTCGACGCCAACGTTCGGCGGGTGCTGACCCACGAGCTCGGGCTGCCCCGCGACCTGTCTCCCGCCGTCCTGCAGGCCACGGCCGCTGCCGTGCTGCCCCGCGGCCGCTCCCGCGACTGGCACAACGCCCTCATGGATTACGGCTCGCTGGTGCTCACCGCGCAGGCGACCGGCATCGCCCCGCTCACGCGCCAGACTCCCTTTGCCGGGTCGTACCGGCAACGGCGCGCACGACTTCTACGCCTGCTCGTCGAGCGCGGCCCGCAGCCGTGGGGCGACGCCGCGGACGCCCTCGGGCTGCCGCTCGACGACTGCCGCACAGTCGCCCGGAGCCTCGCGGCCGACGGCCTGGTCGCGCTGTACGACGACCGGGTGACGTTGCGCGAGTAGCCCGGCGCGATCGACGCGGCGGCGCGATCCTACCGACTCAACGTCAACGGGATGTTGACGGTGTGGAGCGGCGAGCCGTCCTCAGCCGAAGCATCGTAGACGACGAGCCTGCCCGCCGTCGCGCTGCCGGCGAGCGCGAGACTGAAGGCGAACGTACCGCGAGTGCCGCTGCCCGACGTGGCGGTCATCGTACCGCCGGCGAGCCGGCGGCCGGTCGCATCGAGCAGCCTGGCCTGGAACGTGGCCTCGAAGACGTCGGCCGTGCCGGACACCCGGACCGGACTCGTCACCGCGTCGAAGGGCGCCGGGCTCTCGACGAAGATGGGCGGCGTGACCGCTTCGTAATCGGTCCGTTGACGCGCCGGCCCGCCTCCGGCGCTCGCCGCGAGAGGCGCGCCGTCGACCTTGATGAGCACGCCCCTGCTGACCGTGGGAAACTGCGTCACCGTGTAGACGACCTCGGCGGCGGCCGCGGTGGCCGCCGACGCCCGCAGGAACGCGTCCGAGAGGTCGACGGTGGCCACGCCGCCGCTGATGGTCAAGCCGCGCAGGGTCGTGCCGGCCGGGATGGCGCTCGTCATGTGGATGGCCTTCTCAGCGGCCGTTGGACCCGCGAGCAACGCGTTCAGGGCCGCGCGAGCGGGCGCCCTGGTGGCGGCCACTGCGCGGTGAGCGGTGGCGATGAACGGGCCGTGGTGAGGCTGCGACCCACCGATCGGCCGCAGCAGGTAGACCGACAGCGTCGTCGTCGCGCCGCTGGGCGTGGCCGATGCTGAGGCCGCAGCGGAGGCCGATCCCGACGGTGCCGCCGTGGTGGTGACCGTCACCGTCGGCGCGGGCGCCGGCGACGAGTTCCCGCCGCAGGCTGCCAGCACCACCGGCAGCGCCGTGGCCGCCAGGGTTGCGGCGACGGCCAGAGCGACGCGTCCTCGCCTCAGCGTGTGCTGCCTGGTGGCGCTCATGGCGGACCCCCTTGTCGTCGTCGCCCCACCGCTCACCCAGGGAACGCTCAGGTGCGAAACAAGGTGAGCAGGAACACCAGGTCGTCCCGCGCGTTGACCGCGTGCCTGAGTTCGGCGGGCATGTAGTAGAGCATTCCCGGCCGCGCCTCGTGCTCCTGCCCGGCGAGGGTGACGCTGCCGGCGCCACCCAGGACGTGGATCGAAGCCGGCACACTCGCGGTGTGTTCGGAGAGCTCCTGGCCGGCGGCCAGCGCAAACAGGATGATCTTGTGATGGTCGTTTTCGACGACGCTCTTGCTGACGATGCCGTCACTCGCAAACTCGCTCATGCTCGTCAGGTCGGCCGTCACCGGCTGAAGTCCGCTCAGGTCCATGGTCTCTCCTCGGTCGTGTCACCCATCACAATACGTCAGAGTCCTGCGAGTCCGGGTCGGCCAGTCGGGGTCGGCGAGTCGGGGTCGGCGAGTCAGGGTCGCGGCCGCCGGTGTTTGGGAGGTCGATCTGCGAGGGATATTGTGATAAGTTACACAATGTCCTAGTTTTCACCGTTCGAAGGAGGGTTGCCATGACCAACCGTGTCCTGCTTCTCATCAACCGCATCCTCGACGACACGGGCGAGGCCGTGCGCACACCCTCGGGTGTCAACGTCGACCTGCTGCGGGCCTATGGGCGCCACGACAAGCGCGGTCTCCCCCACTACTACGGCAACGAGATCCCGTCGCGGCGCGATAGCTAGTCTCTGACCTGTCCCCGGGTCGTTACGACGCGGGGCCACGGCACACGGCGTCAGAGCCTGCGTTAATCGACTGAGAAGCTGGCAGCGCGCGACAACGCGAGCGCCGCGTCAGGCAGACGGCACGGCAGCCTCGAAGACCGCCGGGAATCGCCTCACCGGCTTTTTGCGGCGCTGGTAGGTGCGGGCCAGCTCAAGGAAGATGCCGATGTCGCGTTCCATGTCGCTCTGTGTGCCGTCGAAGTAGAAGGTGCGTATGGGCAGGCCGTCGTGGTCGCGGCTGACGGCCGGGTAGATGGCCTCGGTGACGATGCCGTTCATGCAGGTGAAGGGGCTCACGTCGATGACGCCGTCGGCGCCCTTGCCCTGCAGGTAGATCGCCTTACCCGTGCTGAGCACCATCTCGCCGAGAGCACCGTCGTAGGGCAGGTACGGGTAGCTCAGGTCGAGCACCTCGCGCACCGAGTGTGCCTCTTCGTAGCCCACGAAGTCGTCGGCGAACGGCCCAAGGATGGCGTGCTCGTCGCGGAGCTGGACCTTGGACTTGATGACCCGCACGAGGTTCTCTTTGGAGACGCTGCGACCCTCTTCGGCCAGGCGCCGGCCGTGCTCGTCGTCGACATACCACACCCACTCGGCGATGTCTGCGAGCCAGCATTCGCCGCCCTGTTCTTCGACCAGCCGGATGAGGTCGGCGTTGGCGAACTGGTTCAACCGGCAGAAGATCTCGCCGACGATGCCGATCAAGGGGCGCGAGCGGTCGTAGCGCGCCGGCACGGCGCGGAACCGGTCGCGCGCCTCGGTCATCGCCTCCACGGTCGCGGCGAGCCGCTGCTTGTGTGTGGCAGCGCGCAGCGACAGCGCCTTGCCGACGTCGCGCAGTCCGTCGAGGTAGACCTGATCGGCGCTGCCGGGTTCGACCTCGTAGGGCCGTGTACGCAGCAGCATCTTCATGAGCGTGTCGTGGGCCAGCACGGCCCGCCAGGCCGTGCGGATGAGGTCCTGCGAGTACTGGCCGATCGACGAGTAGCCGTCGTTGGAGGTGATGGTGATCACCGGCACGTCGCTGTAACCGAGATCGTCGAGCGTGCGCCTGATGAGATGCCGATACTGGCCAAAGCGGCAGGGACCGTTGGCTTCGGGCATGAGAAAGGCGACCTTGTCGCGGCCGACGTCGTCGATCATGCACAGGAAATCGCCCACCGTGATCTTCTGCGGGTAGCATTCCTCGCCGGAGGTGACCTTGCCGCCCATCTCGAGGGTACGGGAGTCGGAGTGCGTCGTGGGCCAGCAGTCGAAGCCGATCGAGCGGATCGCGGCGGCCAGCAGGTAGCTGCCTCCGTAGGGCATGTGCGGCAGGTACAGCGTCCGGCCCTCGAGGCCGAAGTCGCGGATCGCCTTGATGGTCTGGGGATCGGTCGGCGGCGCCGGCGGCGCTTCGCGCCCGTCGCCCGTCACCACCAGTGAGCCGTACTCCACCACGCCGCTGCCCTTACGCCCGGACCGGATCGCCGGGCAGCACGCTCTCGGCGGGCTCGCTCTCGATCGGCAGGCGCTCGCCGTCGCCCTGTGACCACCAGCGCAGGAAACCCTTGCTGTCGAGATAGGCCTCGCAACGAGTCATCGCGCCGGCGTCATTTTGATGCTCGTCGAACTGCAGCGTGAGGAAGGGCTTGCTCGAGGCGGCCCGGATGTAGTGCTTGATGTACGAGTCGGGACCGCACTTGAAGTTCGTCAGATAGATGATGTGCAGCCGCTCGTGGCCACCGACGAACTTGCCCGCCTGCAGGATCTTGCGCCCGTAGTTCCAGTACATGTTCTCGACGACGTCGCGCACGTCGATGCCCTTCAGCGGCAGGAAGTCCATGGGGATCAGGTTGACGCCGTAGAAGGAGCGCAGCTTGCGCGGGATGTCCATGTTGACGCCCTTGTCGTACATGTTGTACGGCCGCCCGATGATCACTATGCCGAGCTCGCCCGAAGCCTCGAGGTCGGCGAGCGCCTTGCGCCCGGCCAGAGCGAGCGCGTCGCGGAAGGCTTCTTGAGCCACGTTGCCGGCGGCTACCGCCTCGTGGAGCTGAGCGCGCGCCACACCGAAGCTTTCGGCCAGCGGCCGCAGGTCGCGCTCGAGCTGCTCGGCCCCGAGCCGGAATCGCACCCGGGGGGTGAGCAGCCGGTCGCGGAAGTGCTCGAGCCGAGGCGCCGTGCGGATCACGAAGGGAAGCGTCTGGCCCCAGGGACAGGCATGCGAGTTGACCTCGGGAAACTCGGTCTCCTCGTTTAACACATTCGGCAGGAAGACGTAGTCGGCGCCGTCGTGGAAGAGCGCCTCGACGTGCCCGTGAGCGACCCTGATCGGAAAGCACGGCTCGGCCACGGTCATGTCGACGCCGTTCTCGCGGATGCCCTTGTCGGTGTCGCGCGACAGGACGGGACGCATCCCGAAGTGAGCGAAGAAGGTGGCCCAGAACGGCAGGCGGTCGAAGGTGTACATGGTGCGCGGGATGCCGACCGTGTGCGGGGCCGCCGCGGCGCGCCGCTCAGCCGCCTCGTAGGGCGCGAGCAACAGCCGCTCGCGCAGCGCCACGAGATCGTCGATCACGGGCTCCTTGTCGACCTTCGCGCGCTTGCGGTAGCGGTCGGAGCACTTGTCGCCCCAGTAGGTCTTCTCACCCTCGATCGTGAACTGGCGGATGTCGCACTCGTTGGTGCAATGCTTGCAGACGAAATCCTTGACCGTGTAGTCGACGGCCGACAGGTCCCAGCCGCGAAAGGCCGTGACCTCGCCCGTGCGGCCCATGCGCTCGCGCGCGAGCAGGGCCATGCCGATGGCGCCCATGACCCCGTTGTGGGGCGGCACGATGATCTCCTTGCCCAGGATCTGGGCGAAGGCGGCGGCCACCGCGTCGTTGTAGGCCGTGCCGCCCTGGAAGAAGATGCAGTCGCCGATCTTGCGCTCGCGCACCAGGCGGTTCAGGTAGTTGTAGGCGATCGAGTACGACAGGCCGGCCACGAGGTCCTTGCGCGCCGCGCCGCGCGACTGGTAGCTCATCACGTCGCGTTCCATGAAGACGGTGCAGCGCTCGCCCAGCCGGATGGGCGCCGTCGACTGCAGGGCCAGGTCGGCGAACTCACCCACTATGTCGATGTCGAGCTTTTCGGCCTGCTCTTCGAGGAACGAGCCCGTGCCGGCCGCGCAGGCCTCGTTCATGGCGAAGTCGACGACGATGCCGTCCTGCATGGAGATGAACTTGGAGTCCTGGCCGCCGATCTCGAAGATAGTGTCGACCTGGCGGGCGATGGCGCGGCTGATGAAGTCGGCGCCGGTCTTGTGGGCGGTGATCTCGTCGGTGATGAGGTCGGCGCCGCAGAGCTCGCCGATGAGCTCGCGCCCCGAGCCGGTGGTGCCGACGCCGAGCACGCGGATGCGGTCGCCGATCTCGTCGCGGATCTCGGCGAGGCCGGCGTCGACCACTTCGACCGGGCGCGCCTGGGTCTTGGTGTAGATGGCCTTGACCACCTCGCCGGCCTGGTCGAGCACGACGAGGTTGGTGGACACCGAACCGATGTCGATGCCGAGGAAGACGTCGATCACCGCCTCGCCCGGCGGAAGCTCGTACGGTCGGGCCAGGTCGCGCAGCAGCAGGACATGCTCCGTGGAAAGCGGCTCCATGGTCGGGAACACGGTGGCCGGTAGCCGTGCGGGATCGAGCACGACGCTGCTCGGCGTCGCGGCACCGCCGACGGAGACAGCCCCGGCCGCACGCTCGGCCGCGATATCGGCTTCGATCAGGGCGGCTCCGACAGCGCCCATCCAGGCGTACAGCTCGGGCACGAAGAGCTGCTCTTCAGAGAGCTCGAAGGCGTCGCGCACGGCCTGGACCGCGCCGTCGTTGGCGGCCACGCCGCCGATGAAGGCGACGGGCGGCTCGACGATCTTGCCCTTGGTGATCGTGCCCTTGAAGTTGCGGATGACGGCGTCGCACAAGCCTTTGAGCACCTCGGGCGGCTGATAGCCCTTCTGCTGGGCGTGGATCATGTCGGACTTGGCGAACACGCTGCAGCGTCCCGCGATGTTGGCGGCGCGACCGGCCCCGATGACGATGTCTCCGACATCCTCGATCTCGTACATCAGGCGACTTGCCTGCTGGTCGATGAACGAGCCCGTGCCGGCAGCGCAGTCGCCGTTGGTCTGATAGTCGGCGATGCCCGTGCGTCCGGTGGTGTCGTCGGTGTCGAGGCGCAGGTATTTCGAGGTCTCGCCGCCCATCTCGAAGACGGTGACGACGTGAGGATGCAAGCCGGCGAGGCCTCGGGCGATGGCTTTGAACTCGTTCTCGTAGGTCGCGTCGAGGGCCTGGCTGATAAGGCGGCCGCCCGAGCCGGTGACCCGCACCCCCTGCACCGTGTCGCCCGAGACGACGGTGAACAGCTCGTCGAGAAGAGCGCGAGTGGCCTCGCTCGGGCTGCCCTTGATGCGGCGATAGCGGGTGACGAGGACGGGACGCCGCCCGGCCATGGCAAGGCCCGACCGCGGCGCCTGGAAGAGGTCGGGCGCCTGGGCGGCGCACCGCATGAAGAGGTCGCGATCGTCAGCCTCGCCGACGAGCGCGACTTTGAGGCTGATGCAGCCGATGTCTATGCCCAGAAACGCCATGCCGGAGTGAGCTCGGACCTCCCGAAGGATACGTATGAAAACCCCGTGTAGGGTAGCGGGCGAAGCTGCCTGTCGCAAGCACGCCCGCGCCAAGATCTGAATAAGAGACTAACTTCCTCCGCATTGCGGGTCAACTGTTCGCGACCTTCCGTCGCGCCCGAGCGACGGCCGTCGATGCGAGCCTCGCCGGGGTCTTCACCTGGACCCTGGACGGTCGTGTACCCGCCGCCGCGGCGACGTCACCCCGCGGTGCCGCCGATCACCTTCCCGCACCGTGCCGCGGACACTACCGTGGGTGAGCGGCTTGCGTCAGCGAGATCCGGCCCCGGCGACCACAGGAGGAGCGGTGCAGACCCAACCACCCCTGACCAACAGCGAGCGGCGCGACGACGTGCTCTTTCTCGTGCAACGCTACCAGACGAGCGAGCACCGTTCCCCGGACTTGCTCGACGACGACGAGAAGCGTCGCTTCCTGGCGGGCGACGCGCACACGCAGCGCCGCCTCTTCTACCGGCTGCTCTGCTACGGCGCCCTCGCGGCTCAGCCGGCGCCCGAAGCTCTCATACGGGCCGACTGGCAGCGTCTGCGGGCGGCCGGCCTGCCCGACGACATCTTCGACCGGCGCTTCGACATCGAGCGTTTCGCGGCCGCCTCACCGGTGGCCCGCACAGACAGCAAGGGCCGCGTCATCGATTTCGTCCGCCTCAGCGAGACGCGCGACGTATGGACGCGCCTGCTACCCTGGCCCGCCGACCCGGCGACGGTCGTCGACGTCCTCTACGCCTGCTCCGGGGGAGCGCTCAAATCACGGTCGTTCTGGGTGGTGCGCGAAATGATCCGAGCCGGCCTCTGGCCGCCCGCCGGGCTCGATCGCTTCGCCTGCGTCCCCGACGGCCGGGTGCGCAAACGCGCCGCCCGCATCGGCCTCATCGACTTAGACGAAAAGGCCGACGCGATCGACGACATGAAGGCCGTCTCGGCGGCCCTCTTCGCTGCTCTGGGGCTCGGTGGCAACGGCTCTCGCTCCCACTTCGACCTGCCGCTGTCGGCGGCCGAGCAGCGCTGCGAGATGTGCGACCGGCAACGCATGGCCGAATGTCCCCTGCCGCATTGCCGGTACCGCAGGGCGGCGCTGGGCGGCGACTGAAGGCCCGATCCCGGCGCTCTGCGCTCTGCGCCCCGCGCTCTGCGGCCTTCTACGTCACCGTCACCACGAGGCGCGCCACGACGGTCTGGTGGTTGCCGGCCCGGTCGACGGCGCTGAGCAACACGGTGAACCGGCCGCGCGCCTTCGGCTTGAAGGTCCATTTCTGACCGGCCCCGGTCGCGACGTCCGGCCGCGAGACCGAAGCCACGATGGCTCCCGACGACGAGCTCGCCACGATGGTCACGGCGACCGTCGGGCTCTCGTTGTCGGCGACGCTGTACGAGGCGCTCAGCTTCTTGCCGAGCTTCATGGTCACCGATGCCGAGCGCCACGTGCCCACCGGCGGCGTGGTGTCGACGTGCAGCCCTACCGGCACGCTCACTGTGCCGACGGTATTCACGGCGAAGATCGTGCAGATGTAGCGGCCGTCGGCGACCGTGGCGCCGGCGGTGTTCGTGCCGTTCCACGACCACGTGTGGCGACCGGCTGCCAGGCTCCCGAGTGCGACCCGGCGCACCCGATCGCCATTCGGCGCCGCGAAGACCAGCTTGATCGTCGCCACTCGCGTCGTGCGAAACGACACGACCGACGTGTCGTGCACACCGTCGCCGTTCGGCGACAGCCAGGCCGGCGCCACCGCCGGGTGACCAAGGGTATCGTCGACCGTCACGGTGCGGCGCGCGGTGGCCTCGTTGCCGGCCAGGTCGGTGGCGCGTACGACCACGCTGTAGCGGCCGTCGGCCGCGGCGACGAGACCGCCCGCCGAACTCACCTTGCCGTCCCACACGAGCCGTCGCGGGCCGGTGGTCGTGGCGGGGCTCGTCACGGTGCGCACCGTACGGCCCTTCGCATCGAGCACGGTCAGGCCCAGACTGCTCGCCTCATTCACATCGCAGGCCAGGCGCAGATTGTCGGCGAGATGGTCGCCGTTCGGGCTGATCACGACCGGGCTCAGCGTGAGGCCGCTGATCACCGGCGCCACGGTGTCTATGCGCAGCGGCACGCTCGCCGGTCGAGCGGTCCCGTTGGCGCTCGTCGCCGCGAAGGTGGCGGTGTAAGCGCCGTCGGGCAGGCGCGCGCCGGCGTCGTCGCGACCGTCCCAGACCGCCTTGGCGGTCGCCCCAGTCCCGGCGAAGTGGGCCACTACGGTGCCCGCCGCATCGCTCACGTCGATGGTCCAGTCGTCGGTCCCCGACAAGCCCGCCTTCAGGGTGACGGTGTCGCGTATGCCGTCGCCGTTCGGGCTGAAGGCGGCCGGCGCGGCGGCCGGCGCAAAGATCTTCGGGTCGCCGAGGCCGTCCACCACCGTGCGGATGGCGGGCAGCATGCCGAACAGCACGTTGCCCGGACACTCGGTGTAGTTGACCTGACGGTGGCCCAGGATCACCGGCACGGTCACCCACTGGCCGGCCTTGTACATCTCTGTGGTCGAGCACTGGATACGCGCCGTGCCGAGCGGGTCGAGGTGCGACAGATCGAGCTTCCACGAAAGCAGCCGTTCCAGAGAGGTCACCGCCGCGGGCGACGGCGCCTGGGTCTCGAAGGTACCGATCAGCGCCACGCCCGTGCTCCAGCTGTTGAAGCCCAACACCTGGGCGCCTCGCACCGCCTTCGCCACGCCGCCGTACCGGCCTTCGTAGATCGTGCCGAAGCGATCGATCAGAAAGTTGTAGCCGATGTCGTTCCAGCCGTTGACCTGCGTGTGGTAGTAGTAGATGCCGCGCACGAGGGCGGGCGCCTGGGCGCGTGTGTAAGTGTTCGCGTTGACCGTGTGATGAACGAAGGCGCAGCGCACGACGCCATACGACGGCGGGCCCTTCCGGTAGGCCTCGTCGGCACCCCACTCGGCGCGCGAGACGATCGGCGGCTTGGTCGGCCCGTACACGCGGCCCGGGAGCGCCGCCATGACTGACCGCGACGCCGGCGCCGGCGTCGGCGCCGCGACGGCGGTGGTCACCTCAGACTCGATGCAGGCAAGCCGCACGTCGCTCACGGGCGCCGTGGCCCCGCCGACCGCGGTCTGCTCGCAGTCGACGAACCTTGCGGGGCCCACCCAGACCGGCTCGGTCACCAGGTCGGCCTTGCCGCACACGCTCCCCGCAGGACCGCTCTGCGCATCCGCCAACACAGTGAACCACGGGGTCCAGCGCCGTCCATCGAGACTCGTACGCAGCCGGAACTCGACCGTGCGGACGCCCGCCGGAGTCGTGCGAAACAGGACGCCGATCATGTCGAACCGCGACCCTGCATCGACCCTCGTCTCCGGTCTGCCGTCGGGTGCGACGGTCGCCCGCAGCGCACACCCGAAGCGTTCGCCCAGGGCACTCCGCACGGGAGCCGCGGCGCTCATCAGGGCGTCCGTGCCGGATGGGGCGACGAGAGACCCCGCCGTCGCGCCTGTGACCGGTACGATGAAGCCACTCGTGAGCGGAGCGGCGGCCGCTTGCGACACGCCGGCGGCGAGCCCCGCCACAACCACGATCGCCAGCGTGGTGACGAGCGCGGCGCTCACGAGCGCGCGTGCCGCGGTTGTCGGATTGGTGGCTGCTGATGCGACGAGACGTCGTGACACGATGCTCATGGCACTCCCTCGGGGACTCGTGTCAGTCTTCGTCGTCACATGCGCGACGAACCTTTACGGGTCTTTACGGGTGGCCTTCTTCGGTCGACGAGGCGCGCTTCCTGCCGCCGGGGCACGCCTCCGGCAGGGCTGATGGGGTGTCCCGTCACCCATGGCGCCCACCCGCGCTCGCCGGCGCCGCGCAGGGCGCCGGCGAGGGGCGAGCGCGAACGATCACTTGTGCGACGCGGTGTCCTTTGCCGTGCCCCTGCAGGACCAGACCGGCTGGTAGACGCGGTCGACTTCGGCGGCATAGGCGTCGAGGTCGGATTGCAACTGCGTGATCAGCGTCTCGGCGCCCTCGTGTGTCGGGTGAGCGCCCGTCTTGGCGATGATCTCGCGCGAGTGATGCGGGTTGTCGATCAGCATGCACGGCATGAGGAGATTGTGGTTGAAGGGCTGGCGCCTGCGGATCTCCTGGAAGAACGGCGACGAGAAAGCCTCCTTGAGCGAGACGTCGTGCACGTTGTCGGTGGCGAAGTGCGTGAAGATGCAGGGCTCGACCCAACCCTCGTTGTTGATGTGGATGTAGTGCTTGCCGGCGATGCAACCGTCGACGTACGGCGCATCTCCCCAGAAATCGACCGGAAAGAGCGCCTTGGAGTTGCGCACGCGCTCGATGCCGAGCCGGAACTCGTTGCGCTCGGACGGGGTGAGCATGAGGCTCATGTCGGGGTTGGCGCCGATCGGCATGTAGAGGAAGTTCCAGCAGATCATGGCGCCCTTGGCGACCATCAGGTCGGTGAACTCGTCGCTCACGAGCGTCTGCCAGTTGTGGCGCGTCACAGTGGCCGAGTAGCCGAAGACCATGCCGCGCTCGCGCATGCCGTCCATGGCGGCCATGAGCTGGTCGAAGATGCCGGGGCCGCGTCGCGCGTCGGTCTGCTCGCGCTGGCCCTCGATGCTCAGCATGGGAGCGACGTTGCCGAGGGCCGCGAGCCGATCGAGGGTCGACTCGTCGAGTAGCGTGCCATTGGTGTAGACGTGGAAGTACACGTCCGGGTTGGCGGCGTAGAAGTCGAGCAGGTCCTCGCGAAAGAAGGGTTCGCCCCCGAGTATGGTGATGAGATACACGCCCATCTCGTTGGCCTGGTCGACGATGCGCTGCAGCGTGGCCACGTCCATGTCGCTCTCGCGCGAGTACTCGCCGGCAAAGCAGCCTTCGCAGGTGAGGTTGCAGCGCATGGTCGGGCTGATGAGGATGGTGAACGGCGTAGGCACGCCCTCACGCTCATGGAACGCGGTGCGTTTGGCCGAACCCCGCAGCATGGTGTTGATGACGAAGCATTCGATGAAGCGGTCGCGCGAACGCGGACTGAGCTGCCCGACCACGTGGCGCGCGATGTTCAGCGCGGGGTGGTCGTCCATGATCTTGTCGCGCACGAACAGAATCTCGGCCTTGTGGTTTTCTGGAGTGAGCTTTTCGGCAAGGTTGAACGCCTTGACGATCTTCACTTTGTCGTCGCTCGTTGCGAGCTTGAGAATCTGATTGATGGTGCGCCGCTGAACGGCAGTGTAGAGACCCTCAGTGGTACTCATCGCCTCGCGACCCCCTTTGGCCAGGTTCCTCGAGCCTGAATGTCATCATAGCAAGACTAGGCCGCCAACCGTACCACTTCGTCATCGTCGGCGACATCGTTGCCGAGTCGGCAACGCATTGTGTGGCCGCCACTCTTCAGGAAGCCATCGACGTGTCGATAGACGTATTGACAAGGGCAAACCTGCCGCGAGGCAGGGACGCAAAGCCAGAGGTCTTGAGGTGATCAAGATAGCTCGGTTGCCGGAATCGAGAGCCATACGAGCTCACAGCGCCCTCCTCTCCCCGCCTTGCTCTGCGTTCACCCTTCTCGTCGGCATTAGACCTGGCGATCGGGTACAGCCGACGTCCCGTCGTCAGTGCGTCCTGGAGGGGTGCGATGAAGGCTAAGTTGTTCGTCATGGGAGCGGCGGTGCTGCTCGCCATGGTCCTCGCCATGGGCGGGACGGCATGGGCCGACCAGGGGAGCGCCCCCGTCGACCCGAGCGTCCTCACCGAGCTCGACGCCGCCAACGGGGGCACCGTGCCGGTGCTCGTCTACGCGAGCCCGGGTCATCTGGGCGACCTGACCGCCGAGCTCGACCCCGCCACGATCGACGACTCGCTGGCGCTGATCGGCGCCGTCTCTACCGACGTCACGTCGTCTTCGCTTGCCGTCATCGAGGCGCTTCCCTACGTCGACTACATCGCCGCCGACGTGCCCACGTTCGGCACCGACGATGCGAGCAGCCTCGATGTCACCAACGCGGCCATCGGCCTCGGCAACATCACGCCGCCGACCGCGGGCGGCCTGGACGGGCAGGGCGTGGGCGTCGCGGTCCTGGACAGCGGCAGCGCCGATGTGCCCGACCTGGACGCTGCGAACGGTCGTTCGCGCGTCGTCGCCTTCGTCGACTTCGTCAATAACCGCCGGCGGATGTACGACGACGGCGGCCACGGCACGTTCGTCGACGGGCTGATCGCCGGCAACGGCGCGATGTCCGTGCCGGTGGACCAGGGCGGCAAGGCCACCGTGCAGTACCGCGGCGTCGCCCCGGCCGCCAACATCATCTCGCTCAAGGTCCTCGACAGCCACGGGCAGGGCCGGGCCTCGGCGCTGATCGCCGCCATCGCCTGGGCGATCTGCCACGAGCAGCAGTACAACATCCGCGTCATGAACATCTCGGTCGAGGGCGACGTCACGTGCCCGGCCGCCTACGACCCGCTGGATCGCGCGGTCGATGCCGCCTGGAAGGCCGGCATAGTCGTCGTGTGCGCCGCGGGCAACGAGGGCGCGTTCGGCCAGGGCGGCATTCTCTCGCCCGGCAACGACCCCTACGCCATCACGGTCGGCGCCGCCGACACGCAGCAGACCGCCGACACGAGTGACGACCAGGTGTGCGGCTACAGCTCAGTCGGTCCGACCCTCTACGACGAGTTCGCCAAGCCCGACCTCGTCGCCCCCGGCAACCACATCGTCTCGCTGCGGGCGCCCGGGAGCTGGGTCGACCTGACCTACCCGCAGACGCGCGTGGCGGTCTCGACCTACATCCCCGACGCGCCGAGCTGGCTGCCGGCTTCGTATGCGGTCATGTCCGGCACCAGCGCCGCGGCCCCGATCGTCGCCGGCGCAGCGGCGCTCATGGTCGAGCAGGATCCCACCCTGACTCCGGGCGATGTCAAGCTGCGTCTCATGGACAGCGCCGACCAGTTGGCGGGCGCGAGCACCTATGCCGAAGGAGCCGGCGAGCTCGACGTCTCGGCGGCCCTCTCCGACACGGCCACGACCAGCGGCTACGACCCGTCCGCGAAGCTCGGCAACGGCAGCACCATCCTGCCGCCCGACGTCCTCCTGCAGTGGCAGAAGTACGCCTGGTCTAAGTATGCCTGGAGCAAGTACGCCTGGTCCAAGTATGCCTGGAGCAAGTACGCTTGGAGCAAGTACGCCTGGTCCAAGTATGCCTGGAGCAAGTACGCATGGTCGGTCGTGATCGACGGGCAGTGACCCAGAGCCAGACACACGCAGCAAGGCCCCCGACGGCCGCGCGCTCGCGCGCGGCCGTCTCTGCCTATGTGGCCCTCACGCTGGTGGCAGCCGCCGTCTGCTCACTCGTGGCCTTCGGCATGCACCATCAGCTCGAGGCCGGCGGCCTGATCGCCTTCATCGCCCTGTCCACGGTCACCGACCTGCGCGAGGTGCGCCTGCCGGTGATCGGTCACGTGACGCTGTCGTTCGTGCCGGTGCTGGCGGCGCTCATCGTGTTCGGCCTGTGGCCGGCCATCATCGTGGCGGTCTGCTCAGGCCTCGCGACCTTGACGGTCACGCGCGATCCCCAGAAGGTCGCTTTCAACGTCGGCAACTACGCCGTCTCGACCTTCGTCGCCGGCCTTGTCTACCTGGCCTTCCTGCCCGCCTCTCCCGCCTTCGTTCAGACCGTGCTGCCCGCCTTCGCGGCGACCGGCGTCGACTTCGTCGTCAACACGGTCCTCCTGGCCGGCGTCGTCGCCCTGGCGAGCGGCGCCAGGCCATGGCACATCTGGCGCGAGAACTATCAATGGGGCCTGCCGAGTTACATGACCGGCGCGACCCTCAGCCTGCTGCTTGCCTGCCTGTACCTGTGGCTGGGGGTCCCTGGCCTCGTGCTGGGCGTGCCCCCGCTCTTTCTCATCTGGTATTCGTACGACGTGTACGCCGGCCGCATGCGCGACAGGGCCACGTTTTCGAGCGAGGTGGCCTCGTTTCGCGACGAGCTCGCCTCGGCGGTCCGCTCCCAGGATGAGCTGCGCGAAGCCCAGCGGCGCGTGGCGGCCGAGATCGAGCGCGCCCGCAGCATCCAGGCCGACCTCCTGCCGCGCCGCGCCCCCGACGTGCCGGGGCTCGAGCTTGCCCACCGCATCGAGTTCATGACCGAGATGGGCGGCGACTATTTCGACTTCGTCACCCTGCCCGACGGGCGCCTTGGCCTGATCTGCGGAGACGTCATGGGCAAGGGCCTGTCGGCGGCCCTGATCATGACCATGGCACGCAGCCTGATCCAGTCCGCCGCCCAGGACGGCCGCCGCCCAAGCGACGTCCTCTCCGAGGTAAACGACGCCTTGACGCGCGACCTGGCGGGGCAATCGGCGCCGTCGTTTCTCACGCTCGCCTACGCCATCTACTCGCCGGCCGACCGGGAGCTCGTCGTGGCCAACGGCGGCCACAATCCGCTGCTCGTCTTCGGTCCCGGCGGTCAGCGTGAGTTCCCTTCGCGGGGCAGCTTGCTCGGCGTCAGGGCGGATTTCGAGTTCCCCGAGGACCGGCTCAACCTCGAACCGGGCGACACCTTCGCCCTGTTCACCGACGGCCTCACCGAGGCGCGCGACGAAAGTCGCGCGCTCTTCGGCACTGCGCGCCTGGCCGCAGCTCTCGAAGGCCCGCCGGACGCCACGGCCGAGACCCGACTCGAGGCGGCCTGGCAGGCCGTGACCGACTTTCGGGCCGGCACACCCCCCACTGACGACGCCACCCTTCTCCTTGGTCGCGTCGTGCCCATCGAGGATTGCTAGGATCGGCCGATACACGTAAGGAAGATGAGCACGCGACCAGGAGAGAGCCCCGCCAAGCTGCAGGTCATGCGCTACGACGCGCGCCGCGGCACGCTCGCGGTGATCGTCGGCGACGCGACCGACGTGCCGCGCGAGACGCTCGCCCGGCGAGCAGTCGAGGCGATGCGCGCCCGCAGCTTCATCTGCCACACGAGCGACGATGACGTCCTGCTCGGGGCCGACGAGATCTGCTTCATCCCGCAGGGCGACCGCTGTGAGATCGTCAGCATCCACACGAACGGCTGGCACCGCCACCACGGCGACCACCGGCGCAGCCTGGTGGAGATCCTGAACGACCTCGCCGCCGCGGTCGCGCGCGGCACGCTCTCGTTCCTGGATACCGACGAGATCGCCGCGATCGCCGCCGAAGGCAGCGAGCTGTTCGGCTGCACGATCGACGGCTCTGCCTCGCTCAAGGAGGCGCGCTTCGCGGTCACCCAGGTGCTCGAACAGTACGGCGTCGGAAACGACACCCGGCGGCGCATGGAACTCTGCGTCTCCGAGGCGACCACGAACATGCTTGTCCACGGCGGCGGAGGCGGCACCATGCGCCTGCGCCTCGTCGGCGACCGCCTGCGGGCCGTCGTGACCGACCGCGGTCCGGGGCTCAACTTCATGAACTGGACCGAAGAGGCCGGCGGCGCCTACCAACCCTCGATGGGCTACGGATACAAGATCATTCTTGATAACCTTGAGCGCGTGTATCTGCACACCGGCGCCGAGGGAACGACCCTGGTCCTCGACCGGACCATCTAGACGAGGGGACGCGAGCCATGCTGCATACGCGAATCGAACCGGGCGAGATCCCCGTCATTCATCTCGAGGGCGAGATCGACCTCGATTCAGTCGAGACCTTCCGCTGGGTCGTGAGCGACGCCATCCGCGACTCATCCGAAGCGATCGTCGACTTCGGGGGAGTCACCTTCATCGACTCGTCCGGGACCGGCCTGCTGGTGCGCTTCTGCCTCGACTACAAGGCGCGCGGCGTGCAGCTCAGGCTGCGCAACATCCCGCCGGTAGTCGACGACGTGTTCAGCATGCTCAAGGTGCGAGCCCTGGTGGGCGACGAGGCCTTCCTCGACCGGTAGAGGTTCGCGCTAGCCCGGCAGTGTCTCCTCGCCGGGCCGCCAGTCGACCGGGCAGAGCTCGCCGGTCTGCAGCGCCTGCAGCACCCGCAGGGTCTCTTCGGTGTTGCGCCCCACGTTGTTGTCGTGCACGACCATGTAGCGCAGCACGCCGTCGGGATCGACGATGAACGTACCGCGCAACGTATGACCCTCGTCGGCCAGCAAGACGCCGTAGTCGCGAGCAACCTCGCGGGTCATGTCGGACAGGAGCGGAAAGCCGAGCGTGCCGAGCTCGTGTTCGCACCAGGCCAGATGGCTGTACTTGCTGTCCACACTCGCCCCGAAGACCCTGGCGCCGAGCTCGTCGAACTCGCCGCGTCGCTGGGCGAAGCCGCGGATCTCGGTCGGGCAGACGAAGGTGAAGTCGAGCGGATAGAAGAACAGCACGACCCACCAGCCGCGCTGCTCGTCGAGAGCCACGGACACGAACTCGCCGTCGAGCACGCCTTCGAGCGTGAAAGCGGGTGCGGGCTGGCCAACCTGGATCATGCGCAGCACTCCTTCGTCGACTCTTTCTCCTTCGACGCAGTGTTTTCTGTTCGATTCTCCCTGCCCACGCGATCGTCCAAACGCCCGCACGAACAACGTTACGAGCGGCGCCCATGAAGGTACCTTGCCCTCATGGCGTACTCCGCGGCCTACGAGCGCTCTTCCCAGGCCATGCTCGCCGAGGCTCGCTGCCTGATCGACGCGGCGCGGTCCCGAGGACTGACATGCGCCTGCTGGGTGGGCTCGCAGTACGCGAGCACTGCCGGGAGACCGCCTTCTGCGAGCGCCCCTACCGCGACATCGACCTCGTCGGGCTCAGCCGGGAGTCCAAGGCCGCCACGGCGCTGATCGTCGGGTCGGGCTGGCAGGAGAACCGTCAGGTGGCGATGGCCACGATGGGCCGCAAGCGGCAGTTCTTTCGGGAGTGCCGTCACGGCGACGCCGACGGCTACGGCGGCAGGAACAGCGACGGCGGCAGAGGCGGTGGCGGCCGCGAGCGGGTGCACGACGACGATCGCATCGACCTTTACTTCGACGCCTTTCGCCTTCATCACAGCATCGATCTGCGGCGTCGGCTGCGGCTCGAGCCCTACACCGTCCCCACGAGCGACGTTCTGCTCGTCAAGCTGCAGCGCACGACGATAAACGAGGACGACCTGCGCGACATCCTGACCGTGGTGAAGGACGCCGCCGAGCTCGGCGACCACGAGGCTCCCGGCGTCGTGGATCTCGGCTACCTGGCACGGCTGTGCGCCGGCGACTGGGGCCTCCACCACGACGTCGTGCGCAACCTCGCCCGCTGCCGCGGGTCACTCGGCACACTCGGTCTCGGACGGCTCGACGCGGCCCGCCTGCAGCACCGCCTCGAGGCCCTCGAGGCCGCCGTGGAAGCCGCGCCCAAGGCGCTGCGCTGGCGGTGGCGCGCGTCGTTCGGCGAGCGTCTCGCCTGGCATGAGCCGGTCGACGACATCGAGGGCGTCTACTTGAGCGCGGCGGAGAGACCGTAGGCGGCCCCGGGAGGCCCTGCACTGCGGCGGCACTCTGAAGGCCCTTGCCGGGTGATTCGTCGACGACGATACTGGCGACATTCGGGTAATCGCCACAGCACCTGTGGTCTCGAGCTCCACGGGGGGATCGATGTCGGTTGTACGACGACGACGCCGTGCCGGCGTCGAGACGATGGTCCGCCGGCCGTCACGGCCGGCGGACCGCCGACGTCCAGCCCGTCGTCGCGTCAGCCGCAACGCCTCATGCGCAGCGTGCTCGGCCCGGTCGACATCGCCGCCTCGACCATGGCCAACATCGCGCCCGCGATGAGCTTCTACTTCGGGTTCGGGTTCCTCGCTCTCACCGCCGGCG
>CAWJRV010000003.1:0-11659 GCA_963845355.1 uncultured Actinomycetes bacterium
CCGAGGTGCTCGCCGCGCTGCGCACCGCCGGCGCCGAGTGGTATGCGTGCTACCAGGAAACGCACGCGCCCGAGCTCTACTCGCGGCTGCGCGTCGGTCAGGACTTCGCCGCCCGCGCCGCGGCGCGCAGCGCCGCGGCCGGCCTGGGCATGCTGGTCGAGGACGGCATGCTGCTGGGCATAGGCGAGACCATCGACGACCGCGCGCTGACCGTCGCCGCCATGCGCGACCAGCCCGTCGACCAGGTGCGCGTCATGAGCTTCGTGCCGCAGCGCGGCACCCCGCTCGAGCATGAGCCGCCGGCAGGCAGCCTGGGAGAGCTCGTCACGATCGCCACCATGCGCCTGATCATGCCCGACCGCCTGATCCCCGCCACGCTCGATGTCGACGGCATCAACGGTCTCGAGCCGCGCCTCGCCGCGGGAGCCAACGTCGTGACCTCGATCGTGCCGCCCGAGCTCGGCCTGGCCGGCGTCTCGCAGTCAGAGCTCGACATCGACGCCGGCCTGCGCACGGCGGCCGAGGTGAGCGCTCGCCTGGCGGCGCTCGGCCTGCGCGCCTCGACACCGGACGACTACGCCGAGTGGGTCACCGGCGCGCTCGTCCGGCGCGCCGTACCGCGATGACGCCGACCCTTCCCGCTCAGTCGCCATGAGGCTGGCGATCGTCGGCGGCAAGCTCCAGGGCACCGAGGCCGCCTACCTGGCCGGCGAGGCGGGCTACGAGGTCGTGCTGATCGATCGTCGCGCCGGGCACCCGGCGGCCGGCCTCGCCGGCGAGACCCACGTCTTCGACGTGACGAGCGACCCTGTACGGGCCCGTGACCTGTTTCTCTCGTGCGACGCCGTGCTGCCTGCCTGCGAGGACGATCACACGCTGGCCTTTCTTGCCTCGTTCGTGCCCGGCATCGGCGTGCCGCTGCTGTTCGATCTCGACGCCTACGCCGTGACGTCGTCGAAGCTGCGCTCCAACGCCCTGTTCGAACGGCTCGACGTGCCCCGGCCCATGGCCTGGCCCTGCCGCTTTCCGGTCGTCGTCAAGCCCGCCGTGGGTAGCGGCAGCGCCGGGGTGAGCGTGGTCTCCTCGGAGCCCGCGCTCGAACTGGCCCGAGCCCGCCTGGCGGCCGATGGCGCCGACGCGGTGGTCGAGGAGTTCGTCAGCGGTCCGTCGTTGTCGATCGAGGTCGTGAGACTTGGCGGCGAGGCCGTCACGCTGCTGCCGACATGGCTCGAGTTCGACGCCGTGCTCGACTGCAAGCGGGTGGTCGCGCCGGCCGACGGTGAGTCCGGCGCCGCGGCCGCCGGCGAGCCTGGCGCCGCGGGCGACGGTGAGCCTAGTCTCGCGACGGTCGCCGGGGGTGGAGCAGATTGCGTGAGCGCCACCACGATGCGCGCTCTCGAGGATGCCGCCCGGCGGCTGGCCGAAGGGGTGGCGCTGGGCGGCGTGATGGACGTCGAAGTGATGGTGGCGGCCGACGGCACGCCCAAGGTGATCGAGATCGACGCGAGGCTGCCCAGCCAGACGCCGGCTGCGGTGTTCCACGCGAGTGACGTGAATATCGTGGCGCTGCTGGCCGAGACGTTCGCGGCGGGTCACCCGCCGGCCCCCGACGCGCGCGCCCGGCGTGGCGCCGTGTACGAGCACGTGCTGGTGGCCGACGGCAAGGTCGAGGTGCTCGGCGAGCACATCGTGGGTTCAGCCGGCCCTCTGAGCCGCTGTGACGGCCTCTACGGGGCCGACGTGGTGCTCACCGACCACCCGGCCGGTGGAAGTGCGTCACGGGCGTCACGGGGCGCACAGCGGGCGTCAGCGCGCGCGCAGGAGCGCTGGGTGGCCGTTCTGATGACGTGGGGGGCGACCGCCGCGGCGGCCCGCGAGCGGGCCGCCGCGGCGGTCGCCCGCCTGGCCGACGAGCATGGGCTCGAGCTCGTGCCTGAGCGCGGCCCGCAGCCGGCGAGTCGGTCGTGACCCGGCTCATCGAAAGCGACGTGCGCGGCCTGACCGCGCATCTGGTCGCAGTCGAGGCGGCGCTCGTGCGGCTCACCGGCTGCGATCTCGTGGGGCTGGGCGCCATGGCGTGCGGCGTGGGGGAGAGCGACGCCCGCGACGCCTTCGCCGTCGCAGGGGTCGCCGTCGTGCCCATCACGAGTGGTGAGGGCCTCATCCCCGGCTTTGCCGAGTGCGTGGCGGCGATCTGCGCGCAGCTTGGCTGCCGCGCGCGGATCACAGCCGCGACCGACGTGGCCGGTTTCGCCGAGGCGCTCGTGCGGGGCGACGATCTCGTCTTCGCCGCCGACGACCGCAAGTTCCTGGCCTTCGACTTCGCTCGCCGCACGGTGGCCGACGACGATCCCTGCACGGCCTGGGCCTACGTGGCGGCGCTCGACAGGGCGGCCCGTTCGGGCGGTGCGGACGGTTTGGGCGGTTCGGCCGGCGCCGAGGGGGTGGCCGGCAAGCCGGTCCTGGTGATCGGCCTCGGTCCGGTCGGCACGGCGGCGGCGGCACGGCTCGTCGAGCTCGGCGCCGACGTGCTGGTCGCCGAGCTCGACGAGGCGCGCCGTGCGCGCGTGGCCGGCGAGCTCCCGGTCACGCCGGTGTCGCTGGCCGAAGGTCTGGAGTGCTGCCGGCTCGTGCTCGACGCTACGCCGAGCCCCGATCTGATCGACACCCGATGGGTGGGTAGTGACAGCATCGTCTCGTCGCCCGGACTGCCGCCCGGGGTCACGCCCGCGGCGGCGGGGGCGCTCGGCGACCGGCTCGTACACGAGCCGCTCGCCCTGGGGGTCGCCGCCATGGCGGTGCAGGCCCTGCTCGGCTGATTGTCCTGCCGGTACTGCAGGCTCGCGTCGCCGCGCCGTCGGTGTGCCACACCGGCGTCCGCTTTGCCCCATGGCTCAGATGCGCTAGCCTGCAGGTGGCGCGGGGGGGGGGTCGATCGGAAGGATCAGCGCGGACTCTAAATCCGCGTAGAGGGGTGTAACTCCCCTACTCCCCGCCACCACTCTTCTCGGGAAGTGCCTGCAAATCGGTCACTTTCTCCAGATAGGCAGCCGGGGAAGCCTTATCCAGTACCGCGCCGCTGCCAACATCTGCCGAGATGGCCCCCACCAGACGGCTCTGGTGCGACGGTCGCCTCCACGCACGCGACGCCGCTTCCCTGGGAGGCGCGGGCGGTCGTGTCAGGTCGCCTGCTGGAGCTGGAGGTGGGGTCGTGAAGAGGGCGCTAGCCCGCTCCGATTTCGTACAAAGACATCTGGAACCGTCCCGTTCCGCCGTAGACCAACTGGTACGGTCCGGGCGCGAGGGGCTTCGAGGGGCGCACGTAGTAGGTCTTGAAGCCGTACGTGGACGTCTCGGTCACCTGAATCGGCACCTTGCGGAGTTGAGGGGCCGCGTACAGCCAGCACTGGAAGGTGGCCGTCTTCGGCATAGTGCGGACGACGAAGAGCAGACTCCCTCTGTCCATGTTGACATCGACGTACCCGCCCGGCAGGGTGCGCCCCTTGAGGGCGCCGCCCTGCGGCTTGACCCTGGCAAGGAAGCCGCCGAACACCACGACACGAGTCCCGACAGAGCTAGAGGGACTCGGGGTCGGTGAACCGGAGTTGGACCCAGGAGCTTTCGCGCCGCCGCCACAGGCGCACAGAAGAACGCTCGCCGCGAGCGCTGCTACCACTGGCCCGAGCATACTGCGCCTGCCCATGCGGCACCCCCATCTCCGGTTGGGCATATCCTATCGCTTTCGGACGGTGGTCGGTGAGTTCGTTGGCCACCGACCTCGCCCTTGCCCTCGACCCGGTGGCCCTCGCCCTGAGACAATAGCGCTGCCATGAACGTCTCCCGCACAGCCCGGCTCGAGCGTCTGACCGCCGCCCTCGCCGACATCGACGAGTTCGTCGCGCTTCGCCTGCCGCGCCTCGACGCGCCGGGCGTAGCAGTCGGCCTGACCGATCGCGAGCGCACGCTGGGGTTCGTCTGCCGCGGCGCTGCCGACGTCGCCTCCGGTACGCCGGTCGAGCCCGACACGCGCTTTCAGATCGGCTCGATCAGCAAGTCGTTCGCGGCGGCCGTCATGCTGCAGGAGCACGACGCCGACCGCGTCGATCTGCGGGCCCCTGTGACCCACTACGTGCCCTGGTTCACGGTGCACTCGCGCTTTGGCCCGATCACCCTGCACCATCTGCTAAGCCACACATCGGGTCTCATCATGGGCACCGAGTTCACAGCCGAGGCTCGCGGCGCCGTCTGGGCGCTGCGCGAGACCGACACGGGCTCTGCCCCGGGCGAGCGCTTCTGGTATTCCAACGACGGCTACAAGCTGGTGGGCCTGGCGCTCGAGGCGGTGACGGGCCGGCCGGCGCACGAGCTCGTCGCCGAGCGCATCGTCGCGCCGCTGGGCATGACCGCGACTCAGACTACGATCCGCCGCGACTCTCGCCTGCCGGTCGCGACCGGCTACGAGCGCCGCGGCGACGACCGGCCGGCCCACGCCGGCCTGCCGCTCGACGTGGCGCCGCTCATCGAGAGCTGCAGCGCCGACGGCAGCATCGTCTCGTCGGCGGCCGACATGCTGGCCTACGTCAGACTCATCCTGAACCGTGGCGACGCCCCCGGCGGCCGCCTGCTGAGCGAGGCCGCCTTCGAGCGCTGGAGCGCGCCGGTGGTCGAGGATCCCGACGAGCCCGGCTCCTTCTACGGGTACGGCCTGGTGACGCGCACGATCGACGGCTTTGCCTGTGTCGGCCACTCTGGTGGGATGGTCGGGTTCAACTCGCTGCTCGTGACCGAGATCGAGACCGGCCTCGGCGTGATCGTCCTGCTGAACGGCAGCGGCGACCGCATGGAGATCGCCACCTATGCCCTGGCGGCGCTGCGGGCGGCGCTCGCGGGGGCGCCCGCGCCCCCGCCGGCGCCGCCCGCCGACCTCGCCGCCCTTGGTGCTGAGGCTGCGGACTATGCGGGCGAGTACGTTCCGGCCGAGGTCGGCCCGCGCGGCGAAGGGGCTGTCGGCTTGCGTGGTGAAGGGGTCACCGGCCGGCGCCCGGGCGTCCATGAACGTGTCGCCGGCGCCGACGCGTCGCGGGACGATCGCCTCGTCTTTGCGGCCCGCGATGGCCATCTGGTCATGGTCACGCCGGCCGGCGCCGAGATCGTCCTCGAGCGGCGCGCCGACGACCTGTTCCTCGCGCCACAGCCGGAGTGGGACCGGTTCCACCTGCGCTTCGAGCGCGACGACGGCGGAGCCGTCGTCGCGCTCTCGTTCGGTCCCGACTGGTTCGCGCGCGCCGGGCACTCCGCGCCGCCGGCGCCGCTCGGCGACCCGTCGTGGACGCCGCTTGCCGGCACCTACCGCTCATACAATCCCTGGAGTCCCGTCTTTCGCGTCTTCTGCCGGCGCGGCCGTCTGTGGATGGTCGCCCCCTGGCTGTATCCGAGCGACGAGCTCGAGCTCGTCCCGCTGCCCGGCGGGCGCTTTCGGGTCGGCGCCGCCGCATGGCTGCCCAGCCGCATCTCGTTCGACACTGTGATCGACGGCCGCGCGATCCGCGCGGTCTACGACGGCGCCCCGTTCTACCGCACCTTCACCTGAGGGGCGGTCGCTAAAAGGAGCGAATGGGCCGGCCGGCGCGAGCTCGTCCCCGCGCGGGTGCGATGGGCGCGATCGCGCCCGAGCCCTCGCGCCGCGGGAGCACCGCGCCCGGGTGCTACACTTCGGGCAGCCATGCCGACCGACCCCAACAAGGCCGTCTACTACCGCAAGCAGGTGCCGCTCTTTCGGCTCGTCGAGAAGATGAAGCTGTGGCCCTCGCGGCGCGGGCTGCTGCACGGCATCAAGGAGTTCGAGGTGCTGGGCACGCGGGCGCGTCTCACCACCCACTGCGGCAAGACCATGATCGTGCGCGACTCCAAGAACAGCCGCTCGGCCCGCTGGCTGCGCAACAAGCTGTTCTTCGAGGCCTGCCCGCAGTGCCGCATTCCCGAGTGGAAGCTGCAGAAGTACGCCGCCACGAAGTTCAAGCGCGGCTACGGCTCGTACCTGCGCGACGAGGGCCGCGGCTAGCATAAGCGCGGAGTGCCGCGGATGCGGCGGGCTACAGCAGCCGCCACTCCTCGGGCTTGAGCCGCGCCCGCTCGGGCGCCGCCAGCACGCCGTCGAGGGCGGCCAGCATCGCCTCTTTATCGTGCGGCAGGCGCCCGCCGACGGGCAGGTAGTTCGAGGCGTGGTTAGAGCGAAACACGGCGTCGCTCACGCGGGTTGCGGCGATCATGCCGCGCAGCTCGGCGAGCATGGTCAGCGCGTCCGGCACGACGAACTCGCCGCTGCGCACGCGCGCCTCCATACGTGTGCCGGGCTCGACCATGAGGCTGAGCACGCCGATGTACTCGGGGTCGATGGCCGACAGCGCCGCGCCGGTGCTCTCGGCGTGGAGCGCCGAGCGCTCGGCGCCGGCCAGTCCCAGGATGGCCGTCACTGACAGGCCGAAGCCCGCCGCCGAAGCCTTGGCGCAGCCCTCGATCTGCTGGGCCACCGTGACACCCTTGTGGATGGCGGCCAGGGTCGCGTCGTCGCCCGATTCGAGGCCCAGGTAGAGCAGCTCGAGGCCGGCTTCGCGGATCGCCCGCAGATCGTCGGGGCTCTTCTTCAGCAGGTTTTGGGCGTTGGCGTACGAGCTCACGCGCGCGAGCGCCGGCAGCTCGGCGCGCAGCAGAGCGAGGATCTCCGTGAGGCGGTCGCGCGACAGGGCGAGCGCGTCGCCGTCGGCTAAAAAGACGCGGCGCACGCGCTGCTTGATGCTGTCGGGCAGGCCGGTGACATCGTCTATGACCTCGCCGGGCGGCCGCACGGCGAAGGGCTTGTCGAGGTAGGTCGAACAGAAGTCACACGAGGCGTTGGAGCAGCCGTAGGTGACCTGCACGATCAGGCTCGAGGCTTCGCTCGGTGGTCGGATGACGGCGCCGCGGTATCGCATGGGGCCAGTCTATCAAGCCCGGCACCGCCGGCCGCGCCGATCGCACCTGCGCGGTCGGCCGCGCCTCGTGCGGCCGTCCTGTATACTTGGGCGCGATGCCAGACGGCCTATCGCCGCGGTACACCGCGGCAGACGGCCGCATGAGTTCACGCGGTTGCCGCGCGAGATTGGACGGCACGACGTTCGAGGAGGAGTTGCACGCTATGGCCAACAAGGACGAGCTCATCCAAGAGGCGATCGAGGCGATCGTCAACTACGACGCCGCCGCCGCCGACGACGTCGCTCGCCGCGCCCTGGCGGCCGGCATCCCCCCCGGCGAGATCATCAACGAGGGTTTCGTGGCCGGCATCAGCCAGGTCGGCGACGCCTTCGAAAGCGGCGAGGTCTTCCTGCCCGAGCTGATGCTGGCCGCCCAGGCCATGGACGCCGCCACCAAGGTCTGCAACGCCGCCCTGGAGGGTGGCCAGGCCGAGACCAAGGGTGTGGTTGTGATCGGCACCGTGCAGGGCGACGTGCACGACATCGGCAAGGCCATCGTGATCGCCTACTTAAAGGCCCACGGCTACGAGGTCACCGACTGCGGCCGCGACGTGCCGGCCGCCACCTTCATCGCCCGCGCCAAGGAGTTGAACGCCGACGTCATCGGCATGAGCGCCCTGCTGACCACCACGATGGAAGAGCAGAAGAAGGTCATCGCCACGATCCGCGCCGAGAACCTGCCCTTCAAGACGGTCGTCGGCGGCGCCCCCTGCACGCAGCGCTGGGCCGACTCGATCGGCGCCGACGCCTACGCCGAGGACGCCTCCGACGGCGTCAAGAAGATCGACGCCCTGCTGGGCAAGTAAGGCGCCCTCGCAAGCGGCGCGAAGCGGGCGCCGACAGACGAGTCTCGGGGGGCGGTCCGCGGCGCAAGCCACGGGCCGCCCCCTTTTGCTTTTCCGGCCGCTGCCCGCGAGCCCGCCTGCGGCGGCCCCGGGGGGCTCGGGACGCGCTCCCGGCCTCGCCGTAGCCGCCGACCCCGCGAAGAACGGTTCGTCAGTCGCAGAGATCGGTCGGCTGCGCCTCAGGGCCGGCGGCGGCCGGTCCGCACGGCTCCACGGCGTGTTCCGCGCTCTCGGCGTGCAGCGACTCTTCCACCCGTGTGAGCAGTTCGAGCAAGGTTCGGCGTTCGCTGTTCGAGAGCGACCTGACGGTCTCACGCTCGACGGCGCTCCAGAGGCTCATCACGTGGCGCTGCAGGCCCCGGCCGGCGACGGTGAGGCTGACGATCGTCACCCGACCGTCGTCGCCGGAGGGCGCGCGGCACACCCAGCCGTCGCGCTCGAGGCGCTGAAGCATCTTGGTGACCGTGGAGGGGTCTAGCCCGAGCCGGGCGACCAGGTCGGTCTGCGAACAACCGTCGCGGTCCCAGAGCTGCATGAGCAGGAGCTCCTGGCCCGGGGCGAGTCCGAGCTCGCGCAGCGCGCCGCCGACCATCATCCTGTGGAGTCGCGAAAGCCGGAACACGGCGTGTACGACCGGACCCGTCTGCTCGGCGACGCCGGACGGCCGGGGCCAGTGGTCGCAGACGGCATCGATCGCGGACGGGCCGGCGCGGCCTGCGCCGCGGCTGGTCACGACGCCCTCTGCGCGGTCCTGGACCTTCGCGCGGTCCGGGCCGTCGGTGCTGCCCGGACTGTCGGCGCGGCTTTGTCTGCTCTCAGTCATCGCTCGAGAGTCTACCCACATTGCCGGAGAAATGTTTGGCTAACCACATTCCTGTCGATAATGTGGCCAGCCAACTAATCGGCGCGAGGCCAGACGAAAACGACGGGCCGCGCACCATCCGAAGTCTGAAAAGGAGCATGACGATGTCCTGGACCACAGACCCACAGCACACCAGCTTCGAGTTCGCCGTACGGCATATGGTCATCTCGACGGTGAAGGGGCGCTTTGGCGAGTTCGCCATCGAGGCGGACATCGATGAGGCCGACCTCACGCGCACGACCGGCACGGCCGTCGTGAAGACCGCCAGTGTCGACACCCGCGAGGCGCAGCGCGACGCGCACCTCAAGTCGCCCGACTTCTTCGACGCCGAGCAGTACCCTGAGATGACCTACGTCGTGACGAAGGTCGAAGAGGATGACGGTGAGTACGTGCTCACCGGCGATCTGACGATCAAGGACGTCACCCGCCCGGTCACGCTCAAGGGCGAGATCACCGGCCCCGTAGCCGACCCCTGGGGCAACACGCGCCTCGGTCTGTCGGTCACCGGCAAGATCAACCGCAAGGACTTCGGTCTCACCTGGAACGTGGTCACCGAGGCCGGCGGCCTGCTGGTCGGCGACGACGTGAAGCTCTCGATCGACGCCGAGTTCGTCAAGGTGCAGGTCGCCGAGGCCGACGTCGAGGCTGAGACCGTGACGGCGGGCGCGACGGCGTAGCGCGACACTCACGCGTCGCATGGGCGACGCGCTTTGGCTCTTCGTTCGGGCATGAAGCGCGGGCGGCGGGCGGCTCTGCGAGCCGCCCGCCGCCCGCGCTTTTACAGTCGCACTGCGTCGAGGTAGTTCAGGCTGCGCCCCACGCGCTCGATGCCGCTGAGGCCGTCGCGGGCCAGCAGCACGCGCTCCAGCCCGAACCCCAGGCCGACCCAGGGGTCGGTGATCGCCCAGGCGTCGTCTAACGGGTGGGGACCCAGCGCGGTGGAACAGACCTCGAGGCCGTCCACCACCACGTCGAGCTCGTCGCCGTAGACCTCGGAGTGCTTCATCACGAACTCGTGTCCGGTCACGCCGGCCGCGGCGAGCACCAGGGTGGCCAGTTGTCGCAGGCGCGCGTCGCGCTGCTCGAGCGGCGTGCCCAGCTCGACCACGTTCAGCATGGTGAACTCGTTCAGGTGCCGGGCGCCCTTCGTGTCGCGCCTGAAGCACGAGCCGATCTCGTAGATCGCGAAGGGCTGCTTCCAGACGCGCGCCAGGCGCCGCATCACGGTGTACAGGTTGGGCGCCAGCATGGGCCGCAGGCAGCGGTCGGCGTCGAGTCGGAAGACCTGCTCGGCGAGCTCGCTGCCGGGCTCGACGCCCATCTTGCGCAGGGCATCGCCGCTGATGACGGCCGGCGTCACGACTTCGACCAGGCCGCCCTCGGCGAGCGCCGCCCGCAGCGACTCCTCGAGGCGCCGCAGCGCCGGTACTCGCGCGCCCGCCCGCAGCGCTTCGAGCGCTGCCCGGCCGGCTCCGACGAGCTCGACCTCGAGCCTGCGGAAGGCCTCGTCGCGGGTCGCCGCGTCGGCGAAGGTCTCGTCGGCCGCACCGGCGCGCGCGCCCAGTTCGTGCAGGCGCTGGCGCTGCGTGGCGGTGAAAGCCGTCGGGAGGACCGGCTTCGGCGTGGGGTCGGGGACGGGTCCGGTCACGGTCGCGGGGACGTCGTTCGCCGTGACCTCAGGCCCGCGCGAGGTAGCGCGTGAGGCCCGTGACGACGGCGCCCGCCAGCCGCTCGACGTAGTCGGCGCGGCCCGCCGAGGCGTCGTCGGCGGGGTTCGTCATGAAAAGCGGCTCGACCATCACCGAAATGCCCGTCGGCTCGCGCAGCACGGCGAAGTTGCGCCCCACGCTGCGGACGAACCCGGCGGCGCTCAGGCGGCCGACCTCGGCGCCGATGTAGTCGGCGAGACGCGCCCCGCGTTCGGAGTAGTAATGGCCGCGCTGAAAGTAGTAGGTGACGGCGCCGGCCGCCGCGGGGTTCTCGTTGCCGTTGAAATGGAGCGAGACGACGTAGTCGGCGGCGGCCGTCTCGGCGGCGTCGGTGCGCACGTAGAGCGGCACCGTCTGGTCGCTATCGCGGGTCATGACCACGCGGCAGCCCTCGGCCCGCAGCAGCTCGGCCAGCCGCAGGCCGCAGGCGAGCGTCAGGTCCTTCTCCTTGCGGCCCGAGGGCGAGACCACCCCGGAGTCCTGGCCGCCGTGGCCGGGGTCGATGGCCACCACCATGCCGGCGAGGGCCGTCTCGGCCACGAAGCCCTCGTTGCGGTCGGGGATCTTCTTGCCCTCGCGACCGGACTCGGCCTTGCGCAGGGCGTCGAGCTTGCGCAGCGTGTCGTCGCCGACGATGCCGTCGGACGGCAGACCGGCGTTGCGCTGAAAGTCGATCAGTGCGCGCTCGAGGGCGGTGTCGAAGATGCCGCGCTCGGGGCCGGCGTTGAAGCCCAGAAGGTTGAGCTTGACCTGCAGCGCCAGCACGTCGTCGCCGCGGAAGGTCGGCATGCGCAGGTACAGCAGACGCTCGCCGAGGCCGTAGCCGGCCTCGACCAGCTCACGCCAGGTGTTGGGCCCCAGGACGCCGTCGACGAGCAGCCCGCGCTCCTGTTGAAAGGCCCTGAGGGCGAGCTGGCTGCGCGCTCCGAGAAAGCCATCGAGGCCTTCGTTGCCGAGCTCGTAGCCGAGCGCGTGCAGCCGCTTCTGCACATCGGAGACTTCTTTGCCGCGATCGCCGAGAGTCAGTGTCCGCATGATGGTCATCGCTTTCGTCCACGCTCGCGCTTTCCGCTCGTCGAGCCGCCAAAGTATAGCAAGCGGAGGTGGCGGCGGTGCCGCTGCGACCGGCGGCGGCCTGCGAGGCGGGCAGCGCTGTGGCCTGCGAGGCGGGCAGCGCTGCGGCCGGCGAGGCGGTCGGCGCTGCGGCAGGCGAGGCCGCCCGCCTCAGTCGCT
>CAWJRV010000004.1:0-18901 GCA_963845355.1 uncultured Actinomycetes bacterium
TCGTCGGCCGGTCTGACAGGACGCACTACCGCCACCGCGCGGTGCCGTGCGGGCACGCCGAGACTGCGGCGGGATCAGGGAGTGGCGGACTTGCGCCCGCGGGGGATGTCAGAAGAGGCGCGCTAGGCGCGCCAGAGCCAGGCGCTCATGGTGGCGACGTTGCTCATCGTGCTGGGCATCATACCACGACGGTCAAGCACCGCGGCTGCGATGGACCTACTCCCTGCGCCATCGGTCGGTCATAATCCGCAAAGGTCATTCGACAAAGGGGATGGACATGCAGCGATACGGCCCCCCCGATGCTTCCGCCGCGACCGGTCCGGCCGATGGCGCGACGTTCCTGCGGCTGCCGCTCGTCGCGGAGCCGGGCGGCGTCGATGTCGCGGTGGTCGGGCTGCCGCTCGACGGCGCGGTGCCTGGGGTGGGCGCGCCTGGGATGGGCGCCGGCCTGGGGCCACGCGCCGTGCGCGAGAGCTCGCTTGCCCTGCGGACGGCCTACAACCCAAGCCAGCGGGTGGCGCCCTTCAAGGAAATATCCGTCGTCGATGCGGGCGACGCATCGGTCGTTGCCGGCGCCGACCCGGCGTCGCTCGATGCCGTGCAGGCGGCTCTCGCGCCGTGGCTCGAGGGCGGCGTGACGCCGCTGGGGCTGGGCGGCGACTCTGTCGTCCTGTTGGCCGAGCTGCGGGCCGCGGCGGCCGTGCACGGCCCGCTCGCTCTGCTGTCGTTCGACGCGCACATCGACGGCGATGCGGGCGTGAGCGAGCGACCTTCGCGGTCCACGGTGGTCCGCGCCGCCGAGGAGGGCCTGATCGACCCGCGCCGCTCGACGGTCATGGGCATGCGCGGCGGCCTCTCCAGTGCGGGCGGCTACGACGAGGCGCGTGAGCTCGGCCTGACGATCGTCCCCTGGGACGATCTCGCCCAGCTCGGCACCGGCGTGGTCAGCCAGGCTCTCGAGAATGCCCAGGGCCGAGCCTTCCTGTCGTTCGACCTGCACTTCGTCGATCCGGCCTTCGCGCCGGGCACCAGCCGGCCCGCGTGCGGCGGACCCACGTCGGCTCAGGCGCTGGCCCTGCTGCGAGCCTGCCGCGGGCTCGACATCGCCGCCGCCGACGTGATCGGTGTGGTGCCCCAGCGCGACCCCGGCCAGATCACCGCGGCGCTGGCGGCCACCGCCGCCTACGAGATCCTGACGCTCGTCGCCTGCCGGCCGAGGGTGGTGTCGCCGTGAAGGTCGCCTGTGTGCAGCTGAACTCGGGCGCCGACAAGGCGGCCAACGTCGCGGCGGCCGTCACGCTGGTCCGCCGCGCCGCCGCTGCCGGGGCGCGCCTCGTCGTGCTGCCCGAGACCTGGACCTACAAGGGCGGTCACGCCGCTCTCGGGACCGTCGCCGAAAGTATCGACGGTCCCGCCAACACCGTGCTCGCCGGCCTGGCCGCCGAACTCGGCGTGTACGTGCTGGCCGGCTCCATCTACGAGCGCACCGCCCGGCCCGGCCGGTATGCCAACACCAGCGTGCTGTTCGATCCGCGTGGGACTCCGACCGCCGTCTACCGCAAGATCCACCTCTTCGACGCGGTGGCCGGGGCCAAGGTGTATCGCGAGTCCGACGACCTCGACCCGGGCGCCGAGCTCGTGACCGCCGACGTCGACGGCCTCACCGTGGGCCTCACCGTGTGCTACGACCTGCGGTTTCCCGAGCTCTACCGTTCGCTGGCCCTGCGCGGCGCCCGGCTCCTGCTCGTGCCGGCGGCCTTCACCGAGGCCACCGGTCGCGACCACTGGGAGGTGTTGCTGCGGGCACGGGCGATCGAGAACGGCTGCTTCGTGGTGGCGGCGGCGCAGTGGGGGATGCACGGCGACGACCGCTGGTGCCACGGACGGAGCATGATCGTCGATCCGTGGGGCACCGTCCTTTCGGTGGCGCCCGACGGGGTGGGAGTCTGCGACGCCGACCTCGACCTCGAGGCCGTCGAACGCGCGCGGGTCATGTTGCCGGTGCTTGCGCACCGGCGTCCCGAGGCCTACCGGCTCTAGGCCGCGGCGGGCTCGGGCCTGGGGCGGCGGCGCATGGTGAACGCCGCTATGACGAGCGCTACCACGATGCCGGCCACAAAGCCGCCGGCCGCGCTGGTCCTGGTGGGCGGCGCGTTCTTGGCGGAACCCGAGGCGACGGCGGCGCTGACCACGGAGGGCGACTCGACGTTGCGCGCCACGAGCAGCGACAGCTTGTCGGCCTGCAGCGTCGTCTGCAGGGCCTGCTGCTCAGTCGAGGCCGACTGGACGATGGCCAGATACGTGGGAGCCGCCGCGCCGCCGCTCGCGGCGAGCTGCCGCTGGGCCGCGGCCAGGCGCGCGCTGGTGGCGGCGAGCTGCGCCTGTGTGGCGGCGATCTGCTGTTCGAACAGGGCGATCTTGGCGTCGGGGTAGGCGCCCAGCCGCGAGACCAGAAGCTGCGCCACCGCGTTGGCGGCGTCGGCCGCCTTCTTGCGTGAGCGTGAGACGACGATGACCGAGACGATGTTGCTCGGAGTGGTCGTGCTCTTGATGGCCGAAGCCGGCACGGTGACCGTGAGGCCGCGTCGCAGCGCACCCAGCTTGATCTCGCCGTGCAGCTGGCCGACGACCTGGGAGAGGACGGCGCTGCCCGAAGCGATCTGCTCGGCGGCGCGGGGGTTGGAGGGCACGCTGTTGACCGCGTTGCCGTTGGCGTCGGTCGGCTGGCCCAGGTATACCGTGGCGGTCGCCGAGTAGGTGCGCGTGGCGACCTTGGCGATGCCATAGCCGGCGAGCGCGCCGACCACGGCGAGCAGCACGACGAGCCACCAGAGCCGCGCTACGGCCTGAAAGTAGGCGCCGAGGTCGACGTCGAAATCGTCAGGTTGGGACATGGGCACTAGGATACCCTATCGGCCGAGCCGGGCGCGAACGGCGGCGGCGTGTTCGTGGACGGCGGTGACGCACGCGGCGACCGCGGCGACATCGCGACCCGTCATGGCGCCGTAGCAGGGCAGCGTGAGGACCTGGTCGCAGAGCGCGACCGTCTCGGGCAGCAGCGGCTCGCAGGCGTCGGTGAAGGCCGCGAAGGCCTGCATGCGGTGGACCGGCGGGACGTAGTAGGCGCGCGTGTCGATGCCCTCGGCTCGCAGGGCCGCGGCGAGCTCGTCGCGCGTCAGGCCGAAGGCGGCGCCGACGCGTACCGAGAAGTCCTTGTACGACGAGCGATCTCCCGTCGCGACGACCTGGAACGAGAGGCCCGGTGTCTCCGAGAGCAGCTCACGATACTCGGCCGCGAGCTCGTTGCGCCGGACCGCTTCGGCTTCGAGCAGCTCGAGGCTCGCCAGCCCAAGGTAGGCATGCAGCTCGGAAAGCCGCGCGTTCAAGCCGCAGAAGCGCCCGTCGTAGTCGCCGGGGTTGCCGTAGTCGCGACCGGCGACGAGGCGCTCGGCGAGCGCCTCGTCGCCGGTCGCGACGACACCGCCCTCGGCCGTGATGAGCAGCTTGGTGGGCGACGTGCTGAAACACTGGGCGTAGCCTTCGCGGCCCACGGCACGGCCGTCGTGCAGGGCGCCGAACCCGTGCGCCGCGTCGTAGACGATCGGGATGCCGTGGGCGCGTCCGAGGCGCTCGAAGGCGGCCGTGTCGGCCGCCGCGCCGAAGATGTGCACGGGCACGACGAGCGCCGCGCCAAAGCCGCGCCGCGGGTCGGCGAGCGTCGCTTCGACACTCGCCGGCGACAGGTTCCAGGTGTCGGGATCGATGTCGCAGAAGACCGGCTCGAGGCCCGCCCAGACGGCGGCCATGGCCGTCGCCATGAAGGTGAAGCTCGGCATCAGCGCCCGCGGTCGGGCCACCTGGGTCGTGGCGCTGGGTCCGGCGGTCGGGACCGGGCGTACGCCGCTGCCCTCGGCGATCGCCTGAAAGACCAGCATGAGACCCGCCGTGCACGACGACACCGCCACGACGTGGGCCACGCCGAGATGCTCGGCGAGCCGCCGCTCGTAATCGCGCGCGGCCCGGCCCTTGGTCAGGGCGCCGCTGCCGAAGGCGGCCTCGATGCCCGGCACGACTTTGGCCGGAGAAGGCAGCGTCGGCCGCAGGAGGCGCAGGCCATCGGGAAAGGCGGGGCTGCCGCCGAGTGCTGCGGGTTGGCTGAAGGTCACGCTCGGAGTCTATCCGAACATGGCGGCGGCGCGGCAACCCCGACAAAGGCGAGCACGCTCAGATGTCCTCGATGAATTCTTCGCTCACATCGTTGCTCGAGCCATGGCGCAGAAGCACGATGGGGATGGTCTTGAGCAGGATCCGCAGGTCCTCGCGCAGGCTGAGGGTCCGCACGTAGAGCTCGTCGAGCTCGATCATCTGCGAGCGGCGCAGCTTGTTGCGGCCGCTCACGGCGGGAAGTCCGGTGATGCCCGGCTTGACCGTCAGGATGGTGCCGTAGCGGTTACGGTACTGGTCGACGATGAAAGGCAGGTTGGGACGCGGCCCCACGAGGCTCATGTCGCCCTTCACGACGTTCAGAAGGTTGGGCAGCTCGTCGAAGCTCAAGGCGCGCATCCAGCGGCCACACCACGTGATGCGCGGGTCCTCGTCGGCCAGGTAGTAGCCGCCGTACTTCCAGGCGTCGGGGATCATCGAGCGGAACTTGTAGATGCCGAACGGGCTGCCGTCGAGACCGACACGGTCCTGGACGAACAGCACCGGACTGCCGCTCGTGGCGCGCACCACGAGCGCCAGCCCGGCGAGCAGCGGCGCCGCCGCCGCGGTGGCCGGGACGGCCACGGCGAGGTCGAGGAGCCGCTTGCCGCGGCGTCGGTAGAAGCCGTTCGTGGGGGCCGTCGTTCTCGACCGCGCGCCGCGGTCGGCGGCGGCCTCGAGGGTCGCCCGCAGCCGCCTCGCCATGACGTCGCGGTCGAACTCGCGTTCCGCCAGGCGACGCGCGTTGGCGCCCATGCGGGCCGCCGCCGCGGGCTCGTCGGCGAGCGCCCCGAGGGCGGCGGCCAGGGCGGGACCGTCGCCGGCCGGCACGTACAGGCCCGCCCTGTCGGTCTCGACGAGGCGCCGCAGCCAGCCGTTGAGGTTGACGATGGCGGGCTTGCCGGCAGCCAGCGAGTCGAAGAACTTGTTGGGCGAGTTGGCTTCGAGGGCGGGGTCGGGCGCAAAGAGCGTCAAGGCGGCGTCGGCGGCGCCCACGATGGCGGCCAGACGATGCTTGGGCACCGGGGGCAGGAAGCACACGTTGCGCAGGCCGAGCTCGCGCACCCGCGCCTCGAGCCGCGGCCGCTCGCTGCCGTCGCCGATGGCGACCAGGGCGATGTCGTCGCGGCCCGCGTGGGCGAGCGCGGCGGCCGCGTCGACGAACTGGTCGAGGCCGTTGGCGCGTCCCATGGCGCCGGTGTAGAGGCCGAGGAACTTGCCTTCGAGACCGTTCTCGCGGCGGAAGCCGTCGTCGACGTTGCCGGGGCGAAAGAGGTCGAGGTCGCTGGCGTTGGGCACGAAGACCAGCTTCTCGGCGGGTACGCCGCCGGCGCGCAGGGCGTCGCGCGCGCCCTCGCTCAGGACGACGACCTGCTCGGCGCGATCGTAGATCAGGCGTTCGAGCCACTCCGCCGAGGCGATCAGGAGGGGGTTGCGCAGCGCGCCCAGAGCGATGGGGGCGGCGGGCCACAGATCGCGGATCTCGAACACGAGGGGCGCCTTCTTGAGACGCTGGGCGATCATGCCGGGTATGGCGATCGTGAGCGGCGTTGAGGTGGCGAACACGACGTCTGGCGCGGGCAGGGCAGCTCCGGCGACGGACGCCGCCAGCGTGAATGCGACAAACGCCCCCAGGCGGCGGGTGTACGACAGGTAGTTCGAATACGGCACGCGGAAGATCACGAGGTCGATGCCGTCGACCGTGCGGCGGCTGACGAATCGCGCGGTGCTGCGGCGCGGCGCCTGCGACACCATCGAGCCGCCGTCGGCCAGGTTCGCGCCGCTCGTCACGACGGTCACGACATGCCCGGCCTCGACAAGCCGTCGCGCCAGCTCATACGAGCGCGTCGCCGTCGCGCTGTCCCGGGTCGCGAAGTACTGATGGAAATAGAGGACCCTCACAACTCCTCCGCCGCCTCCGCCTCTGCCGGCGTGCCGACGCACCCGCTGCGCACCCGCTCGTAGAACTCGAGGAGATCTTCTTCGATCGCCTCCCAGGAGAGGCGTTCGATGACGGCTTGGCGCGCGCGCGCGCCGAGCTCGGCGAGCCGGTCGCGATGGGCGAGCAGCTCGAGCACCCCCGCGGCGTGGCCCTCGAGAGTCGGGGGCACGGCTACGCCGCAGCGCACGGCCCGCACCACGTCACCGCGCCCGGGAAGGTCAGAGGTCAGCACGGCGAGGCCGGCGGCCATGCCCTCGAAGAGCTTTGTCGAGTTGGCCGGCAGCAGGTACTGGGCGGTACCGGTACCGGCGATCCAGACGACGTCGGCCGCGGCGAGGTGGTCGGGCAGCCGGGCCGGTGGAATGCGGCCGAGCAGGCGCACGCGCGAGCCGAGCTGGCCGCCGAGCGCGGACCGCACCTCGGCCTCGTAGCTCGGGTCCGGAAAGACTCCGCCCAGATAGAGCACGCAGCCGTCGCCGGCCACGCGCATCGCGTCGAGCATCATCGACACGCCGCGGCCGCGCGACAGGGTGCCTATGTGGATCAGCTTGAGACGCGGATCGGCGGCGAGCTCCGGCACGGCGTGGGGTTCGGCAAAGCGCGAGAAGCGCGGGTAATTGGGCAGCAGGACGCGTTGCGCGGGGCGGTCGCCCAACGCGTCGAACTGCCGCGAGACGACGGCGGCGACGCCGTCGACGCGGGCGGTGAGGGTCCGTTCGGCGGCGCCCACGACCCGGGCGGCGAGCGGACGCACGGCTGCGGGGATGTAGTACTTGGCGCGGACCGCCTGGGCCACGTACTCGTGCATGTCGTAGACGACGCGCGGGCCGAGGCCGCGCAGGAGAGGCGCCAGCGCGAGCAGCTCGGGATCGTGGACATGCACGACGGCAGGAGCCGCGCGTCGCACGGCGCCCACGATGTCGGGCCACAGACGCACCCGCTGCGCCCGCGGTCTCACCGGCAACGACAGCAGCAACACGCCGTCGCGACGCTCCTCGTGAGGTGCGCCGGGGCAGAGGTAGCTCACGTCGTAGCCGTGATCGGCGAGCGCGCGGCACTCCCGTTCGAAGATGCGGGGATCGTCGGCGCGGTGTACGACAGATACGTGAAGGACGCGCGGCTTCTGGTTCACGACGCTGATGATACCAGTGCCCGGCCTGCCCCGGCGCGGCGGTGCGCGGCCAGGGAGGCAGATCGCGGGGGCGCCTGGACTGCGTGGGCGGGGCGTGGTTTACTCGCCGGCGTGATCGGGATTCGACAGCCGGCCCCTCCGCCGGCGTGCCGCGAGCTTGTCATCGTCGGCGCGGGCGGCTTTGCGCGCGAAGTGCTCGCGCTCGTCAGGACCATCTCGCGGGCGGGGGCCGACGACTGGCGGGTCCTCGCCTTCCTGGGGCGCGACGGCGACCTGCTGGGCCGCGAGCTCGACGGCATCCCCGTGGTCGACGCCCTCTCCCCGGCGGCGGGCAAGCCCGTCGGGGTGTCAGGCATCGGGTATCCGCAGGGCCGGCGCGCCGAAGTCGAGGCGCGCGCCGCCGAGGTATCGTCGTGGGCGACGCTCCTGCACCCCGGCGTCGAGTTCGACCCCGACCGGGTGCGCATCGGCGCCGGCTGCGTCGTGCTCGAGGGGTCGAGCTTCACCACCGACCTCACCCTGGGCCGGCACGTCATGCTGCACCTGCACTGCACCGTCACCCACGACTGCGTGCTCGAGGACTACGTGTCGCTCATGCCCGGCTGTCACGTGTCGGGCAACGTGACGCTGCGCGAGGGGGTCTTCATGGGCGCCGGAGCGGTCATCCTGCAGGGCCTCGAGGTCGGCGCCTGGGCGTCGGTCGGGGCAGGGGCGGTGGTCACCGAGGACGTCCCCGCCGGCGCGACCGTCGTCGGCGTGCCCGCACGGGTCGTTCACACGTAGCGCACGTCGCTGCGCACCGCGGCGGCTGCAGGTACCGCAGGCCGCGCGCGCCGTGGCGCTACAGGTTACGCAGACCGCGCGCGCCGCAGCCGATCAGACGTCCCAGAAGACCTGGTCGTAGTAGCGCACCGTGCGTCTCGAGGGCCGCACGCGCGCCTGAGCGGCGCGCACGTCGGTCGGGCTGAGCTCTCCGAGGGCGTATTTGATGCCCAGGTACGGCAGGACGAAGTCGTCCTGGTAGACAAAGGTCGAGACGCGCGGGTTGACCTCGAGCAGGCGGTCACCCCTGAACTGGATGTTCACGAACCAGTCGAGCCCGAGCGTACGGCAGACGTGGCGCGAGACATCGATCAGGTCGGGTCGCTCGACCGTCCTGAAGGCCATCGCCAGGCCGGTGTCGACGGCCTCACGTGTCTTGACCTGGGCGAGCACGATCTCGCCCTGGTCGATCAGCGCGTCGACGGTGAACTCGATGCCCTCCACGTACTCCATCAGCATCAGGGCCGGAAACGGCGTGACGTCGGCGAACAGGGCGGCGAACTCGTCGAGGGTCATGTAGAGGTTGCTGGGCCGCTCGTGCAGCAGGACGTGCACCTTGTCGATGCCGGCCGAGAGTATGCGAAAGCCACGTGAGCCCTTGCTCACCCGCGGCTTGAAGCAGACCGGCCGGCCCGGGTAGCCGAGCTCGTGGGCGCCGGCGATAAACGCCTCGAGGCTGTCGGGCAGCAGCAGCGTCGGTTGCGGCACCGGCGCGTCGCGCAGCGCCCGGTGCATGGCGGCCTTGTCGTTGCACAGGGCGATCGCCTGGGGGCCGGCCACCAGCGCCCTTGCGCCGCGCCGCTCGAACTCGTCGCGGTGGGCGGCGACGGCGGCCACCTCGTGACTCGACTGCACGAACACGACGTCGGGACGCTCACGCTCGACGATGCGCAGCAGAGCCGGGATGTAGCCGGGTGCGCCGCCGGAGGGCACGGTCTCGAAGCCGTCGCACAGGAACCGGCCGATGGCGTCGGCCCGCGCGTCGACGCCGAAGACTGTGATCTCGCGCTCTTCGACGGCCTTCAGCCGGCCGATCAGCGTGGCGGCGCCCGGGCAACCGGTCGCGGTGAGGACGAGCTTCAGCGGTCTCAGTGGCACGGGCCTCCCGTTCGGGCCGGTCGGCGCCGGGGCGGCGCTAGATGATCCAGCGGTAGACCTCGAAGACCTCGGCGTAGTCGCAGCCGACGTCGATCGCGCGGGTGAAGGCGACGTTGCGGATGTAGTCCTCGCGGACGTAGTTGCGGTGCTGCTGGCTTTTGTAGCAGGCGAGGGCGTCGACCTTCTTCTGCACGTGACGTTCGTCGAGTCGCACGTAGGCCTGGTGCATGAAATTGAGGTTGTTCCAGGGGATCTCGTAGGCCAGCACAGTGGTGCGCTTGAAGGCTCGCAGACCCTCCTGGGCGATCGTCTGGTGGTCTTGGTGCAGGTCGATCAGCGCGGGCATGAAGACGCAGTCGGGCTGGAGCCGCTGCTGCAGCACGATGAGCTCCTCGAGGATGTCCTGACGGACGGTCGGGAACGTGCGCACCTCGAAGTCGTAGACCAGCAGGTGCGCCTCGTCGATGCCCAGGATCTGCGTGGCCTGGCGGACCTCGGTCTTCAGGATGTCGCGGGGAAAGTCGGGCGGCACCGAGCGCGCCGCCGTGCTGAAGGCGGCGTAGGTGACGTGGGCGCCGCCCTCGATCAGGCGGGCCATGGTGCCGCCGCAGCCGAACTCGCCGTCGTCGGTGTGCGGCGCGAGGACCAGGACGTTGCGGAACTGATCGGTATTCATGCGCCCCGCAGTCTATCAGACGGCTTCATGCCACGGTCTCTCCGGCCCGCGTCCGCCAGCGCCGCACCAGCTCGCCGGCCGGCAGCAGCGCGCCGCCGCCTTCCCGCGCCCAGTCGAGCAGATCCCAGTAGATGTCGCCGTAGCCGTGACCGGCCTGCGGATGAAAGCGATTATGGTGCCACAGCACGGCCGAGCCGCCGCCGGTCTCGCGCAGCCGCCGGGCTATCGCCAGGGTCGCCTCGCGCGCCTCGGGCAGCGAGAGGCCGCGGTACTTCGGGTCCTGCAGGGTCGAGTCCATGAGCGCGAGCGGCAGCTCGACCAGGTCGAGCTGCCGCTCGCGCGCCACGTCGTAGGGGTGGAACGGCTGCGAGAAACCGCAGCGCCAGCCTTCGTGCTCGGCGAAGGCGAGGCTCGTGTCGTAGCCAAATCCGGCGTCGTCCAACATCGGCAGCGTGTCGTGGTAGAGACACTTGAGGTAGTGATAGCGCACACCGGCGACCCCGACCCTCGCCCGGTCGGCAAGCGAGGCGCGGTCGGCCCGCAGGGCCGTCGGGTCGTGGGCGTCGCGATGGTTGCCGTGCAGGCCGATCTCGCGCTCACGCGTGGCGAGCAGGGCCAGCAGCGGCGGCACGCGGCGTCGGTAGACCTCGGGCTGCAGGCCGTCGTTGGGGTGGCTGTGACCGGGGAGCACGAAGAACGTGGAGTCGGCGCCACGCCGCTCTTCGCCCTCGAGCAGCGTCCGGATGGTCCGGTAGGGGTCGGTGCCGTAGAGCCCTTCGCGAGCCAAGCCGAGCCGGGCGAGGTGGCCGCGGACCTCTTGCCCGCGGGGGAGTCGGCCGGCGCGGGCCGCCGCGGCGAGGTCGCTGCCCCCGGCGAGCAGGCCACGGAGTATCCAGCGTCTGAGGTCGTCGACGTCGTGGGTCAGGGCGAGCGCGAAGCGCTCGCCCGCGCCCCACCGCGGCGGCTCGAGCGGCCGCCGGCCCAGGGCGGGCAGGCGCGCGTCGACCAGGCCGCGCACGATGTCGGCATACCGGTCGACGAGGGGCCGCCCGATGTCGAGCAGCGGCTCGGCCGCGAAGGTGCTGGCGGCATAGGGAAAGCGGCCGTGAGCGTCGCGCACGGGCGAGGTGAGCTCGTCCCAGGCGGCCAGCAGGACGAAGGCCGAAGCGACGAGGTCGAACGGCACGGCGAACCAGGCTGCATCTGGACCGTCGCCGCCGGGCCCGACCGGGAAGGCTCCGACGAGGCCGGTGGCGGTCGGGTCTGCAGCGGTGGCGCGGCCGGTGGCGGCGGTCGGGCCGGGGCCGACGGCGCGGCCGGTGGCATCGATCGGGCCGGCGTCTCCGGAGTCGATGGCAACGAACGAACCGCCCGGGAGCGGTCGCCGGGCGGCGATCAGCTCGAGCGCCTCGGGCGAGACGGGCAGGGTGGGCACGCCGGGGAGGGGCCGGGTGGCGTAGGCAAGTGCGCATGAGGCCGCTCGGGCATCGTCGGGGCCGCAGTCGAACAGAATCTCGGCTCGGGCGCCACAGCCGGCCAGAAGGGTCGTGAGCACCCAGGCGCCCTTGCGGGCCAGTGCCGCAGGAGCGTCGATGCCCACTGTGACGACGGGGCGCGGCGCGCCGCCGACCGGTGAGTCGCCGGAGGCTTCGGTCACAACTCGACCTTGAGCGGTCCGGCGGGGCGTGCGCCGCGCCCGCCCCGCCGGGTCCAAGCGAGCCTCGCCAGCCTGCAGTTGGCGACCGCGCCGGGCCAGGGGTCGGTCAGGGAGTACAGCCCGTCGACCCTCGTGCCCGGCAAAGACCGCAGCCACTCGACAGGCGAAGTCTCGTGCCGCAGCGTCTCGCGCAGCGTGTCGGGCAGGTCCCTCGACGACATGATCCACTTGCGCCCGTCGCTTTGGCGTGGCGCCGTGAACGGCCGGCCGATCGCGTCGCGGTAGGCGGCGAGCGAGAGGTTCACGCCGCAGGCCGTTGAGAGCGAATGCCACAGCCAGTGCCGGGCATTGACCTCCATCAGCCGGAAACGCCCGTCGCGGGGGTCCCGCTTGAACTCGACCTGCGACACGCCGTGAAAGCCGAGCTCCTTGAGCAGGCGGACGCCGGCGTCGGCGAGCTCGGGCATCCAGGCGCTCTCGGCGAAGCGCGCCGTGCCGAACTGGCGGGGGTGCTGGCGCAGCTTGCGACCCGTGAAGACGGCGAGCGGCTCGCTGCGCGCGTCCAGGTACGAGCCGACGCTCCAGAGCTCGTCGTCGCCGCCGGGCACGATCTCCTGGAGCATGAGCGTGCCGCAGTCGTTCACGCGCTCGTAGACCTGTTCGAGCTCGGCGCGCGTCTCGATCCGCAGCACCGGCCTGGCGAAGCGCTCTTGAAAGCCAGCGACTCGACCGGCTTGAAGATGGCCGGGAACGCCAAGTCGGCCGCGGCGCCGGCGAGGTCGGCCGCCGAGCGCACGAACTCGGTGCGGGGGGTGTCGACGTCGACCCGCCACGCGGCGCGCAACTGCTCCTCCTTGTCGTCCAGACGCCGCATGGCGTCCCAGCGCGAGAAGGGGATCGCAGTACCAGGGCTCCAGCCGTGCGGCGTTGCGGGCCACGGCCCAGATGTACTCGTCGTGGGTCGGAAACACGCACGCCGCGTTGCGGGAGCCGGCGGCCCAGCCCCTCGAGGAAGACGAGGAAGGCCTCTTCGTCGCGGCGCGGGTCGGGGCAGACGCATGCCGGCGGCATAGCGGGAACGAAAGCCCAGTGCGCGGGCGTCGGTGTCGAGGGCGATGACCGGGACGCCCATGCTGCCGAGCCCGCGGATGATGCCGAGGCCGTTGGCATACGAGGACTGCAGGACTACCGCCGGCGGCGTGGTGCGAGCCAGAGCCAGGATGCGCGTCAGCCTCATGTCCCGGTGGTCTTCGGGGTGGCGAGGCGGCGGTGGGGGGCGGCGGCGTAGCCGCCGCCCCCCACCGCCGCCTCGTAGATCTCGATCTGGCGGGCGGCGTTGCGGGCCCAGGTCAGATCGGTCACAGCGGCGCGGCCGGCTTCGCCCATGCGAAGGGCGGCGTCGGGGTCGTCGAGCACGCGGCCTATGACCTGCGCCAGGGCGGCCGGATCGCGCGGCCGGGACCAGGAAGCCACTCACTCCATCCTCCACGAAGTCCGCGGCCCCCTCGCCGCGACAGGCGACGACCGGGGTGCCCTGGGCCATCGCCTCTGTGTAGACGAGGCCGAACGCCTCGTCCCAGCTCGGCAGGACGAAGAGGTCGGCCCGCGCCATCATGGCAAGCACCTCGTCGTGCGGCAGGCGCCCGAGAAAGTGGACGCGGTCGGCCAGGCCCAGGCGCCGCGCGTCGGCGGCGAGCTCGCCGCGTAGCGGCCCGTCGCCGGCGACCGCCCAGTGCGCCCGTCGACGGCGCTCGCCGCCGGCGCCGTCGACCGCGGCGGCCGAGACGAGGGCGAGCGCCTCGAGCACGGTGGCGTGACCCTTCCGCGCGATGAGGTAGCCGACCGTGAGCAGGACGGGCGAGCCGGGGGCGAGGTCGGCCGCCGGCACCGGGGCAAGGCCGAGCGTGCCGTTGGGTACGACGAACAGGCGGTCCGGCGCGACGTGCGGTGCCAGGAGCCTGGCCACGGAGCTGGAGATGGCCGTCACGGCCCGGGCGCCGGCGAGCACGGTGCGGGTGGCGGCGGCCACGCGTCCGCCCTGGCGCAGATGCTGATACACGTCCGCGCCGTGCACTGTGACCACATACGGTACGCCGAGCGCGGCCGCGAGGTGCCTTGCCGCCGCGCCGTCGGGCATGCGCCTGGTGGGCATGCACCAGGTCGAAGTGGCGGGCGCGCAGGTCGGGTACGAGGCGGCGGAGGGTCAGGCTGAACAGCACGCCGAGGCGGTCGAAAAGGGCGCGGCGCGGAGGGGCGAGTACGCGGGGGTAGTCGATCGTGACGCCGTCTCGCACCGACCGGCGGGGCGTGTGGCCGCGCCGTTGCAGGCGCGCCGAAAAGCGCCAGAGCGGTCGCGGCGCGAAACCGATCGGCGAGAGCACGTGGACTTCGACGCCGGCTCGCGCGAGCTCGCGCATCTGCTCGTGCACGAACAGGTGGCGTTCGTGCCCGGGCGCCGGGTACAGGTGCGAGACGACGAGCACCCTCATGTCGTCACGTCGTCACGTCGCTGCGGCCGACGCTCGAGGGCGCGGCGAGGGCGCGGTCGTGGCCGCGGCGAGCGACGGCGAACGCCAGGCCGAACAGGATCCACAGGGGCGCAAAGCCGATGGCGGTGCTGGGTCCGACGCTGCCGATGATGAAGCCGACGAGCGAGAGGCCAACGCCGGCGGCGACGACGGCAAGGAACGGGTCGCCGCCCGGCCCGTGGCTCGCCCGCGCCACCCGGGCGCAGGTGACCAGCATCCCCACGAACAGCAGCACGTAGAGGAAGAGCGCCGGCAACCCGCCGTCGACCAGGACCTCGAGCCACCAGTCGTGCAGGTTGGAAAACTGGGCCGGCGGCGACGGCAGCGCGCCGATGAGCGGCTCGGCGTTGCCCGGACCGACTCCCATGAAGTAGTAGTGCCGGCTCACCTCGAGACCTGCCTTCGTCAGGCCGACCCGGACACCGCCCGACCCCTGGTCGGTGCCGGCCGTCTGCGCGAGAGACTGCACCTGGAACTGTCGCGCGATGACGTTCTGCGACGAGTTGAAGACGAACGCCCCGATCGCGACGAGGACCACGACGCAGACGGCCACGATGAGCCCGCGGTGTCGCACCCAGCGCTCCACCACGAGCCAGGCGGCGGCGGCGAGCGTGGTCAGCCCCAGCGCGAGGAGGCTCGAGCGCGAGCCCGTCGTGATCAGGCAGCCGAGGCCGAGACCCAGGCCGGCGAGGGCCGCCATCCTGGTCCGCGGGCGTCCGAAGAGCAGGGCAAGCAGCAGGAACGGCCAGGCCATGGCGATGAACGTCGCGAAGTCGTTGGGGTTGAAGAAGAAGCCGGTGGCGGTGTGGGCCAGGCTGCCACGGGTCGACACGGCGGAGAGGGAGGTCGCCAGGTGATGACCCGTCGCCACCTCGACGACGCCGATCAGCACGGACGCGCCGTAGCCGATCGCGAGCGTCGTCACGAGCAGGCGCAGGCGGCGGTCCGACGAACCCGCCGCCGCCACGACCGCGATCAGGATGAGGTTGGTGGCCAGGATGAGCAGGTAGCGCAGGGCGGGCCCGTGGTAGGGAGCCCACAGCAGCGAGATGAGCAGCCACGCATACCAGCCCGCCAGAAGCGTCACGAGGGATCGCGGACCGAGGCGCGGCAGGCGTCGCGTCGCGCCGTAAAGGACGGTACCAGCCAGCACGAGGGCCACCAGCAACAGCCGGTAGGCGAAGACCTGGGCGTGTCCGGGCAGGGCCGCCGCGGGTCCGACGATGGCGGCCAGCGGGAGCCAGATCACGATCCAGTCCGTGACGCGTCGCAGGCCCAGCCGAGGGACGGCGCGCCGCAGGGCGATCCAGAGCGCCACCACGAGCATGACGAGCAGGAGCAAAGCCCCGATGCGGGGCCGCCGATGCAGCTCGCCGGTGACGAGCAGGGTGACGATGATGCCGATCCCGGCCACCGCGACGAGAACCGGCCCGCTCGGCCGGGCCGCCGGCTTTTGCAGGCCGGCCGTCGTGTCGCCGCCGGTGCGGCCGGCGCCGGCGGTGCGGCCGCCGCCTTTCACGTCAGCCACGGCTCGCGGCGACCATCTCGCCGAGCAATGCGGCCAGGCTCCCGGTGAGGGCGCGACCGTCGTAGCGGTTCACGACGGCGGGATCGGGTGGCGCGATGGCGCCGCTTCGTGCGGCCGTGACGAAGCTCGCGAGGGCCTCGGTCAGTGGGCGATCGGGGGCTGCCCGGTGCGCTCCGCCGGCTTCGTCGAGCAGCGCCGCCGCCGCCGAGTGGTCGGGCGTGACGGCGAAGATGGGGCGCCCGGCGGACAGGTACTCGAAGATCTTGCCGGACAGCGACTCGGGGGCCCTTCCGGTCACCAGCAGGAGGGCCGCGGCGGAGCGCTGAAAACCCAGCGCGCGGGCGTGCGAGCCGAACGGCTCGACACGGACCCGATGCTCTATGCCGAGCGCAGCGGCATAGGCCAGGATGTGTCTGCCATCGACGCCGACGAAGGTGACGCCGGTGTCGTCGGGCAGCTCGGCGAGCGCGTCGAGAAAGGCGGCGACCTGGGCGTCGCGCCCGTAGAGCCGGCCCGTGTGGACGAACCAGAACCCGGGCGGCGCGGCGACCGTGTCGCAGGCTTCGCCGGAGTCGAAGCCGTTCGGGATCACCGACACCCGCGCCGCCAGCGACGGGTAGCGCTGGCGCAGGTCGTCGGCGATCTGTTCGTTGACCGCGGTCACGCTGCCGGCGTGACCCAGCGACCAGCGCTCGAGGGCGAAGTTGGCGCGGCGGTGGGCCGCCGTGGGGTAGACGCGGAACTGACGGGTCGGCCAGGGGTCGCGGTAGTCGGCAAGCCAAGGCAGCCCGGTGAGCGCGGCGATGCCGGCCGCCGCGAGCTGTGTGCTGCCCCGCGGTGAGCTCGAAAAGATCGCGTCGAAGTGCTCGTCGCGGACCAGCCGCAGGCCGTGCGCGACGGCGAGCGCGCCCCAGGCGGCGTACTGGTCGGGCACGAACAGCCAGCGGTTGGTGAGCTCGCGACGGGCGGTCCGCCGGTCGGCGCCCGACAGCGCTCCACGGTCGGCAACGGGCGCAGGCGAAGTCCCGGACCCGCGCTGGGTCGGGTGGTTGTCGCGCCGCCGGTCGGCCCAGGCGGCGGTCGCCAGGCGTGCGGCCCGGTAGAGCGGCTCGGGGCTGGGGGTCAGGGTGCGCACGACCCGCAGGTCCGCCGGTGTAGGCACGGGCCCGTCGGCGCGACAGGTGAGCACCGTGGCTTCCCAGTCGAACTCACGCAGGTAGCGCAGAAAGCGCAGCTGGCGAGCCGTGCCGCCGCTTGCCATCGGGGGGAACGGGTTGGCCACGAAGAGGAGTCGTCTCACGGATCTGTTCGGGTGCGAGCCCGCCGGGATGAAGACGCACGAGAGGGATACATTCGTCTATCTTACCTGCTCGAACCCGGGGCTATGGTTGCGGCGTCACTCTGTCGAAGCATACTCTACGCATGTTCCAAGACTCGGGGGACGCCCGACCGACATGAGGATCGCCGGCAGTATGACAGCGAGACGACCTATGCAGATCACGGCGCGCCGCCCGGCCAGCGGGTCGGTGCTGGCCTGCCTGGTGGCACTCGGCATCGTCGCGCTGCTCTGCGCGGGGCCTGCGGGTGCGGCGACCACCACCGCGGCTGCCTCGTCGGCCACAGCCGCCTCGTCGACCGCCACTCAGACCACCGCGGCGACCTCGCTCACGCCGCCGGCCACCATCAAGGTGGCGCGGCGCTTTCCGGCCAACGATCCGAACGGCGTGATCGTGGCCGTCGACACGGTCGACTTTCGCACCTACTGCGTGCGTGTGCTGTCGCACGAATGGGCGCCGCCCAGCGCTTTCTCGGACGAGGCGCTCAGGGCCGGCGCGCTGGCCGTCAAGGCCTACGCCTGGTACTGGGCCACGCGACCGACCAAGCTGGCCGACGTGGCGGCCTGGGGGGCCAACGTCGACGACACGACCAACTATCAGGAGTACATGGACTGGGACTACGGCCAGCGCTACCGATGCCGTCAAGCCACCTGCGAAGGCCCTCACCCGCGACGGCCAGGTCTTCCAGGCCTCCTACTACGCGGGCGCTATTCCGGGGCGCCCACCGACGGCAATCACATGACCCAGTGGGGTTCACAGTACTGGGCGGCCCAGGGCGAAAACTACCAGTCGATCCTCGACTACTACTACCCGGGGTCCCAGCTCGTCGCCTCGGCCGGCGGCAGCGCCGTGGCGACCGGCACCACGTCGTCAACGGCCTGGAGCGGCCCCGACGCGCCCAAGGGCACGGCCAAGCTCGACGTCATCGGTCCGGTGCAGCTCTCGGCCGGGCCCTACCGCCAGGGCCAGACCCTCAAAGCCGACTTCACGCTGCGCAACGACGGCGCCACGACCGGTACCTGGTCGTCGGTCACGCTGGTCGCGCGGGCCCACGATCAGGTCCGCGACCTGGGCTCGGTCACCAGCGTCACCCTCAAGGCCGGCGAGTATCGGTTGTTCACCGGGCACGTCAAGCTCGACCTGGCGGGCCCTGGCGGGCAGGCTGATCGTCGGCGACGGCGACACGCTGGCGCTGCTCGACGGCGGGGCGCCGTTCGCGTTCGACGTAGCGAAGGCGCGCTAGGCCGTCAACCGACTTCGTCGTTGCCGCTCAGGCCGGCGTGACTTCGTCGTGCGGCCGGGCCAGAAACGCCCCTATGCGCGCCGCCAGCCCGGCGGCGGTCAGTTCGAGTGCCTCGCCGTTGGGCACCTGTTCCTTGTGGAAGGCGGCAATGCCGCGCCCGTCAAGGAACGTTCGCAGCAGCCTGATCGAGCCGGCAGTGGGTGACGAGGAGCGCGACCCTGTCCGTGGCGGCCGCGTCGCGCACCGCCGAGAGCACTCGTCGCTGCTGTTCGACCAGGCTCTCGCCCTGCGGGAACCGGAACGTCTCCGGGTGCTCGCGGTAAGCGGCCCAAGCCGCGGGCTCGTCGCGGGCGATCGCGGCGAACGTGCGGCCCTGCCAGGCGCCGCGGTCGGTCTCGGCCAACCGCGGGTCGAGCGTACGGAAGGTCGTGGCCGAGCCCCTCGCGCAGTCGCGCGCGCAGCTCCTCGGCGGTCTGGCGGGCGCGCAGAAGGTGGCTCGAGACAATCGCCTCGATGCCGCTGCCGCGCAATCGTTCGCCGAGCTCGCGCGCCTGGGCGCGACCGGTGTCGTTCAGAGGCGCGTCGGCCCAGCCCTGGCAGCGCGCCGGCTCCAGGTTCCAGTCGGTCTGGCCGTGGCGCACGAGGTAGAGGCGCTCGGCGTGCGGCGGCGGAGACTGCGCCCACGCGGGCCGCGCCCACGCGGGCCGCGTGGGCGCGCCGTAGTCACTCAATGGA
>CAWJRV010000005.1:0-182758 GCA_963845355.1 uncultured Actinomycetes bacterium
CGGTGGGGGTCGTGGCAGCCGTGGAAGTCGCGGCGGCGGGCGCAGCGGCGGCGGAGGGCGCAGCGGCGGCGGAGGGCCTCGCTGCGGCGGGCTGCGTCATGGTCGTCTCCTTCGGCTTTGGATGCGTCTCACTTCCGTCCAGATGGAGCAAAGATTAATCCGTCCAGACGAATTACGCGCCATTGTTTCAGCTACAATGGCGCCTGACAAGTCGGCGGCGGGGGGCGATCGTGACAGACGAGCGAAGGCGTTACCGCCAGGGCCCGCGTGCGCCCGGCGAGCTGCCCGAGGCGGCGGCCAACCTCGTGCGGGCCGCTCGCACGATCGTCGTGCGTGACGGCCTGCGAGGCCTGACCTTCGACGCCATCGCCGCCGAGGCCGGCGAGTACCGGGCCGCGGTGCGCTACTACTTCGGCACCAAGCGAAACCTCATCGCCGCGCTTGTTTCGTCGCTCACCCCGCAGGCCACGGTCGACAAGGTCGCCGGCGTCGCCGAGCGGCTGCCGGCCGGCGGTGAGCGCGTGCGCGCGCAGGTGAGCGGCTGGCAGGGCCTCGTCTCAGATCGCGCGGCGGCCCAGGCGCTGTTCGAGGTCTTTCCGCTCGTCGTGCGCGACCGCGAGCTGCGCGAGCGGGTGGCCGGCCTGTACCGTCACTACCGCGAGCTCGACGTGCATGTCTTCGGCGTCGATACCTCACCACACGGCGCGCGGCTGGCCGCTCTGGCCGCGCTGCTCGTGGCGGCCATCGACGGCCTCTCGCTCCAGGCCCTGCTCGCGCCCGACGAGATCGACGTCGAGCTGTGCTTCGAGGAGCTCGCCGACATGCTGGCCGCTCGACTCGAGCGTCTGCGCGGACGACGGAGCCTCGTCGCCCGTGACGTGCCACAAGGCGATCCGCGACGGGCGGCCGGGTCGGTTTGCGGTAGGATGCCTCGTGCGAGGACCGCATATCGGCGATCAGTGACAAAAGCGAGGCAGCAGTGGACTACGACGCCTACACCTTCGACCAGCCTAGCGGGTCGTTCATCGCTCGCGATCTCGTGCACGGCAGCGGCTTCGAGCACGGCCTGCAGTGCATCATCGACCCCGACGTGGTGGTCGGCGACGACGTGAGGCTCGGCCACCGTGTACACCTCGCCTCGGGCACGCGCATCTTGAACGACGTCGAGATCGCCGATGATTGTGTCACCACGGGCATCGCGCTGCTGGGCAATCACGTGCGCGTGCGCACCGGGTCGTGTATCTCGAAGTCGGTCATCGTCGACGACTGGTGTTTCGTGGCCGCCGGCATCATGAGCTCGCACACCAAGAACGTCGACCACGGCCGGCCACGCGCGCCCAAACGGCAGCTCATCACCCGCTTCGGCTTTGTTCGATCATCGGCAGCCGCACCAACACGAGCGCCGGCGTCACCATCGCGCCCGGTTCGACCGTCGGCTACGGCTCGCACGTCGTGTTCGACCTGGACACGCCGCACGGCATCTACTACAACAGCCCCCACCCGTGGGCGACGCTGCAGTCGGTGCTCCAGCCCGACGATCCCTTCTACATCGAGATCCCCGCCGACTACGTGCCGCACGAGTTCGACGCGGAGCTGCTGCGCACGTACCTGCCCTACGCGAGCGTCTGACCGGCCGGGCCCTGTGCCTGCGCGGTCGAGACGTTGGGGAGGGGCCTCCTGATGCAAACGACCACAGTGGCCGACATCGCCGCCTACCTGAGCGGGCTCGGCATGGTGCGGGAGCTTGTCGGGACGGGATTGCCCGATGGTCTCGCCGTGCTCGAAGGCGCCGCGGCGGGACGCTCCGCTGCGCCCGATCGCCTCGCCACGCCTATCAGCGCGGTGGCTACCGACACCGACGCCGGACCGGGCGACCTCGCCTGGTCCAGGCGCGCCGGAGCGGCGGCGCGGTTCGGGGGCTCCCTGCTGATCTGCGGCGCCGAGGGGCTCGCCGAGGCCGACGCTCTCCCAGGGTCCGGCGGCACCGTGATCGTCTGCGACCGTCCCCGGCTCGCCGTGGCGCTGGTCGTCGGCCGGTTCTTCGCGCACCTTTCCGCCGACCGCCCGCCGGTCTACGCCGACCCGGCGACCGCTCGTCTCGTCGAGGAGATGCGCGCCTGGGTCATGAACGCCGTCGTCGGTCGCGATTTGGGTATCGAGCCGCTGGCGACGATCGGCTGCTCGGGCATGGGCTACGAGCGCGCCGACGACGGGCGTCTCGTGCCCTTTCCGCAGCTCGGCCGCGTCGTGCTCGAAGACGACGTGCACGTCGCCGCGCAGGCGATGATCCAGCGCGGCGCCATCGGTGACACGGTCGTACGGCGCGGGGCCAAGATCGGTCCCCACGTCAACGTGGGCCACAACGTCGAGGTGGGCGAAGATGTCCTCATCGCCGGTCACGCGCAGATCGGCGGCGGGGCCCGGATAGGCAGCGGCACGGTCGTCTGGCAAAGCGCCGCCGTCGCCAACGGGGTCACGATTGGGGAGTGCGCGGTGATCGGCATGGGCGCCATGATCCGCACCGATGTGGGGGCCGGCGAGGTCTGGGTGGGCAACCCCGGCCAGAAGCTGCGCTAGCCAGGGCCTGCGAGCGGGATGGTCGATGTGACGAACCACGATCAGATGAGAGACCCTCAGATGAGAGACGCTCCGGGCCGACGAACTGCGTCGCCGCGTCAGGGAGGGCCTGCCCGAAGCGCGTGCCCAGCTCAGCGTCTCGTGCGTCTGCCGTCCGTGGCCTTCCCCGGGTTTCCCGACGAGCCGGTGCGAGAGGCCGCGGCGGCGGTGCTCGATCTCCTGCGCGGGGTCGGCCTCGAAGCCGTCTTGTCGATGTCCCCGACAGCCCGCCTGCGGTGTATGGCGAGCGCCCGGCCCGGCCGGGCGCTCCGACGGTCCTGCTGTACGGCCACTACGACGTGCAGCCGGCCGGGGTTGAAGACTGGACGAGCCCGCCGTTCGAGCCGGTCGTACGTGAAGGTCGTCTGTACGGCCGCGGAGCGGCCGACGACAAGGCCGGCGTCGTCATGCACCTCGCGGCGATCAAGGCGCTCGACCGCGCGACCGCGTCCGGCCCTGACGCCGCGCCCGGCCTCGGCGCTGCGTCCGGCTCTGGCGCTGCGCTCGGTCCCGTCGCCGGGCTTGGGATCAAGGTGCTTATCGAGGGCGCCGAAGAAGTCGGTTCGGGCGGCATCGAGGAGTTCGTGCGGGCCGACCCAGCGCTGATCGCCGCCGACGCGATCGTCGTCGGCGACGTCGGCAACTACGCGCTCGGCGAGCCCACTCTGACGACTTCGTTGCGCGGCATGGTAAAGCTCGAGGTCTCGGTCGAGACGCTCGCAGGACCGGTGCACAGCGGCATGTACGGCGGCCCCGCCCCAGACGCGCTGGTGGCCCTGATCGCATCTGCTGGCCAGCCTGCACGACGCCGACGGCGCGGTCGCCGTGGCCGGCCTGCGGGCCGTGCCCTACCACGGGGCCGCCTACGATGAGCAGGCTTTCCGCCGCGACGCCGGCGTGCTCGACGGTGTCGGTCTGGCCGGCAGCGGTCGCATCGCCGAGCAACTGTTCGCCGGGCCGGCGGTCACGGTCATCGGGCTGGACGCCCCGGCCGTGGCCGGCGCCGCCAACGCTCTCGTGCCTCGCGCGCGAGCCGCGGTGAGCGTGAGACTGGCGCCCGACCAGTCGCCCGCAGAGGCTAAGGCCGCGGTCATCGCGCATCTGCGCGCCGCCGCTCCCTGGGGCGTCAGGCTCGACATAGCCGACGTGGGCGGCGGCGAGGGCTTTTTGGCGAGGACCGATGGACCCGCCTTCGCGGCCGCCACGCGCGCCCTCGAGCAGGCCTACGGCCGCCAAGTCGCCCACTACGGCGAGGGCGGCTCGATCCCCCTGGTGGCGGCCTTCCTCGAGGTGGCCCCGCAGGCGGAGATGATCCTGTGGGGTCCCGAGGAGCCGCGAGCCAGGACCCACGCCCCCGACGAGAGTGTCGACCTGGCCGAGCTCGAGCGCTGCATCTTGGCCGAGGCACTGTTCCTGGAGGCATTCGCCGCCACGCGCTGAGCGCGGTCTGCGCCTGCTGCCGCTGCAGCGCCCGCGCGTGTCTGCTGCCGGGATGGCGTCGCGCGCGTCTGCTCTCTGGGGTAGCGTCGCGCGGGCTTGGTGGTCTACGATGCCGGGGCAAGAGGCCTTCTTTCCGAAAGGACCCACGTGAGTGACGCCGTGCAGAGGGAGCGTCGCGGCTGCGGCTGCCTGCTGGGCCTGACGATCGGCGACGCGCTGGGCGCGCCGGTCGAGTTCAGCACGCGCGCCCAGATCGTGGCGCAGTACGGGCCCGAGGGCATACAGGAGCTCTCGCCGCGCCGCGGTCAGCCGGCGGGAGCCTACACCGACGACAGCCAGATGTCGGTGGCCACGGCCCGCGGCATCCTCGACTGGCGGGCCGCCACGGGCTGGTCGGCCGGCGCCGCGAACGAGCCTGACCTCGATGCGCTGGCGCTGGCCGTCTGGGCGCGCTACGTCGAGTGGTCACAGTCACCCGAATGTCCTCAGGGCAGTCCCGGAGCGCAGGTGCTGGCCTCCATCAAGGGCGGTATGCCGCTCACGTTCCAGCATTCGGTGAACGTCTGGGGCAAGGGCTGCGGCGGGGTCATGCGCGTCGCTCCGCTCGGCCTCGTGGGCCTCGGTCCGCGGGCCTTCGAAGCCGGCGCGCGGTGCGCGACGCTGACGCACCGCCACCCGACGAGCGACACGGCCGCCGGCTTCGTGGCGCAGCTCGTCGACCATTTGCTGGCCGGCGCTTCGCTCACCGACGCGGCGGCGAGCGCTCGCGTGGCGCTGGCGAACTGGCCCGGACACGAGGAGACCCTCGACGCGGTCGACGCGGCGGTGCGCCTGGCCGCCGAGCCGGTCGACGACTACGCGGCCATCGGCCGGATCGGCCACGTCGGTGTCGAGGAGCCGTCCGAGCATGGCAAGGGCTGGGTCGCCGAGGAGACCATGGGGATCGCGCTGTTCTGCGCGCTGCGCCACGGCGACGACTACGCCGCGGCCGTACGGGCGGCGGTCAACATCAGCGGCGACAGCGACTCGACCGGCTCGGTGACCGGCGCCATCGCCGGCGCGGCACTCGGGCTCGAGGCCATCCCGTCGGCGTGGCGCGAGCAGGTCGCCGACGGCGCGTTGCTGACCGAGCTGGGCCGGCGCCTCGCGGTCGGGACCGGCGAGAGGCCGGTCTGACAGACTCCCCCGGCGCCGCGACGGTCGCGCAGGGCACCGGGCGACGCCGTCCTTCTGATAGCATGGAACGCCGGTCGTCGGCAGACGAATCGTCCGGCCGGCCGCATGTCTCTCTGCCCACCAGGAGGATCGCGCGTGAACCCCATCGGCAAGGAGTGGCGCCGCGAGCCGCTCTACGAACTCGACCCGCAGTTGAACGAGCTGCTGCGCGCCGAGCTGCGCCGCCAGCAGGAGACCCTCGAGCTCATCGCCTCAGAGAACTTCGCCAGCCGCGCCGTGCTCGAAGCCACCGGCTCGGTGCTCACCAACAAGTACGCCGAAGGCTATCCGGGGGCGCGCTACTACGGCGGCTGCGAGATCATCGATGCCGTCGAGCAGCTCGCCATCGACCGCTGCAAGGAACTCTTTGGGGCCGAGCACGTCAACGTGCAGCCGCATTCGGGCTCGTCGGCCAACCTGGCGACCCTCTTTGCGCTGCTCGAGCCGGGCGACAGCTTCATGGCCATGGAGCTCGCCCACGGCGGTCATCTCACCCACGGGCTGTCCCTCAACCTCTCCGGGGTGATCTACGAGGCCATCGCCTATCACGTACGCCGCGACACCGAGACGATCGACTACGACGAGGTGCGCGCCCTCGCTCTGGAGCACCATCCCAAGTTGATCATCTGCGGCTACAGCTCCTACCCGCGGACCGTCGACTTCGCCGCCTTCAGGGAGATCGCCGACGAGTGCGGCGCCCTGCTCATGGCCGACATCGCCCACATCGCCGGGCTCGTGGCTGCCGGGGTGCATCCCAACCCGGTGCCCTATTGCGACGTTGTCACCTCGACCACTCACAAGACGCTCACCGGACCGCGCGCCGGCCTGATCATGTGCCGCGAGCAGTTCGCCAAGGCCATCGACCGGGCCGTGTTCCCGGGCATGCAGGGCGGACCGCTGGCCCACGTGATCGCCGCCAAGGCGGCCTGTCTGCGCATCGCCGCGAGCGAGGAGTTTCGCCGCGTGCAGCGCCAGATCCTGGTGAACGCGGTCGCCCTGGCGGAGACGCTGGCCGACGGTGGCCTGCGCCTGGTCTCGGGCGGCACCGACAACCACCTGGCCCTGGTCGACCTGCGTGGTACGGGCTTGAACGGCCTCGAGTGCCAGCAGCTCCTCGAGTCGGTCAACATCACCGCCAACCGCAATGTCGTGCCCTTCGACGACACCAACATGTCGGTCGCCGGGGGCTTGCGCGTCGGCTCGCCGGCCGTGAGCACCCGAGGCTTCACCGAAGTCGAGATGCGCAAGACCGGACGCCTCATTGTGCGCGCCCTGGCGGTCCGCGACAAGCCGGCCGTGCTGACCGAGATCCGCCAGGAAGTGCTCGACCTGCTCGAAGCCTTCCCGCTCTACGAGTTCCTCTAGGCTGGTCCGGAGGCGCTCACGCCCCGAGGTGCCGGCAGCGCCACGCTCGCTTCGCGGCGGCCTTGCGCCGGCTCCATGCGAGTGACAGGACCCAGGCGCCGCTGGAGCGGTCGCCGTCGGGCTCCCGGCGGTGTCTGGCCCGGCTACGCCGATCCGGTGCCATCGCGCGTCATTTGCAGCTCTGAATAGTATGATGGTGGCTGACTGGGGGGGTTGTCACTCGAATGGTGCGCCGGGCAGGTCCGTTGCCCCGCGCGCTCTGCCTGACCCGCCAGATGAACGGGCCGGCACCGACCTTGGGGGATCCATGAAGAAGTTGTCTCTCACTTTGTTCCTGGCGTTGACCGCAGCCGTACTGTGGCCGGCCGCGGGGCTCGCGCTCACGCCACACGTCATGAAGCCGCTGGTTTCGGCGCCGCGACAGTCCGCCCACACGACGTATTCGTTGCCCGCGGGGTTGCGGAAGGCAGTGACGCCGGCGTTCACGCCGCGGCATGCGCCTGGTCGCTTCATGGCCGCGCGAGCCGCCACCGGCCCGTGCACGGTCACCGGGCACGTCTTCGACTTCGGCGGCACTGCGCTGGCAGGAGTCGAAGTCGACCTGTGGTACACGAACAGCAGCGACGTTGACGAGTTCGTCGCCTGGGTCGACACCGACAACACCGGCATGTTCACCTTCACCGGCGTGCCCGAGACCACCGCCGGCGAGCTCGACGTCTGGACCGGCAGCGGCGACGATGGCTTCTTCTCCACCGGGAACACCTTCACGGCCGCCGGACCCAACGACTTCACCCTGCGCCCCGGCATGACCGGCGCGGAGGTGCTCGAGGGCACCGACGAGACCTGGCAGGGGTGGCAGTCGTTCCGCCTGGTGACCTACGGCAGCGGCGGCGGTGGCGTCACGACCATCAACGGCGACTCCAGCCAGGGTTCAGTTGACGGAGAGGGCTACGTCATGGCGCCCGACTACGACTACGCCGTCGCCTACCCCTGGGACAACCAGGGCATCGAGTCGTTCGGCTCCGCGCTGCCCGTCACGACCGGTGCCTCAGACGGCAAGACGATGGTGTTCGACCAGGACAACGGCCGGGGCGCCTGGATCTACACCCCCTACTGGCAGTCCGGCAAGCCGGGCACCAAGGTCGCCCTCATCCTCGAGAACTGGCCGGTGAACTACGAGATGGCGTTCTACGGGATCTCGCAGGCGCCAAACGCCACCGAGAAGGACTGGGGTTTCTACGTCACTTCGGACGGCTCGCAGTACGGCAGGGTCGACCTGACCATCCCGACCACGGCGACCCCCGGCTACGACTACGAGCTCCATACTTGGCGCTACGACACGACGGTCCCGGAGAGTCGGCTTGATCTCACGACGTACTTCCAGGTCGCCACTCTGAAGGCGTCGCGGTCCACCGTGAAGCACGGCGGCACGGTGCGTCTGAGCGGCATCGTTCCGACCCAGGGGCACATGGGGCGCACGGTCGGCAAAGCGAAGTCGGTGGTCCTCTATGGGCACACGACGGCCGCGGGGCAGCCCACGACGACGACCAAGGGCTGGCACAAGGTCGCGACGCTGAGGGCGAACGGTTTGGGCAAATTCACGAGCTCCCTGCTCCACCCGAAGCGCACCACCTGGTATGTCGTGCACTACCCCGGCGACAACTGGTACTTCGGCGCCTACACGTCCGTGATCAAGGTCACCGTCAAGTAGGCGGCGACCCCGCGCGAATGCGAGCCCGACCGGAGCGCCGGCGGTCGGTGCGACTCTAGCGAGCCTCGACCGGCGGCCCCTGTGGGGCCGCCTCGTCGGGGCTCGCTGCGTCGGGGCTCACTGCATCAGCGCCCGCCAGGGCGGGGCTTGCCTCTTCGGCGTCGGTCGCGTCGAAGCTCCGTGCAAGCTCACCGAAGGCCGCGCTCGCACCGTGGCGGATCGCTCGCCCGTGAGCAAAGCAGGCCACCTCGAACTCCAGAGCCGCCAGCTTGGCGATGCTGCCGCGGCTCTCGGAAGCGTGCTCGTGCAGGGGGCCGAGAGTGAGGCGCGCAGTATGGTTGGCGGCGTCGCCGACGAACAGCACGCCGCCCTCACGGGGCAGCAGCAGTGCGAGGTGACCGAGTGTGTGACCGGGCGTGTGGATGGCCCGCAGGCCGCCGAAGGGCAGCTCCTCGCCGTCGCTCACCTCGTGCGCCACGACGACCGGCTCGCCTCGGCGCGACGACAGGCGTTCGATCACGCCCACTGCCGCACGGCTCCGGCGGCTGGGTCCGGCCTCGAGCGGGCGTCCCAGGATGCCCTGGCGCAGGAGCGTCGCGTCGTCGGGGTGCATCCAGACCTCGGCGCCGGTGCGGCGCTGCATCTCGGCGAGGCCGCCGACGTGGTCGGTATGCGCGTGGGTCACTACGATGGCGCGCACATCCTGCGGCAGCCGGCCGAGGCCGTAGATCGCCTCGGTGATACGCGGCGGACTCTTGCGCAGCCCGGCGTCGACCAGGACGAGGTCGCTGCCGGCCTCGACCAGGAACACATTCACCCCTCGCAAACCCACCTGGTAGACGCCGCGCACCACTTGCCTGGCCAACATGTGAGTCCTCCTGTGAAGAGACGATGAGACTGCGCTCATTCTGCCCGCAACGGGCTGGAGGGTCCACGGAGGGTCGGCGGCGGACCGGCTTTGCTTCGCGCGACCGAGCGTCGCCCAGGCCTCACTGCGAGCCCGCGGAGCTCGAGCGGCAGGTGTACAGTTGCCCGTGAGACTGTCCCTCGAGGTGAAGGCGGATGCGGGTGCGCGTCGCTCTCTTTGTCACGTGCGTGGCCGACACGATCGCGCCGGAGACCGGCCGGGCCGTCGCTGCGGTGCTGGAGCGACTCGGTGTCGAGGTCGCCTTTCCGGCGACGCAGACCTGTTGCGGTCAAATGCATGTGAACAGCGGTCATCGCGACGAGGCGCTCGCGCTCGCGCGGCGGTTCGTGGCCGTGTTTGGAGGCTTCGATGCCGTCGTGTCGCCGTCGTCGTCGTGCGTGGGAGCGGTGCGCGAGATCTACCCGGTGCTGGCTCGCGAGGCCGGCGACGCCCGGTTCGAGCGCGAGGCCCGCGCGCTGGGCGAGCGCATCTTCGAGCTGTCTGAGTTCATCGTGCGGCGTCTGGGTGTCGACGATGTCGGCGCGACGTTCCCGCACACGGTGACCTATCACCCGACGTGTCACTCGCAGCGCATCACACGGGTCGGCGACGCCCCGTTGCGCCTGCTGCGCGCCGTGCGCGGACTCGAGCTGCGCGAGCTGCCCGAGGCGACGGAGTGCTGCGGCTTCGGGGGCACCTTCGCGGTGAAGAACGCCGACACCTCGCTCGCCATGCTGACCGACAAGTGCCGCAACATCGAGGCTACCGGCGCCGAGTGCTGCACCGCCGTCGATCCTTCGTGCCTGCTGCACATCGGGGGCGGGCTCAGCCGGCGGCGCAGCCGCGTGCGAGTGCTGCATCTGGCCGAGATCCTCGCTGCGACGGGGCCGGCGTGAGCGGCGGCCTGGGCGACAGCCGCGTGGCGACGGGAACGGGCTCGGTGCGTGAGGCTCGTGTCGCCGCAAGCGCGGACTCGGATGGCGCGGACTCGGCGAACGCGGACCCGGTGAGCGCGGACTCGGCGAACGAGTGGCCCGGCTTTCCAGCAGCCGCTCGCGCGGCGCTCGCCGACGGCCGACTACGCGCCAACCTGCGCAACGCCACCCAGACGATCCGCGCCAAGCGCGCCGGCGCCGTGTCGGAGCTCTCCGACTGGGAGGAGCTGCGCGAAGCGGCGCGCCTCATCAAGGCCGGCGTGCTGGCGCGCCTCGACTCGTACCTCGTGCAGTTCGAAGCGGCCGTCACGGCCGCCGGCGGCCAGGTCCACTGGGCGGCCGACGCCGCGCAGGCCAACGCCGTCGTCGCCGACATCGCGCGCGCCCACGGGGCCGCGGGACTTGTCAAGATGAAGTCGCTGACGACCGACGAGATCGGCCTGGACGACGCCCTGGCCGCGGCCGGCATCGACGCGCTCGAGACCGACCTCGCCGAGCTGATACTGCAGCTCGCCGGCGATTCGCCCTCGCACATCCTGATGCCGGCCATCCATCGCAACCGCCGCGAGGTGCGCGACCTGTTCGCCCGCACGATCGCCGTGGGGCGCGACCTCTCCGACGATCCCGGCGAGCTCGCCGAGGCGGCCCGGCTGTACCTGCGCGAACGCTTCCTCGACGCGCCCATGGGCGTGAGCGGCGCGAACTTCGGCGTGGCGGAGACCGGCACCATCTGCGTCGTCGAGTCCGAAGGCAACGGCCGCATGTGCACGACGCTGCCGCCGGTGCTGGTGACGATCCTCGGCATCGAGAAGCTCGTGCCCAGCCTCGACGACCTCGAGGTGTTCCTGCAGCTCCTGCCGCGCTCGGCGACCGGCGAGCGCATGAACCCTTACACCTCGCTGTGGACGGGCGTCACCGCCGGCGACGGTCCTCGGGAGCTCCACGTCGTGCTGCTCGACAACGGGCGCAGCGATGTGCTGCGAGACGAGGTGGGCAGGCAGGCCCTGCAGTGCATCCGCTGCGGCGCCTGCCTCAACGTCTGTCCGGTCTACACCAGGGTCGGCGGGCACGCCTACGGCTCCGTCTACCCGGGGCCGATCGGCGCCATCCTCACGCCCCAGCTTCGCGGCATGGAGCGCTTCGCCACCCTGCCGTTCGCCTCGAGCCTCTGCGGGGCCTGTTATGAAGTCTGTCCGGTGAAGATCGACATTCCCGGCGTGTTGCTGCACCTGCGCGCCGCCGCGGTGCGCGCCACGGCGTCGGCGCCCGAACGGGCGACCTTCCGGGCCATCGCCTGGGTGTTCGGGGGGCCGCGCCGCTTTGGTCTGGCGCAGCGCCTCGGGCGGCTCGCCCAGCGGCCTCTGCTGCGCGGTGGCGTCATCCGCCGGCTGCCCGGGCTGCTCGGCGGCTGGACGCGGGGGCGCGACATGCGACCGGTCGCCGGCGAGACCTTCAGGGAGTGGTGGAGTCGTGAATGGGAGTCCTGATGCGAGCGCGCCTGACGTGAGCGGGGGTCCCGACTTGAGCGCGCCCGGCGTGAGCGCGCCCGACTTGAGCGCGCCCGGCGCGAGCGGGGGTTGCGACGCGAACGGTCTTGACCCGACCGGGACTCGCGAGGCGATCCTGCGGCGGGTCGGCGTGGCGCTGCGCGCCGCGCCGACCCCCGCGCCGGTCACGCGCGAGTACCGGCGCGGCGGGCTGGCCGACGGCGCCGCGCTCCTCGACCTGCTGCGCGAGCGTCTCGTCGACTACAAGGCCGAGGTCCGCTGCATCGGCGCCGGCGAGGAGGGCCGCACGGTCGCCGACGTCTGCCGTGAGCACCAGGTCCGCCGGCTGGGCGTGCCGCCCGGGCTGCCCGCCGGCTGGCGGCCGGCCGGCGTGGAGCTGGTCGAAGACGCCGGCCTCACCGCTCGTGAGCTGGACGTACTCGACGGCGCCGTTACCGGCTGCACGCTGGCCATCGCCGAGACCGGCACTCTGGTGCTGACCGCCGGACCCGCCGAGGGACGCCGGGCGCTGACCCTCGTGCCCGACCTGCACGTCTGCGTGGTCGACGCACGTCAGGTGGTGAGCGACCTGCCGTCGGCTCTGCCGGAGATCGCCGCGCTCGTGCGGACCGAACGCCGGCCGGTGACCTTCATCTCGGGGCCCTCGGCCACCTCCGACATAGAGCTCCACCGGGTCGAGGGCGTCCACGGGCCGCGCCGGCTCGTCGTGCTCATCGTGGCGCCGCCGGCGACATCCAATACGACGCTGCCGGCGACATCCGACACGACGCCGCCGAAAGCGTAGCCCTCCCTGTATACGTGTCCGCACGCCGCCGGACGTTGCCGGACGTTGCCGTACGCCTGCGAACGCTGCCGAACGTCCGGGCGCCGCCGAACGGCGCCCTTCCCGGAGCCGTTCCGGCGGCTGTTATACTCGCTGCGATTCATCGTACGGGGTGCTTCGCCGGCCGCCTTAGGCCGCCGGCGCGGGCCGCCGCAAAGGGGGGAAACGATGAGCAGGGTCGTCGTCTCCACCAGTCGCCAAGGGGGTACCATGCATCGTCACGTCCGATCTTTCTGTGTCGCGTTCGCCGTGGTCGTGGCGCTCGCGGCGGTGCTCGCGGCGAGCGCCACGGCGGCGCCGAGCGGCCGCGCCCAGCTTAGCGGGAGCGTGCCGGCGTGGGCGCTGCCCTCGGCGTTCAAGGCCGCGACCGACCCCGGCCAGCGCCTCAGCTTTCAGGTGTACCTCGGTTGGCGCGACGGCTCGGCTGCCAGAGCGCTGGCGCGTGCCGTCTCCAATCCGTCGAGCGCGCTCTACGGCCACTACCTGAGCCCGGCAAAGTTCCGCCGCCTGTTCGCGCCCCGCAAGGCCAGCGTCGCCGCGGTGCGGGCGTGGCTGGCGGGCCAGGGCTTCGCCGTCACGGGCGTGCCCGGCAACAACCTCTACGTGGCCGCCGCGGGCACCGTGGCGCAGGCCGAAAAGGCCCTCGGCGTCCGTCTGAATCAGTACACGACCGACGGCCAGACGCTGCGCGCGCCGGCGTCGGCCCTGAGCATTCCGGCGTCGCTCGCCGGCATCGTGACCGCGGTCGTCGGTCTCGACCAAAGCAAGGCCCACCCGCAGGCGAGCGCCGACAACGCGCCCCCGCCGGCAGGGTTCCGCAACGCCCAGCCCTGGTCGATGTACTGGGGCCAGAACATCGCGACCGATCTGCCCATGGGCTACGGCCACTACCTACCTTACGCACCGCGCGGCTACACGCCCAGCCAGCTTCGCGGGGCCTACGGTATCGACAAGGCGATCAGGTACGGCAACGACGGGACCGGTGTCACGGTCGCCATCATCGACGCCTATGCCGCCCCGACCATCGTCTACGACGTCAATCGCTACTCGCACGACAACGGCGTGCCCGTCTTCAGGCCGGGACAGTTCAAGCAGATCCTCGACCCCGGTCTGGCCACTCAGCCGCCGCAGTCCGACGAATCGGACTGGTACGGCGAAGAGACGCTCGACATCGAGGCCGTGCACTCCATGGCGCCCGGCGCGAAGATCGTCTTCCTGGGCGCCCTGAACAGCCAGGACGACTCGCTCGACGTGATGATGAACTACGTCGTCGACCATCGCGTGGCGCGCATCGTGAGCAACTCGTACGGTGAGTATGGCGAGCAGCTGCCGCCCGAACTGATCAAGGCGGAGAACTGCATCTACCTGCAAGCGGCCCTCGAAGGGATCGGCGTCTACTTCTCTTCAGGCGACAACGGCGACGAAGTCGACACGCTCGGCTATCGCTCGGTCGACTGGCCGGCGTCGAGCCCCTGGGTGACCGGGGTGGGCGGTACCAGCCTCGGTGTCGGCGCGCGCAACAACTACCTCTTCGAGACGGGCTGGGGCACGAGCCGCAGCGTGCTCGACAACGGCGTCTGGACGCCGGACCTGCCCGGCGACTGGTGGTACGGCGGCGGCGGCGGCACGAGCGTGCTGTACGCGCAGCCCTGGTATCAGCACAGGGTCGTCCCGGCCTCGATCGCCGACTATTTCGGCACCGGCAGCAAGTGGCGTACCGTGCCCGACGTGGCCATGGACGCCGACCCGACGACCGGCATGCTGGTGGGCGAGACGCAGACGTTCCCTGACGGCGTCTACTACGACACCTATCGCATCGGCGGCACCAGCCTCTCGTGCCCGCTGTTCGCGGGCATGATGGCGCTCGCCGACCAGCGGGCGCGCTTCCCGCACGGGTTCCTGAACCCGGCGCTCTACCGGCTTGCCGGAACCGGCGCTTTCCGCGACATCGTCAACCCCAAGACGACGATCGCGGCCGTGCGTAGCGACTTCAGTGATGGCGTGGACGCCGCCGACGGCGTGGGCTTCTCGGTGCGCACCATGAACCAGACCGAGAGCCTCCAGACGCTCCCCGGCTACGACGACGTGACCGGCGTCGGCAGCCCGAACGGCGAGGCGTTCCTGAACGCCCTCAGGTAGGGCGGCAAGCACCGGCCGAGAAGCGGCGGGAAAGCCCCCACGCTCGAGTGGCGGCGGGCGGCGGGCCTTGAAGGGCCCGCCGCCCGCCGCTTTCGTGAGGCGCGCCGCCGCGTCGCTTGGCGCGGCCGCAGGCCTGCGGCCCGCACCCGCGAGCCGCTACAATTCGAAGACCGTTCTGAGCGCCGAGTCGTGCGGCCCGACCTGTGGGGGGATTTCAGTGGAACTGAATCTGACCGGCCGGACGGCGCTGGTGACCGGCGCCAGTCTCGGGCTGGGCTACGCGTGCGCCAGGGAGCTGTCACGCGAGGGGGCTCGGGTGGTCGTCTGCGCCCGCGACGCTGCCCGCCTCGGGGCCGCGGCCCGGCAGATCGCCGGCGAGACCGGGGGAGAGGTGGCCGCAGTGACGGCCGACCTGAGGAACGACGACGACCTTGCCAGCCTCGTTGACCAGGCGAAGGTGGTCCTCGGTACCATCGACATCCTCGTGGTCAGTACCGGACACCCCGAAAAGGCGCCCTTCTCGCAGGCGACCGACGACCAGTGGCGGCAGGGCATCGAGCTCATGCTCCGGCCGGCCATCACGCTGGCTCGCGGGGTTCTGGCCGGGATGCGGGAGCGCCGCTACGGACGCCTGGTGTTCATCGGCTCGATCTACGGGCTCGAGCCGGAGCCGACATCGGTCGTGCAGAGCACGCTGCGCAGCGGCCTGAACGCCCTGTCGAAGTGCATCGCCACCGAGGCGGCCGCCGACGGTGTGACCGCCAACGTGATCTGTCCGGGCTACTTCGACACGCCGCTCGTCGCCGACCTCGCGCGCCGGTGGGCCGCCGAGACCGGCTGCATGCCGCAAACGGTCCTCGACGAGTGGCGCGACGTCGCGCCCTCGAAGACGTTCGGCCGGCCCGACGACCTGGGCGCTCTGGTCGCGTTTCTGGCCTCGCCGCGCGGCGAGTTCGTGAACGGCACGTCGATCGCCATGGACGGCGGCGCCGTCAGGCGGTACTAAACGAGGGCGAGAACTCCCGAATGATCGCGACGGGACCTTCGTGCCGGGGGCGAGGCCGGCGTAGTAGGGGAGATGCGGCGGGCGCCTCGCGCTGGGAGACCGGCGGGCGCCACGCGCTAGGAGACCGGCAGGTCCACCCGCAGCACGTCGTTGATCGCCGCCACGAGCAGCGGCTGCAGCTCGTCGGTGGGGACGTTCAGGAACTGCTCGGCCGTGAATCCCAGGACGCCCATGACGAGACCGACGGCAGCGGCCATGCGCACGCGGTCGTCGAGGGGGATCGTCTCATCTGAGAACAGGGCGTTGACGCGCTCGTGGATGGCGACGTGGTCGGCTGCGCTCTGGGCGTCGTGCGCCAGGGAGTGAAGCGCGTTCTGGTTGCTCTGGAAGAGCTCAAAGAGGCGGCGCTGCGGCAGCACCCATTCGACGAGGGTCGCAAGGCCCGCGCTCCAGGCCTCGCGCGTGGGCCGTTGCCCAAGGAGGTTCACGACCAGTCCCTGCAGGTCGACGACCGGCTTGAAGAGCGTGCGCATGATCTCTTCTTTGCTCTCGAAGTGGTAGTAGAGAGCGGCCTTGGTCACCCCGACCCGCTCGGCGATCTCGCGCAGCGAGGTCTTGTCGTAGCCCTGTTCGATGAACAGATCGAGGGCTGCTGCGAGGATACGATCACGTGTGTCGTTCATCGTTTCCCATCTTACTTGACAACCGGTAGACTATCACTTACCTTACGGTCAGTCAGTGTTTACCTAACGACCGGTAGGTGATGCCCATGAGTGAGACTATCATGATCGAGGCCGGAGCGCTGTCGAAGCGTTACGGCGAGACCCAGGCGCTGGACAAGGTCGACCTCGCGGTCCCCGCGGGCTCGATCCTCGGCGTGCTCGGGCCCAACGGCGCCGGCAAGACGACAGGCGTCCGCATTCTGACGACCCTCACGACTCCCGACAGCGGCTGGGCGCGAGTGGCCGGCCACGACGTGGTCACCCATGCCGCCGCCGTGCGACGCACCATCGGCGTGACCGGGCAGGACGCCACGCTAGACGACGCCCTGACCGGGCGCCAGAACCTGATCATGGTCGGCCAGCTCAGCCGGCTGCGGCGCGCCGAGGCGCGCCGCCGGGCCGCGGACTTGCTTGGCCAGTTCGAGCTCGACGACGCCGCCGATCGCGTCGTCAAGGGCTACTCCGGAGGCATGCGCCGGCGCCTCGACCTGGCGGCCAGCCTCATGATGCGACCGCCGGTCCTCTTTCTCGACGAACCCACCACCGGCCTCGACCCGACCAGTCGGCAGCGCATGTGGGGCGTGATCCGTGGCCTGGTCGGCGACGGCGTCACCGTGTGGCTCACCACCCAGTATTTGGACGAGGCCGACTCCCTGGCCGATCAGATCGCCGTGATCGACAAGGGACGCGTGATCGCCCAGGGCACGCCGCGCGAGCTCAAAGCGGCCACCGGATCGCAACTGCTCGAGGCGACGCTGACGGCGCCCCACGCCGGCGCCGCGGCGGCGCTCGCCGCCTTCGCCACCGGCACCGTCAAGGTCTCGGGCGACGGTCGCCGGCTCTGGGCGCCCGTGAGTAGCGAGTCGGGCCTCTCGACAGCCGTGCTTCGTGCGTTGGACGAGGCGGGCGTGCTGGTCGACGACATCGCCATCCACCGGCCGTCCCTGGACGACGTGTTCGCCACCTTGACCGGGGCGCTGGCCGGCGGCGACGACCCCTTGCTTGCCGGCGACCCCGACGCTCAGGCGCCGGGCCGCGTGGACGACGCCACCAAAGGAGTGACCGCATGAGTACCGTGAGCGCCACCCTGCCCGCCAAGATCGGGGCGCCGGGGCCGTTTGCCCGCCTGCGCTCCTGGTGGGGCGACGTCTGGGTCATGACCCGGCGCAACCTGATCCACGTGCGTCGCGAGCCGATGCAGCTCTCCGACGTCACCATCCAGCCGGTCCTGTTCACCCTCCTGTTCATCTACGTCTTCGGGTCGGCCATGGTCCTTAAAGGCGGCGGCAGCTACAAGGAGTTCGCCCTTGCCGGCCTGCTGGTCATGAACCTGACGACCTCGACCGTGGGCACGGCCATCGGGCTCAGCATGGACCTGAGCACCGGCGTCATCGACCGGCTGCGCACGCTGCCCATGTCGCCCACGGCCATTCTGGTGGGGCGCTCGCTGTCGGATCTGCTGGCGGCGGCGCTGTGCACCACGATCGTGGTCCTCACCGGCCTCGCCATAGGCTGGCGCGCCGACGCCGGCTTTGCCTCGGTGCTGGCCGGCCTGGGCGTCGCCCTGCTGTTCAGCTACGCGCTGACCTGGGGCAACGCCTGCCTGGGCATGGCCGTCAAAGGGCCCGAGTCTGCGCAGGGGGTCGTGTTCATCGTCATGTTCCCGCTGGCCTTCGTGTCGAACGTCTTCGTGCCCACCCAGGGCATGCCGTCCTGGCTTGCCACGATCGCCAACTGGAACCCGGTCAGCGCCGTGGCCTCGGCCTGCCGGACCCTGTGGGGCAACCCCAACCCGTCGGGCATGATCCAGGCCTGGCCGATGCAGCATCCGGTCACGGCCGCGGTGTGCTGGTCGCTCGTCATCCTGGTCGTGTGCGTGCCGCTCGCCGGACACTTCTACCGGAGCCGCACGCGCGACTAGGCGACTATCTCAGCGAGGGCGGCGCCGCCCGTTTGCGTCTGCCGGTGCCGCCTTCGGCGCGCCTTGCGCCGCGTAGTAGGCGGCTCAGGCGGCCAGCGTGATGGCGCTCGCGGGGCAGACTCCGACGCACCGGCGGCAACGGATGCACTGCTGGGGGCGCTGGGCTACCGAGTGTCGACCGCTCTGGTCCCACGAGAAGACGCCGGCGGGGCAGACGTCGAGGCAGCGCCCGCAACCGATGCAGCTTGCCGAGTCGACCGTGACGAGGGCGGCCGTCGCGGTCGAGCCGGGCGTCGACACAGGGGTGGGGCTCTCCGGCTGACCGCTCGACGCACCGGAGCTCGTGCCGCCCGCGCCTGTCGCCGTGCTCGTGTCGCCCGCGCCGCTCGCACTGCCCGCGCCGCTCGCACTGCCCGCGCCGCTTGTGCCGCCCGCGCCGGTCGTGCCGCCCGCGCCGCTCGCGGTCACCGCGCCGAGTCGGTCGAGCAGTCCGCCGCCGAGCAGGATGGCGCCGAGGCCCGCCGCGGCGCCCAGCACGAAGCTGCGCCGCGTGGAGCGCAGAGCGCCGTTTCGGCCCTGACCCTCTGCGCGACCCTGCGCGGGTGTCGTGGCGGCGGGCCGCTGAGCGACACCGGCCGCGCGGGCGCCGGCGGACGTGTGCGGCGCGACCGGCGCCGGCGCGAAGGTGCGCCGCGTCATGGTCACGATCCAGCGGTAGTGGAGCGCGGCGTGAACGAACACGCCGGCGACTGCGACGACACCGCTCCAGTTGTGCAGGCGACGCCAGGTGGCATAGGACACGCCGAGCATGCCGGGGCGGCCGAGTCCGAGCTCGTGGACGGCGCCGGACGGCAGAAGAAAGAGAATGCCGGTCGCGGCGGTGATGAGGAAGGCGACGGCGATGACCGCGTCGACTCCGAAGTTGAGCTGGGCTCGTTTCATCTTCATCAGCGTAGTGGGCCGGTGCGAAGACGGTGTGAAGAAATGGGAAGCCGCGCGAAGCTGCTCCGCACGCTCGACCTGGGCCGTCTGGCATGCGGGCCTGCGCGCCCGACCCTGGCCGTCGGGCATGCAGGCGTACCCGCCGACCCTATATGCTGGAGCGGTATGCACCGCGCGCCCGACAAACGCTAAAGCGTCGTGACCAAGCGACCCCGCACCACGGGCTCCGCCGGGCGCAAGACCGGTGCCGCCAGGCGCTCGGCGCCCGGCGCGTCGCCGTCGGGCTCCGTGCGCCAGTCCGAGCGGCCCGAGCGACCCGCGCGACCCGCCCCGACTGCCGTCGGCGCGACGGCCGCGCGGCTCCGGGCGCCCCGCCGAGCCCAGCGCGTGGCCCTCGGCTGCACGCTGGCCGGCACGCTCGTCGCATCGCTGCTCCTCTACGTCGTCACGCTGGCGCCCACTGTGACCTTCGAAGACAGCGGCGAGCTGATCGCCGCCGCCTACAACCTGGGCGTGCCGCACGAGCCCGGCTACCCGCTGTGGACGATGATCGCGCACCTCTTCACGTGGCTGCCGTTCGGCGACGTCGCCTATCGCGTGAACCTGATGTCGGCGGTCTGCACGTCAGTTGCCGCCGCGCTCATCGCCTGGACGACCCTGCTCGTCATCGATGGCGTGGCGGCCGCCCGCTCCGGCAGGCGCCCGGATGCCTCGACCTGGCTGCCCGGGCTCGAGGGTCCGGCGCTGTGGCTCGCCTGCGCCGCCGCGCTCGGCGCCGGCGTGCTGGCCGCCACGGCGCACACGACCTGGAGTCAGTCGATCATCACCGAGGTCTACGGACTGAACGCCGCCCTGGTCGGGCTGCTCTGCCTGCTCACCGTGGCCTGGACGCGCAGCGCCACTCCCAAGGGCCGCAGGCGCTTCTTCTACGCGATCTGCTTCGTGCTCGGTCTGGGGCTCACGAGCCACGACACGTTCGTCCTGCTGCTCCCGGTGCTCGCGCTCTACGGCTACCTGATCGACCGCCGCCTGCGCCCGACCTGGCGCCAGCTCGCGGTGGGCGTCGCGCTGTTCGTCGCCGGCCTTGCGCCCTATCTCTACCTGCCCCTTGCGGCCCGGCGGCGCCCGGTCATGAACTGGGGCGACCCCGCTACGCTGACCAACTTCTGGCGGACGATCACCAGGCGCCAGTACATGAGTGGCGGGCATTCGGGACTGACTGCGACCCTGCACGAGCTCGCGACGTCCGCCGGCATGCTGTGGCACCAGTGGTTCGCGGGGCTTCTTGCCCTGGCGGTCGTCGGGCTCGTCGTGCTCTATCGCCGCCGGCGGCCCTGGTTTTGGTTCTCGGTCGTGTTCCTTTTGTTCATGGGACCGCTCGTCACGATCGTCACCGACTTTCCGGTGACCACGGCCGAGCCTCTGGTCAACGCCGACAACAGGGCGCTCGTGTCGGTCTTCTACATCCCGTCGTATCTGATGATCGCCACCCTCATCGGCGTCGGCGGCTGGTCGCTGGCGGCGATCGTCGCCCGGCGGCTGAGGTCGCCTCGAGTCGTCGTCTTGGTCCTCGCCGCGCTCCTCGTCGCCGTGCCGCTGGCGCTTGCCGGGACCGCGCTCGGCGGCATGACCATGCGCCACTACCGTTTCGCCGACGCCTATATCCACAACGTCTGGAGCGTGGCCACTCCGCACTCGCTGGTCATGGTCGATCGCGACCAGTTCGGCTTTCCGCTCGTCTACGCGCAGATGGTCGCCCACGAGCGGCCCGACGTCGTGGTGCTCGACCAGGAGCTCCTGCGGCGGAGCTGGTACCTGCAGGATCTCGCCTACGAGCAGCCCGCGCTGATCGCCGCCTCGCGACCCCAGGTCGACGCCTTCCTGACGGCGGTGCGGCCCTTCGAGGCCGGCCAGAGCTACGACGGCAATGCCATCGACGCGGCCTACTACGCCATGATCAAGTCGTTCGTCGACCATACCGAGGCGGCCGGTCACGACGTCTATTTCACCTACCGGCCCGACCAGCGCATCGTCACGGGGTACACGGGCGAGTCGGTCGTCGTGGCTCTGCGCGCCCGCCGCAGCGCTCCGGCCGCCGGCGCGGCGGGGACTGCCGCCTGGCTTTCACCGGTCGACCTCGTCCAGTTCGACTTCGCGCATCTGACCGACGGCACCGTGCCGCTCGATCGCAACGTCCTCATGGTCCGCAGCTGGTACGGCGAGCTGCTGGCTGCCCGGGCGCAGGAGCTGGCCAAGGCCGGCGACACCGCTCGGGCGGCGCAGTATGCCGGCCTGTCGCACCAGTTCCTGGCCGGCGGTGACACGGCGCCGTAGGCCGGTGCGGTCCGCCGCGAAAACGGGCGTTCGCCCGCGCGGCGTCTCAGCTAGAGCGCGGCGAGGTGAGTGCGCAGCCGCTCGACCACGTACTCGATCTGCTCGTCGGCGATCTCGGGAAACAGCGGCAGGCTGAGCAGGCGCGGAGCCATCGCCTCGGCCACGGGCAGGTCGCCGCGCCGGTAGCCGAGATGGGCGTAGGCCGGCGTCAGGTGCAGCGGCGTGGGGTAGTGCACGCCGGTGCCGATGCCGTCGTCGTCGAGCTTGTCGCGAATCCGGTCGCGGCGGTCGACCAGGACGACGTAGAGGTGCCGCGCCGAGACCACGTCGGCGCGCACGGCGATGGGCTTGACGCCGGGCAGCCCGGCCAGCAGCTCGTCGTAGCGCGCCGCGGCGCGCCGCCGGGCCCGGTTCCAGTCGGACAGGTGCGGCAGCTTGGCCGCAAGAAAGCCCGCCTGCAGGTTGTGCAGCCGGTTGCAGTAGCCCACGGCCGTGTGCACCGACTTGACGCGCTCGCCGTGGCTGCGCAGCAGCGTGACCGTGTCGAAGGTCTCGCGGGAGCTCGTCGTGACCGCGCCGCCGTCGCCCAGCGCGCCAAGGTTCTTGCCCGGGTAGAAGCTGAAGGCCGCCGCCGCGCCCAGCGAGCCGCACGGACGCCCCTTGTACGCGGCCCCGTGAGCTTGGCAGGCGTCCTCAACGACGGTCAGATGGTGACGCGCCGCGATCTCGAGTATCGGGTCGACGTCGGCGGGCTGGCCGTAGAGGTGCACAGGCACGATGGCCCTGGTCTGCCGTGTGATCGAGGCCTCGACAACGGCCGGGTCGATGTTGGCCGTGTCCGGCAGGCAGTCGACGAAGACCGGTTTGGCGCCGGTGTGACTGACCGACTCGGCCGTGGCGATGAACGAGTTGACGGGCACGATGACCTCGTCGCCGGAGCCGACGCCGACGGCCTGGAGAGCCAGGCGCAGAGCGTCCGTCCCGGAGCTCACGCCGGCACAGAAGCGGGTCCCGCAGAGCTCGGCGAAGGCGGCCTCGAAGGACGTGCACTCTGGGCCCAGGGTGTAGGCGGCCCGCGCGGTGACCGACTCGAAGACCGCGCCGAGCTCGTCGTGCAGCTCGCGCGCCTGGGCGCGAAGGTCGACGAAGGGTACCTGCATCTCTAGCGACCTCCCTCACACTCGCGGCGTTCGGGCCGGCCGGCGGAAGCCGGCTGGCGGTCGCCTGCCCAGTCGGCGACGACGGCCACGATGCGCTCCGCGGCGTGGCCGTCCCACAGCTCGGGTCGCCGGCCGCGAGGAGGCAGGGGCGCCGTCAGGATGTCGTCGACGGTGCGTACGATAGCCGCTCCGTCAGAGGGATCGGCGAGGCGATTGGTGCCCTCGCTCACCGTCACCGGACGCTCGGTCGTCGCGCGCATCGTCACGCAGGGTACACCGAGCACCGTCGTCTCGTCCTGTACACCGCCGGAGTCGGTGAGCACGAGGCGTGCCTCGCCCATCAGCGCCACGAACTCCGGATACGCCAGGGCGTCGCGGCAGGCGAGGCCCGGCCGATCGATCAGGCGGCGCAAGCGGTCGTCCTCGCGGAAGCGCTCCCGGGTGCGCACGTGAAGGGGCCAGACGAGCGGCAAGCGCTCGGCGATCTCGGTCAGCGCGGTGACGAGCGCCTCGAGGCGAACGGGATCGTCGACGTTTTCGGGACGGTGCAGGGTGACGAGCCCGTAGCCGCGCGGTTCGACACCGGCGGCTGCCAAGGCGGCCGCCGAGTCGCCGCCGGCGCGCATGCGCTCGAGCGAGTCGATCATCGTGTTGCCGACGAAGTGCAGGCGCTCGGCTGCGATGCCCTCGCGGCGCAGATTGCCGGCCGCCTCGCGCTCGGTCGTGAACAGCAACGTGCTCAGCAGGTCGGTCGCCAGGCGGTTCAACTCCTCCGGCATGGAGCGGTCACCGCTGCGCAGACCGGCCTCGACATGGGCGATGGGGATGTCGAGCTTGGCCGCGCACAGGGCGGCGGCCAGCGTGGAGTTGACGTCGCCGACCACGACGACGAGGTCCGGGCGCTCCGCCAGAAGGACCGGCTCGAGCCGTCCGAGCACGGCCGCCGTCTGACCGGCGTGGGAGCCCGAGCCGACCTCGAGACGGTAGTCGGGCTCGGGCAGGCGGAGGTCGCGAAAGAAGACGGCGCTCATCTGGGCGTCGTAATGCTGGCCGGTGTGCACCAGCGCCTGCGAGAAGCAGACGGGGCCGGCGCCGCGCGCGTTCCAGGCGTCGACCGCGGCCATCACCGGCGCGACCTTCATGAAGTTCGGGCGCGCGCCGGCCACGTGCAGCAGACGGACTGTGCGTCGCCCGCTCACGGGTTCGCCAGCTCGAGCAGGTGGTCGACGAACTCCTCGAGAAGATCGCTGCCGATCGCCGCCACCGGCACCCTTGCGGAGGGCTTGGCGCCCAGTCGCAAGGCATCGACGTCCGCCTCGCACGACAGCAGCGTCAGACGGCCTTCGGCGACCAGCGCCCGGTCGACGGCCGCGAGCTTGCCCGCGTAGATCGAGTACGCCGGGGTGCCGAGCACCGCGGCTTCGCGATTCATGCTGCCGCCGGCGCTCACCACGGCGTCGGCGCCGGCGACGAGCTGTCGGCCGTCGAGCGCCTTCCCCTGCCAGAGCAGGTCGTCGAACCCTTCTTGCCGCAGCGTCGCGGCCTGCTCGGGCGTGCGCGCGAACACGAGGGTGCGCACGTCGTCGTCGCGTTGCAGTCGGCGCAGCAGGCGCTCGAAGAGCGGGTTCTCGAAGCGGTGATAGAGCGCCGTGGCGGCCGGGGGCCGGACGACGATCACGGGACGATCGCCGGCGACGCCGTGGGCCGCCAGATAGCCCGGCTCGGGCGCGAATCCGGCGAGGGCGATGTGCTCCTTGAGGCCGAGGTAGCGCCACGTCTTCGCCGGCCGCGCACCTTGCGCGCGCAGTCGATCGAGCGGAAACGCGTTGGGCACGGCCACGAGGTCGGCGCAGCGGAAGGCAAGGTGGTTGGCGGGCTGGAACTCGTAGTCCATGGCAGTCATGACGGGGATGCGAAGCGAGCATCCGGCCGCGGTCTGCGCGTAGGAGTTGTGGCTCACCGCGAGGGCCGGGCGCGTGCGCGCGGCAAAGCGGCGCAGCTCGCGGACCCTGGCGACCAGGCTGCGTGCCTTGCCGGCCAGGCCGCCGCCGCCGTGCCTCCCGACGATCTCGGCCCGTATGGCGAACCGCTCGCAGAGCGGGACGGTCTGGGCGAAGTCCCGCGCCGTGACCACGGTCGCGACGTCGCGCCGGTGCAGCTCGGCGATGACCGGCGCGAAGAACAGCACGTGCGGGGAGTTCGCCAGATCGATCCAGACGGGTCTAGCTCGTGCCACGACTCACCTGCTCGTGTCGTCGAGCATCAAGCGGGCGATCGACGCAGTGTTCCGTAGGCCCGAGTCAGAAGTGGGCTGCGATCGAGATACTCGTCGCGGAACTCGCACAAGAGGCGTCTCGCCATCACTCGCGGCACCGTGCGGAGGGGAGACCTTGAGCGGCAGGGCGGCACCTTCGCTCGGCTGACCTCGATTCCCACGTGCTCCACGATGCTGGACAGAGATGCCCACGTCACGTGGCCCAACCCGTTGACCCAGTCCACGAAGTCGGTGAGCGGCTCGTACCCTTCCCTGAGCGCACCCTGGTGGAGCACGGCGAGAACGGGACGCCCATGGGCGACATCGTCCAGGAAGCCGGCTCTGTCGGCGGGGTGGCGGCGCAGGAACAGCGGCAGGTCTTCATACGCCATCGAGGCGGGTTGCCTGCGCTCGTCTGCCGGCGGGGCCGAGCAGTCCGTGGCTTCAAGCCTGGAGTTGAAGGCGGCAACGTACCCGCTCTTCTTGAGAGCCCTCATGGCCACCGAGGAGAAAAGACCCTGCGGGAACACCATGACGGGGTCATACGGCAGCCCCGTGATCAGCGCATGCTCCTCCATCCGCCAAAGCGCGGTGGCCGCCAGGGCGTGGAGCTCGGCATAATCTGTTCCGCCGAATTCGCTTTTTGTGTGATTGCAGCCGTGCACGCACAGGGCGTAGTGGTCGGGGTTCGCCGCAAGCAGCCGGACCGTGCCGGGATCGCTTCTTCTGTAGTTCCACGGAATGAAGGCGATCTCGCTGAAGAACCTGTGGGCGCGCATCTCCCTGAGAAGGGTTGCGTAGTCCAGGGCCCCGTAGCGCGGCCGCAGGAGCGGATCGTCGATGATCAGGCACGCAAGGATCTCCGTTGGGGCTGCGTGCCGTCCGGCGCTCACAGCGGCTGCAGGCCCTTCTTGAACTCCTCATAGTCACCGTGAAGCGTCATCGGCACGGTCACACGCAAGATGGGTTTGGCGGGTGAGCCCCCGACGAAAGTAAACGGTGGCACGTCCTGGGTGACCACAGAGGACGCCGCGACAACGGAGCCTTCGCCTATGCGCAGCGTCCTGCCGACCGGCGCAGTGACGACACAGTTCGGCCCGATCCACGCGTTTCGTTCGACCACGATGCCCCCAGCTCCCCGGAGATGGCACATGAGGATCGAGCGAACGACGATCTGGACACCGTCGTGCAGCTCGATGAGCTCCGGGTACTCGTTCTCCAGATAGACCTGATCGCCTATGAACACCGTGCCGTGGATCCTCACGCCGCGCAGCCTATGCAGAAACGGGCGAAGGGCCGTACACCCAGGAGCGAACTGCGCGGCGATGTGCAGGACTCTATTGGCGGCTCTGCGGGCGAAAGACTTGTGCATCGAAACGGTGCGCCCTTCAGTGCTCGAGTTGGTCGGGCTCACGGCTCGCCGCCAGGCCCGTCAGTGCAGAGCACATGGGGGCCAGCGACCACCGAAGGAACTGTCGCCGATCGGTGAAGGAGCGGTGGACCCGATAGGCGACCCTGCCTTTGGGAGTCACCATGTGCCGGGAGACCCAATTCACCAGTCCGTGCAGGACCGCCCCCGAACATAGTCCAGAAGCGCTCGCCCAGGCAAGGGTCTCTATGCCTTGGGCCGCCGAAAGCGCGTCCAACGGATAGTGTTTGCGGGGCGTGTAGAAAGGCTCTCCACGCGGTCCGAAGAGATTGCCGGCGTAGAACTTCACGCCGCGTTCGACGGCCAGACGGATTCTCTCGTCCCCACCGGCGCGGGCGACAGCCCGCAAACCGTCCAGGACGAACCCCGTGTGGAACCCGTCCACCCACTGGCCCTGCGGATCCTCGGAATACGGCCACGAGCCGTCCGCTCGCTGATGAAGCGCCACGTCCAGAGCGGCACCGACGGCTTCTTCGACCAGATCGCGGCGCCGGCACAAGCAGCCGACCTCTGCCAGAGTGAATGCGGCAAGCGCGTTGGCGTTATGGACACTGCCGCCGTAGGACGGCAGATACCCGAAGCGCTGCCCGCCGTTCGTCACAGTTCTGGGAAGCGCCTCGAGGACGAACGTCGAGACAAGCTGGAGCTCTGTGCGGCAGTCAGTGAGCCCGCCACGCGTCACCTCGGCCATTCCCTTCGCGACAAACGCCGTCACGATGATATTGGGCTCCCCGGTTTCGCCGCCCGAGAACCGCGAATTGATGGGAAAGTGATAGCCCCAGGAGAGACCGGGATAGGCGGCGCTCTTCATCTCGCTCAGACGAGCCAGGAGATTCGTGCAAACCGCCTGACCCTCCCGTTCGGACAGGTCGCCGCCGCGCACGCTTCGCGCCACGACCATGAGAGCGTGTCCGAGCGTGTAGGCAGACACTACCTTTGGGATTCCGAGAAGTGGCTCAAGACTCACCGGGCAGCGCTTTACGACCTGGGTGGCGGCTCTCCGTGACGGCACGCTCAGACAGAGCCGCGCCGGGATGCCACCCGGCGCCATGGCGTCGAACGGATCGTAGCCGGAGAAGTCCTGCAGGACCATCTGTCGCCAGATGGCTCGCGAGAGCGCCGCCGGGTGAGCCGGCTCTCGAGACGTGACTGTGCTTCGGGATCCGGCCCCCCCGTGATCCACGACTCACCCGTCGACTTGAATGACCGGGGTCACGACCGGCGCGCCGGTCACCAGCGACTCCACGACCTTGAACGTCGCCGCCATGGAAGCCACGCAGTCCGCAAAGGACAACTCCGGCACGGGCCGCCCCGACGCCAGGTCGAGGAACGCTCTCATCTCCGCGCCATGGCCTTTGTCTGCCATCTGGGATCTAGTCGTGTGCGTGCGGCCGCCCTGGGTGAGGCTCAGCGTCTTGAAGTCGTCGATCATCATGACCTTGCCGGCCCAGAACACTTCGACGCGCTCCTTGTGATAGGCAGGGTCACCGGCGGCGGTGTAGACGATGGTCGCAACGGAGCCGTCTGCGAAGGAGAGCGTTACGGAAAGATCGTCGCTCAACAGTGGCGGCCTGTGCGCGGCAGCGCTGGCTGCGAACACGCGCTGCGGTGCGGCGCCGGCCAGGCAAGCGGCGAGGTCGACGAAGTGGCACAGCTCGCCGACGATGCGACCGCCGCCATCCTCGGGCTGCTGGGTCCAGTGGGTCGCGGGGACGGCGCCGGCGTTGACGCGGATGAGGATCGTCGCCGGTGACGTACGGCCGGTCAGTGCCGAAACGACCTTGCGCACGTGAGGAGCGAAGCGCCGGTTGAACCCGACCGTGGCGGCGGCCGACGTGTCGCGCTGGACGATCGCGACCTCGGCGAGCTCGGCTTCCGTCATGGCAAGGGGCTTCTCGATGAAGACGGTCTTGCCGGCGCGCATGGCGGCGATCGCCAGAGCGGCGTGCGAGGAGTGACGGCTGGCGACGACGACGGCAAGCGTCTCCGGGTCGGCGAGGACTTCGTCCGCCGACCCGGAGACAAACGAGAACCCGTGGCGCTCGGCGACGTCGCGAGCGCTGAGCCCCGAGTTGGTGAACACGCCGCGCGCAGCAAAGCGAGAGTCCCTGGCGAGCGCCGGCAGGAGTGTCGCCGTGGCAAACTTGCCGGCGCCGAGGAAGCCGACACCCACGGCACCCGCCGCGGGCTCGCCCGTAGTCGGCCGACCAACGAAGACGCACTCCCGCCGCAGCTGGGTCGCCGCGTACTCGAGCAGAACGCCGAGTGAGGCGCCGCCCCGCGAAACGGCGGCGTAAGCGGCCGCAGCGTCGTCGACGGGAAAGCGGTCGGTGATGAGCGGCTTGACGTCGATGCGGCCTTGCGCCAGCAGCCGGACGAACTCGGCCATGTTGCGCTGTTCGGTCCAGCGCACATAGCCGACCGGATAGTCGATCGCGTGCTCTTCGTAGTCGGGGTCGTAGCGTCCGGGACCGTAGGAACGCGACAGCTTGAGGGTCAGCTCCTTCTCGTAGAAGGACGCCCGGGGCACGCTCATGCCGACGTCGCCGACCACGACGACCGTGCCGCGGTCGCGCGCGAGCAGCCCGGCGAGCGCCATCGGGCCGTCGTCTTTGGTGCCGGCGGCAAGGATGACCGCGTCGCAGCCCAGGCCGCCCGTGGCGCCGGCCAGCTCTCTGGCCGCGACAGGCCCGGCGGCCGTCGTGACGGCCGCCGCCCCGAACTCCGGGCCAGCGCGCAGCGGCCGGCATCGGGATCGACGCCGACGATCTCGCAGCCGGCGGCGCGCAGGATCTGCACGGTGAGCAGCCCGACCAGTCCGAGACCGATGACCGCGACTCTGTCGCCGACGGTAGCCGCGCTCTGACGCACACCCTGAAGGGCGACCGCGCCGACCGTCGTGAACGCTGCTTCATCGAGCTCCACGCCGTCGGGGACCGCCACGCAGAGGGTCGCCGGTATGCAAACGACCTCGGCATGGCTTGCATACTCACCGCCGCCGCAGGCGACGCGGTCGCCCACCTTGAACCCGGCTGCCAGCTCACCGACCTGGGTGACGGTGCCGGCGGAGCTGTAGCCGAGCGGGCTCTGCTCCTCGAGGCGCGCCTTCACGGTGTGGTAGGTCTGCAGCACACCCTCGCGGCGGACCTTGTCGAGCACCTGCGCGACCTGGTCGGGGCGACTGCGCGCCTTGGCAAGGAGATTCTTGCGACCAAGATCGAGCTTCGCCCGCTCGGTCCCGGCGCTGATGAGCGAGACCGCCGTATGAACGAGGACGCCGTGCGGGCGCAACTGCGGCGGCGGCACGTCGCGCACTTCGATGCGACCGTCCTTCATGGATTGTGACACCTGCTTCACGCGAGCGCTCCCGTCTGCGGATACCCGCTGCCCAGCGGCGTGCTCAAGATCCGGTTCCTTCCACCTGGCCCTGCCAGCCGAAGTGCGCCCGAAAGCCGAAGTTCCTGGACTTGCGCAGATCGGCGAGGCTCCCGCGCCATTCCGGGCGATTCGAGATGCACTCTACCTCGTCCGGGCGACAGTCCACGAGCGCAACACCGCGCGTCGACCAGGCCCGCGCCACCACGGGGATCCGCCGGTCGTCGAAGCCCATCAGGATAGCCGACACGGTGTCTACGACCACTGGGTTCAGCCCGCCCACCAGGACCCCGCAATGACGAGCATCCGGGTCCGAGGGACCATCCCCTTCGCCTCCCACGATCCCGTCGACCAGACAGAGCATGCGCAGCGGCGCAGTACGGCGTCGACCCTCGGCATCAAACCCGACCAGAGCCTTGTTGACGTCCAGGACCATGCGCCAGGCGGTGTCGTTGCCGAACCAGTTCCCCGATCGCACCCGAATGTCCGTGCCCCCGTAGACCAGCTCTCCGCCACGTTTGGCAAGGCGCGCCAGCGTGCCGCCCGTCCCTCCGCGCCCGGCGAGGACGCGCTTGTACAGCCGGATCGCTCGGCTCTGGAGTCTGCTCCCACGGTTCCCCGGGGGGAACTCGTCTCCGCCGTGGTCGGCGGCGCCAAAGGAGAAGTGGGGGAGGCAGTTGCGCAGCCCGTTCACCCCGACCATGTTCTTGAGGCACAGCGTCACGCCCGTCTTCTTGTGGGTCTTGAGCTTCGCCAGGTCGATCACGACGTCGGCTGCCATGACGGTACGGCACATGACGTACCGATGCCTGCCACCCGAGTGGTAGGAGGCAGTTTCCGACACGTCGTAGTCCGCGCCGTAGAACGACGCGCCGACGTCGCGATCGGCGAATTCACTGGCCTCGTCGAGCGGTACTTCGACATACCCGCGGGGGTCGCCGCGTAGCGCTTCCCTCTCGACGAGCACGCCGCCCTTGCTCACCCAATGCTCGCGTCGGAGGTCGAGCAGCTCGCACTCTGACCCCAGCCCACGGACATGGTCGCGGACGAGCTCGAGTCCCGAGCGTCGCACGATGGTGTCGAACGAGGAGTCGGTCTGGGGGCCATCGACGATCAGGATCTTGCCGGTTCCTTGCAACGCAAGCGCCACATAGTCGACGATGGCGCGCACCACTGAACCATGAGTGATCACTTGATGCCACTGGTCTTCGTCGCTGAGGCGAGACTCGCGAATGAGGTTCGGCTTGATCGCGACGGTGTCTCCGGCCCGCACGATGTCACTCAACGGGTTCCAGGAGCTCGTGCCGAGGCGCCCCTCGTCGAGCTTCAGCGCGGCAAGGAGGTCCCGGACCGCGGCAAACACGCCGTTTTCCTCCGACAACGGCTGTCGCTCGTCGGGAAACTCCGGATAGTGGGTGTCCGGGTGGAAGGGCGGCTCGGCCGGATAGGTCGCCGCGGTCTCTATGATGGCTGCCAGTGACGACGACGTGCTGCTCATGGGTCGATGGTCTCCCCTGGGTGGCCGTCGCCGCAGGGCGGCTGCTCTCTCACGACAAAGCGAGTCTTGCCTGACCCGGCTACCCGCAGGTCGTCGACGAAGACGACCCGGACAGGCACTTCGGCGAACAGCATCCGGGAGATGCGCGGCTCCAGGATCTGCTTGATGTCTCGCGCGCGAGCGGGGTCTGCGGCGACGCGAACGTCTACCGCCAAGTCGGGATGTTGCACGATCTGCGAGCATCGCACGCCCGACAAGTCCTTCAGGGCCCAGGTGAGCACGCTGGGTGAGACCTCCCTGCCGGAAGGGGTCCTGAGGGAGTCCTCCACCTTGGTGACGACCGGTTCGAGAATGGGGAGCGTACGCCCGCATCGGCACGACGCGCCGTGCCGAAACACCAGGCGGTCACCCAGCTCGAAGCGGATCAGTGGCATGGCTTTGTTCAGGAGGCCCGTCACCAGAGACGGCTGCGTCCCGGCGCCCCCTTCTTCGAACTGTCCGTCAACGTAGCCGTCAAGGACGCTCAGGTGGAGCGATTCGAACTCACACTCGGCCGCCGAGACGATGCGCTCGGCACAGCCGTACAGACCCCGTATCGGGGCATCGACGAGTGCCCTTACAGCCTCGCGCTGATGCTCGTACAGGGGTTCGCTCGAGTAGAGGATCGCTTTCGGACGCCACCGTTCATCGCACGGGCCGGCCAGTGACGAGAGCGAGGCCAGAGCCGATGGGTACCCCTGGAGAAAGGCCGGCCGGCGCTGCTCCAGGAGTCTCTTGAAGATGCCGGCCGCCCGGTCGTCGAGATGAAAAGTCGACAGGTAGATGCGCCTGTCCATAGGGGATATCCGGTATGGTCGCGACGGAGACACGTCGCCCAGCGGCACGACGTGATCGCCTACGAGCCGCGCCGTCCAGTCTCCGCCGGCGTGTCCTGCCCAGAGCGTGCGTCGCCACCACAAGGCGTTGCTGGCACGGAGCGCCGATGGCTCGAGAAGCGTCTCCATCGGTGTCCCGGTGGTGCCGGACGTTCTCGTCGCGACGAGATGCCGTCTCCGAAACGAGTCGGAGACGAAGGCCTCGAAGTCGGCGAGGACCTCGGCGCGCGTCACGGGGGGAAATTCCGCCAGGACGGCCATGACGACCGGGGTCGGACCACGAAGCTCAGGGAGCAATCGGTGCAGGCCGCGATACCGTGGCACATGGCGTATGGCGTGGTCGAGCAGGCGGCGAAGCTGGTCGGCGACGTAGTGACGTTGCACCTCGACCGGCCAGGTCTCGCTGGCCCTCATCCGCCTCGCAAGCGTCTCTGATCTGGCGGTCGTTGCGCGAGTGCGGATACCGTAGACATTGAGTGCGACCTCCTGTGCGCGTGGAGGCAGGAGATCGTAAGCCCTCTGCACAGTGAGGGCGCTCACGTGATGCTCCCGTCGGCGCGCGCACGGCGGCTCGCAAGAGCTGCTGGCCGACGCGCTCCACGCATCATGCGTCTCGCCCTGCGGCGGCGCGCTCGAGGATCGCCTTCATGCGTGCTACCCACCGCTCGAGGGTGTACCGGCTCTCGTACCGTTCGCGCGCCGCCCGGCCCATGCTCTCCCGTAGAGCGGGATCTCGCAGCAGCCTGACGATGGCGGCAGCCACGGCCTTGGGGTCCTGTCTGGGCACGACGAACGCCTCGACGCCGTCCCGGACCGTCTCCGCCAAGCCTCCCGACGCCGTAGCGACCACTGGCAGACCGGCGCTCATTGCCTCGAGCACCACCAGGCTCTGGCCCTCGTCCCACCGCGGCGCGAAGACGGCGACGTCCGCCGCTTCGAGCAATCGCCGGAGCTCGTCGTTGCCCACGGCTCCGGCGAAGGTGGTGGCGGCCTCCACGCCCGGCCGGCGCAGCGCGGCCCTCACGTGTGCCGTGGTGGCCTCGTCCCATACCGGCTGGCCGGCGAGCACGAAGCGTGTCGCCGGCAAGGCTTCGAGCACCATCGGAGCGGCATCCAGCACGTCGAGGAGCCCCTTTTGAGGGATCAGGGCGCCGTGCGTGAGCACCGTGCCACCCTCGTGTGGCGCACGCGGCGGCGGACCGCCGGGCCACTCGTCGCGGATGCCGTTGGGCACGACCGTGACCCCGCCCGGCGGCGTCGCCCAGCCTTCGAACTGCGAGCGCAGCGACTCGGCCAGCACGACGATCACACATACCCGCGCCATGCTGAAGCGCAAGAGGCTCTGCACGACCGCCGGCATGCGCCGGTAGAACGCCTGGTGCTGGGCGCCGTAGGCGTGCGCCACGACCGGCACAGAGAAGAGCCGCGCCGTCACAAGAAACGCGGCGTCGCGCGTGAACCCGGCGAGCGCCTGCGAGAGCGGCAGGTAGACGAGGTCGGGCCGGGCCCCCCGCAGCGTCCGCGCGAAGCGGGCGACGTGGCACAGCGCCAGCACCACGTTGCGCACGTCGAACAGGCCGACGTTGTCGATGCTCCTGTGGTCGGACGTGTCGAGGTGGATAAGCTCGAGGTCCGGGTCGGCGGCTCCCTCGAGCAGCGCGGCCGTCATCACGGTCACGCCATGCAGTGGCGGCGGGACGGGCCCCACAACGAGGACCCGCCGCGGGTGACCGGGGCGACGTCCGGCGGTGCCGGTCAGCATGGTCGCGCGCCCCGGATCATCGCGCCCCCGCATCATCGCGCCCCCGCACTATCGTTGCGTCCCCATGACACGACGATACGCGGCCAGCGCCTGCTCGCGGATCTCGACCGCCGAAAGCCGGGCTTCGACGGTCTTGCGGTTGACCTTCGCCGCGCCGTCGACGAGCTCATCGTCGGCGGCCGCCGCCTTGATGGCCGCCGCCACCCGCCCGGGGTCTTCCGGCGGCACGATGAAGCCGCTCACGCCGTCGACGAGCCACTCGTCGGCGCAGGCGGTGCAGGACTGGATCGGAAACGCTCCGAGCGCCATGGCCTCGGTGAGCGACGTGCTGATGGCGTCGGAGATGCTGAGCCCCACGAAGATGCGCGCGCGGCCGTGCCAGCGCAGCATCTCCGTGTGTGGGCAGCGGGGGATGATCTCGACATCCAGTCCCGACGTCGAGGCGAGCAGGCGCGCCGCCAGCTCGACGTCCTTCGAGGCAAGGTAGACCGCGACCCGATAGCCGCGGAGGGCATCGGCGCCGGCTCCGATCGCGGCGAGCGCAACGAGCGCCCTGCCGGCCCAGTTCTGGTAGCCCTTGACCAGGATCAGGCGCCGCGTGGACGGCGCGCCGCACGCCAGGTCGCGCACGGTCGCGAGGTCGAGGCCCCCAGCGTTGGGAATGACGCCGAGGACCTTGTCGGGACGCAGGCCGCAGGCCTCGGCGAGCGCGACGTCGCGCCGGCACTCGCACAGGTAATGGTCGCAGTCGCGCAGCACGGAGGCGATGCGGTCCGCGTGCTCGGCGAAGCGTCCGAACAGGTAGATGTCGCTGCCCCAGTTGCTGACGATCCAGCGCGGCCGGGCGCCCGGCAGCAGGTCCAGAGCGTCGTGCACGAGGTAGCCCGCGTGCTGGATCTCGAGCGAATGGACGATCCGCGGGCGCACCTTCGCGATGACGCGCGAGAGCCAGCGTGCCCGCCAGCCGGGGCGTCGTGCCTCCGCGGACCTGTCGAGGAACTGTGACGCCGCCTGCGCCGTCTTCAGGCGCGTCCAGCGCAGAGATCCTTCGGGTGCGCCCTCATCGCGACCGGCGAGCCACGAGTAGCCCAGATCGTGCATATGGACCCCGTGGATCGCCTCGTGCAGCGACGGCTCGAGAGAGGGGAAGAGGTGCACATCGTATCCGGCGCCGTCGAGCTGAGAGAGCCAGCGCGCCGTGTGGATGCTGTTGGCCATGCCGACCACGAGGATCCTGTTGTCGGCGGTGCTAGACACAATCGCGAAGGGCTTGGGCAAACGAGGCGCGCGCCTGATCGGCGCCAAAGTCGCGGTGCGCGCAGCGGACGGCGTTGGCGGTGGTGGTCGGCGCAGCTCGGGGTCGTCGAGGAGCTGCTCCAGCCGGCTGAGCAGAGCGGCGGGGTCGGGTGTGTCGCAGACGATCCCGCATTGGTGTTTGCGCACATACCATGTGACAAAGGAATCGCGCGGCGCGTGCACCAGGAGCGGAACGCCGCTCGCGAGGTACTCTCCGAGCTTGGCCGGTGCGGACGTGCGGATCACTTCGGGGATGCCCGACGCGAAGGCGAGGGGCAAGAAGAGCACGTCGGCCTTGCGCAGGAGGGCGGGGACCTGCTCGCTCGAGACATGCCGGTGGACCGTGCAGCCGTGCGCCGGGATGCCGAAGCGCGCGAGGCTCGCGTGAGGCTCGGCGCAGTAGACGTGGAGCGCGGCAGGTTCGGGACGAGACCACAAGCCCAGGGCCTGCATGAGGCAGACGAGGCTGTCGGCCTGGGCCTGGTAGACCGACCCTGTGTAAACGATGCGCACACCTGTGGCAGCCTGGGGCCACGCCGCTTGCGGCTCGACGGCGAGGTGAAGGTCGTCGATGGCGTTCCTGACGATCCGCGGCGTGACGGCGTACCTTGCGCAGTAGACCTCGGCCATGAACTCGTTGGGGACCACGATCGCCTGCGCCCTGCGCAGCGCGAGTCGTTCGAAGACGCCGGCGACCGCCCTCTCGGCGCGGCGATAGTGCTGGTGAGCGTAGTCGTCGAACAGGTAGGCGAGCAGCGGGATGCCGGCCGCCCTGGCGGCCAGAAAGCCGGCCGGCAGGTCGACCAGATCGCCCGAGCAGACCACGAGGGCGTCGGGCCTCTCGAGCCGCAGGACCCGCCGGATCTTCGCCGCTCGCAAGGGCACCCGCAGCGCCACGCCCGTCATGCGGGCGCCGGCACGGATCAGCCCGGGCCCGCTCGCCAGCTGGCGCCACGACTCGCCCACGGCGTAGGCATGAGCCGGCCGGGCGCCCGCACCGTCGCCGGACGCCAACCGCCGGGCTGCGTCGGCGACCGAGAGCCGATCCTGCCTGGACAGCAGACAGTAGTCGTCGGCGCTGAAGCCGCCAAGCACTCTTTGCAGCACGATACCCTGTCCCCAGGGGCTCCCCGGCAGCGTGTGCGAAAGAACCGCGAACCTGGTGACGCCGGGGGCGCTCACGCGCTCACCCGGGCCCGCGACCGCTCGGCCAGCTCCTCATAGAGGTCGACGTGGGCGTCGAGATATCGCCGAAACGTGTACGCTCGTTCGGCGAGCGCCCGGCAGGCGTCGCCGCGCCGGCGGCACTCGCTCGCGTCGGCGAGAAGGCCGCCGACGGCGGCCGCAAGGGCCCGGGCATCACCCTGGGGTACGCTCAGGCCGGCGTTCGGCGCGTGGACGATCTCGGGCAGCGCCGTGTCGTCGGCCACGACGACCGGCACGCCACAGGCCATCGCTTCGACGGCCATGAGACCGAACGTCTCGGCTTTCGAGGGCATCAGGAACACGTCCGCGGCCGAGTAGGCGATAGCCGCCTCGTGCGCACTGGGCACCCACCCCAGATCGCGGATCTCGTAGTTTCCGGCAAGCGCGCGGGCGCTCGCCGAGCTCTCGAAACACAGGAGATACGTCTTGCGCGCAGGCTGGTACCTGCGCAGTGCCGCGACCACGAGCGCCGAGTTCTTCAGGTCCTCGTCCGGGCCTTTGTCGCGAAAGGCGATCACGTCGGCGTCGGCGTCTATGCCCAGAGCTCGCCGGCTCTCGCCGGAGTCTCGGGGCCGAAAGACCGTCGTGTCGACACCTAGTGAGATGACCCTGCAGTCGATGTCAGTCGCGAGCCCGCAGTCTTCGACCCGGCGCTTCATCCACTCCGACGCCACGACGACGACGGCCCTGGTATGCCGTATCACCGATCGTTTGAGCCGCCAGTTCAGCGCCGCGCAGTCCCGGTCGACGGGGATCGAGATGGTGAGGTCCGGGCAACGGGCGCAGCCCGTCCGCCACAGCTCGCAGCCGAGCGGATGGACGCAGTGCCCCGACAGGATCCAGGGGTCGTGCCAGGTCCACACGAGCGGCTTCAGCGAGGCCATCAGCGGCACCTGGAGCAGGCTGAGCCACGACGTGCCGTGGATGAGCTGCAGATGAACGACGTCGGCGGCCCGGAATTCGGGTCTCATCAGGAGCGACAGACCGGAGGTCGCGCCCACCCTCTGGATTCCCAGCCTGCCGTCGCACAGCGCCGTCAGGCGGGCGTCGAGCGCCCGGGTCGCGCGGTTGCCGACGGCGAAGACTCCGGCGTCGGCGACGGTCCGGTAGCGCACGGCCATGGAGCTGCGAACACCGGCATCGGACGAGGCTCGATGGATATCGAGGCCGTTGAAGCGCGCGCCCTGCTCGTCCCACGTGGACACCTGCAGGACCGCGGGTGCCCCGCCGCTCTGACCGGGAGCCCTCGACCTCATGGCCGCACCGGCCTCTCGCGTGGCCCTCGTGTCGTTCTCATCGCCGTCAACTCCGGCCTCGACGCCACGACGCGAACCGGCGGAAGGGAACGCCCGCCAGGCGCCGGCACTGGGCGCGCAGCCGGTTCGAGGTCTGCCGTCGACGCCACTGTCGCTCATACGACCAGTCGCGCGTAGAACCGTCGTCGGCATCGTCGAGCGACGGCTGCACGCGGTAGCCGGCGACGAGCTCCCTGGCGCGGTCGTCGAGGGGCCAGGGTTCCCTGGCGAGCCCGTAGCGCTCTATCAGGACGTTCTCTTCGAGCAGAGGGCGCGCGCTGCCGTTGCCGCAGAGGTTCGTGCCGTCCGTGACGAAGACGCCCGCCGTGTGCTCGCCCCAGTCGAGGCCGGTGTGCGGCACGACGCGAAGCTGCCAGTCATAGTCTCCCACAACGTGGAACTGCTCATCGAAAGGCCCGTACTCGTCGAAGAGGCGGCGATCGAACATGAAGAACGGCCCCAGGCAGAAGTCGAGGTCGGGCTTGAGCGCGGCCTGCTGCTCGCGCTCGTTGAACAGCACGACGCGGTCCTCGCCCAGGCGGCCGGGCCTTCCCTCGCGCACGAAGACCCAGGGGAACCGCACGACGGCGTGCCCTTGCCGTACGAGCTCGATGCCCTCGGTGATCGCGGCCGGATTGCGATAGTCGTCGACGTTCCAGAAGCCGACGGCCGCGCCGCGGGAGGCGCGCAGACCGCGGTTCCAGGATGCGTAGAGCGTCTCGCGGGCGACGACCAGGAGCCGGCTGTGGTCCTGCCACCACGGAGACGCCAGAGCCTCGCTCAGGATGCGCCGTTCCCGGCGGTCCGGCGCGTTGGCCACGAGGATCGCTTCGGTGGAGTAGCCGTCGCTTTCCACCGCGCTCAGGCATGCCTCGAGCCGTGCGAGGAACGCGGGAAGGTGGCGCCCCGACGCATAGAGCGACGTGATCATCGAGGCATCCGGTGTGGCGTGAGTCGCGGACGTCATGGCGTTTCGGCGCGGGCGGCGAGCTCGCCGGCGGTCGGCGGCGGCGACGCGACCGGCGCGGACGCAGACGATGCGGATGCAGGCACACGAGTACCGGTCGCGCAGGCGATCAGGGCCAGCGGAAAGAGCGACAGGGCAGGCCACCAGAAGTAGGTCAGTCCGGTGAACCGCAGGATCACCGAGAGCACGGTGACCAGCACCCCGGTCATGAGGAGCGGGTCTGCCGGTCTCAGGCCGCCGCGCCCGAGCAACCTCTTCAGGCCCCACAACACCGCCAGGGCGAGCGGCGCGGCAAACACCGCGACACCGAGCGGCCCGGTCCGATAGACGATACGGATCCAGTCGCTGTCGTAGCTGCGATACTGGGTGGAGTCGCCGTTCGGCGAGGCGTCGAACAGTCCGGCGCCGAAGAGCGTATCGACGGCTTCACCGGCTCGTGCCGCCTGCCTGAAGAGGTGCTGCCGCAAGACCGCGTTCGGTGCGTTCAGGGCGCCCTGAACGGTCGAGACCGAGCTGAGGCGGTCCTGGAAGTAACCGAACTGGTCTGGAGCGACGATCGAACCGCCGACGATCACGATGACGGCGAGCAGAGAGCCTGCGATGGCGATGGTCACGGCCTGGTCTCGCTGGCCGCGACGGATCGCCATCAGTACCGTAGCCAGCACCGCCGTGAACACGAGAGCCAGCACGAGCGAGCGCGTGTAGCTGAACAGCGCGCCGCAACCGAGCACGGCCAGCGCCACGAACGTCCACCAGTTCTTGCTCGGCTTGGCGAGGTAGTAACACCAGGCGAGGCTCGCCCAGACCGGCAGCGTCGTGAAGTCGCGGATGATCGTGGAACCCCCGAACGACGTAGTCAGGTACTTCGGGTACGGGTAGACCGGCAGGTTCAGGGCAGCCGCGATGTACAGGACCATCAGGCAGGTGCACAGCACAGAGAGAACGCCGACGAACTCCTGGATCTCCTCCACGGTGAACCTCCGAAAAAGGTCCAGGGCGAGGAGGTAGCCGATCGGGATGTAGAACCAGTCCCGGGTAACGAGAAGCTGGGTGATGTGGACCCCCGCGCCATCTGCCGACGTGAGAGCATACTCGAGGGTCAGGAAGAAGAGCACGCACAGGCCGAGGATGGTCCACTTCGGCGACAGGCGCAGACGCGGCCTGCGCCGCTGCCGGAAGGCGTAGAACCAGCCGAGGACGAGGAGCACGAACACGACGTCTCCCGTGGTGACCGACACCGCCGACATCTGCCGGAGCACCTGGTCCGGTGTCATGTCGATGAACGCACTGCGGCCGAGGGCAAGAAACACGGCTCCGCCGGCCAGGAACAACGGATTGTGTCGCGACCAGAGGGTGAGGAACACAAGGAGCACGGCCGCCGCGACCATGGACAGGGCTAGCATGTGACCGCCCTCCGCGTGCTCATCGGGGCAGCGGCGATGGGGACGAGGGCTGGTCGGGGCGGCCGTCGACGGCGGACGGTCTGACGAAGAGCGCATCGCCGTAGACGGGCAGCGAGTCCGACGATCGCACGATCTGGTCGATGATCCCCATGAACCCGAGGCCGCACTCATGCAGAAGCCCGGCGATCTGCTGGATCGTCGCCTGCCCCCGGTAGAGGGGCAGATACCCCACTTCGGCGATCACCGCGTCGGCGCGCGAGATGAGCCGCCGGCCACCGTTCACCACCTGGGCCTCGGCGCCTTGTACGTCGATCTTGACCAGCAGGTTGCCGCGGATGGCGATGTCGTCGAGGTAGGCGTCCAGCCGTCGCAGCGCGACGGTCTCCGGGGAGGTGGCGGCGCTGAACGGGTAGAGCTCCTTGTGCGCCGTCTCCATCTCGAGCAGCGATGACGACGGAGAGAACTCGCTGCGCAGGATCGTCGCTTCGCCGTCGGACTCTCCCAGGGCCACGTTGAACGCCGTGAAGCCCGGACCTCGCATCGTGCGCTCGAGCTCCTCGAAGCACTCCCGCAGGGGCTCGAACGAGTAGACGAGGCAGTCCGGCAGCAGATCGCGGAAGTGGCGCGCGAACTGCCCGGTGTTGGCGCCGACATCGACCAGGGTGCCGATGTCGAGTGTCGCAAGCCAGGACCACGGCGTCGGGGCCGGTGGCGCCGTCGCGTCTGCCGGCGTCGCCGTCCTGACGAGCTGGTAGCCGGCCTGTCGCAAGCCGCGCTGCACGACCTGTTTGAGGGCGTCGATCGTGGCTGCCGCCCGCGGCCGCGGCGAAGCGTCGGGTGTCGGCGCCGTCACGACATCACCGCGTTCCCGGTCGTCAAGGTGTTGTGAGGTGTCACTCGACAAGGCGCCAATCCAGTGTAGGCGCGATCACGCCGGGCCGCACGAACTGACTGTAGGGCGACACGGCGTGGTCCATGTGAGCCTCGAAGCTGACGGCGGGACCCGAGTCGATGATCCAGCGCACGCAATGGAGGCTGACCCGCGGAAGAACGGTGTGCCGGCCACCGTTCAGGAGCCGCGGCGGGACCGTACATTCCAGGACGCGACGTCCTTTTGCGAGCCGCGGCCACCGGCTCGGCTCGAGGTCGGTCTGGTACGACCGCAGGACGATCGTGCCGTCGCCCGCCGCGAGATCGAAGCCCACGCAGAGCGCATCGTCTGTTCTGAACACGTCGAACTCCAGACGGATCTTGAACGGTTCGGCCGTGCTGATCGATCTGGCGACCGCTCCCCTCGAGTCGAGGACCTGGACGGACACCAGTCTCAGATCGTCGTCGCCCGGCCCCTCGCCGCTCCCCCAGACGTTCGCTTCGTGGCCGCCCGCCTGCCTTGCGAGATACTCGACGACCACCTTCGAGGTCTCGCCGCGGTTCACGACACGGCCGGCCTCGAGCTGCACCGCGCTCGTGCACATCTTCGTCACGGCCGCGAGGTTGTGGCTGACGAAGACGACCGCTCGCCCGCGCCCCGCCACGTCCTGCATCTTGCCGAGGCACTTGCGCTGAAAGCCGACGTCGCCCACCGCAAGGACCTCGTCGACGATCAGCACGTCGGGATCGAGATGGGCCGCCACCGAGAAGGCGAGGCGGACGTACATGCCGCTCGAGTAACGCTTCACCGGCGTCTCCAGGAACCGCGAGACGTCGCTGAACTCGACGATCTGGTCGAACTTGCTCCTGATCTCGGCGCGCGACATGCCGAGGATGGCGCCGTTCAGGTAGATGTTCTCGCGCCCGGTGAGCTCGGGGTGAAAGCCGGTGCCGACCTCGAGCAGGCTCGCGACCCGACCCCGGATCGCCACCCGGCCCTCGGACGGCTGGGTGATGCGACTGAGGAGCTTGAGCAGCGTGCTCTTGCCCGCGCCGTTGGCGCCGATCACCCCGAGCGCCTCTCCGCGGCTGAGCTCGAGATCGACGTCTCTGAGCGCCCAGAAGTCCTGGGAGACGTGCGTGGCGGCGCCCGGGTGGCGGAGGCGTTCGAGGGGCCGGCTCGCGGCCTGGACGACCGTATCGCGCAGCGTGCGGTATGCCTGGCGCTCGCCGCCGATGTGATACATCTTCCCGAGACCGGCAGTACGCAGGGCGACGTCGCTCATGGCCTGCACCACGCCGGCTTTCGTCCCGACAGCATCGGCTTTCGCCTGGACCACATCGGCTTTCGCCTAGACCACATCGGCGAACACCCGCTCGACTCGCTTGAAGAAGAACAGACCGGTCGCCAGGAGCACCGGCACGACCGAGAGCGAGATCCACAGGTAGCCGCCGGGCAACGGCTGCCCGAGCAGGGCCCAGCGAAAGCCGCCGATGACCGCGGTCATCGGGTTCAGGGCGATCGCAAAGCGAAGCGGGCCGGCCGGCAGGGCGTCGATCGGGTAGATCACGGGGCTCACGAACATGCCGAGCTGCACGAGGAAGGGGATGACGTACCCGACGTCGCGGTAGAGCACGTTCATTGCGCTGAGCCACAGGCCGGCCGCCAGCGCCGTGACGACGGCCAGGAGCACGAACACCGGCACAAAGACGATCTGCCACGGGGGCGCGACGCCGTAGGCCGCCATGAGCGCCAGCAGGACCAGGAACGAGATGCCGAGATCGACGAGTCCCGCGAGCACCGCCGAGAGCGGTATCACGAGACGCGGAAAGTAGACCTTGGTCAGGAGATTGGCGTTTGTCACGAGGCTCGCTCCCGAGCGCTGCACGCCTGTCGCGAAGAAGTTCCAGGCCAGGAGCCCGCTGAAGCTGAACACGGCATAGGGCACGTCCTTCACCGGGCTTTGAACGTGCAGCGCCCCGTTGAAGATCACTGTGAAGACGACCATCGTGAGCAGCGGGTTCAGCGCGGCCCAGGCGATGCCGACGACGGCCTGCTTGTAGCGCACGAGGATGTCGCGCCAGGTCAGAAAGTAGAGCAGCTCGCGATACGTCCAGAGCTCGCTGAGGTCGAGCGCCGACCAGCCGCTTCTCGCTTCGTAGACAGCGAAACCGTCGTCGGCCACCGAAGTCGACCGGGCGTCCGTTGCCGCGCTCATCTCGCGCTCGCGCGACCCCGGCGCGGCCGGTGATGACGGCACGGCCCGTCGGCGCTGACTCCCGCGGCCGCCATGGGCCGTCGCCTCGCATTCATCCGCGCTAGTCGCGTGCTTCGGCGGCGCGCTGTCCGTTGTTTCCCGCGGGTGGAGCGCCCGGCACGGCGGTGGAAGCCGTGGCCGGCACGGAGACCTCGGCGGGCACGCTGCGCCGCGCCGGCCGGCGCGGCGCAGCGTGCCCGCCGAGGTCTGAGCGCGACGAGTGGTAGTAGGAGCTCGACGCATACGAGTAGGCCCCGCTGCGCGAGTCGTGCAGGCGCACCACGGTGCCGAGCAGCTTGACAGGCAGGCGCATGAGCTGCTCGGCGGCCGCCTGAAGCTGGGGTCGGCGCACGATCTTCACGTCCGCCAGCAGGAGGATGCCGTCGACCCTCGCCGCGATCGCGGCCGTGTCGCCCACCGCCAGCAGGGCCGGGGTGTCGACGATCACCACGTCGGCCTGCTTGCCGAGACTCTCGATGATCATCTCGAGGCGCCGGGACGACGTCATCTCGCCGGGATTGGGCGGAATCGGTCCACTGGGCAGCACGAGGAGGTGCGTGAGGGCTTCGACGCTCCGCGCCCACGCGGCGTAGTCTCTGTCGTCCTCGCCCTCGACGGGCGGTGAAAGCTTCACGGGCACGAGGCTCTCGTCGAGCCGGCTCTTGCCCACGAGAGCGGTGCTCAGGCCCCGGTCGTTGGGGATGTCGAAGAGCTTGTGCTGCCGCGGACGGCGCAGGTCGGCGTCGACGACGACGACCTTCTTGCCGGCCATCGCCATGCTGGCGGCGAGGTTGGCGACGAAGACGCTCTTGCCCTCGCCCATCGCGCAACTCGTGACCGCCAGGGAGCGGATCTCGTCGTCGACCGCCATGAACTCGAGGTTGGTCCGCACCATGCGGAAGGCTTCGGCCACGTGCCCGTCGGGGTGTCGCAGCGTGACCAGGGCACTCTCGCCGAGCGCCTTGCGGGAGATGGGCGGGATACGACCGAGCGTGGGCCGGCGCAGCAGCGCGGCGATGTCCTCGGGCTTACGCACACGCGTGTCGAACTGCTCGAGCAAGAGGGCGAGGCAGAGAGCGACGAAGAGGCCCACGCCGAAGCCCAGGACGGTGGCGCGCTTGATGTTCGGCGCGACCGGCCTGGTCGGCGTGGTGGCCGGCGTGAGCATGTGGTAGTTGCCGACGGTGGTGTCTTGAAGGATCTGGAGATCGCGGAGCTGCTGTGTGAGCAGTATGTATTCGGTGGAGTCCATGGCGGCCGCGCCCTGGGTCGCGTACTGGGCCAGACGGCGCTGGACGGCGGGGATGGCGGCGGCGATCTGGGCGCGGGATTGCTGGGCGTCCCAGGCGATGTAGGCCGTCGTGAAAGCGTTGGCCGCCGCCGCGGCCAGCGTGGGGCTCGCGCTGCGGCCGGTGACCACGACACTGTTGCTGCCGAAGCTCGTGGTGCTGGTATTCGAGGTGGACGTCGAGGGCTGGGCGGCGGTGATCGTATACCCGGGGGAGAGGTCGACGTTCTGGCGTTTGAGGATCGCTTCGGCGCTGGTCTGGAGCTGGCGTCCGGCCAGAATGTCACCGATGGTGGCCATCTCACGGTCGATGCTCACGATGTCGGTGGACGTGTTGCTCAGCGGGTTGGCGAGGTCGAGCGGCTGCCTGTAGAACATGGTGGCGCCGGCCTCGTACTGCTTGGTCTTGCGGGACGTGTAGAAGAAGGCCGAGGCAGTGGCGACGACCACGATGAGCACGATGAGCCATTTGCGTCGCCAGATGATGCCCGCGTAGTCACGCAGTGTGAGGCCTTCGGGTTCGAGCACGGGAAGCGGTGGATCGGCCTGGCGCTGAGGCGAGCCGCCCTTGCCGCCGCTTGCCAAGGTGTCGTCATGCATACGGCCCCTACCTCCCTGGCCCGCCTCGGGGCTTTGCTGCTCCTGCTACTACCGTGGACAACTGTATCAGGTGTTGGTCGACGGGCGCGGCCGCCGGCAGCGCACGCGACTCATGTGTCGTACGGGGCCCAGGCGTAGGGTCGTTCGACGAATCCGGGCGGGCAGGTGAGATCGGCGACCTGCTTGATCGCTCGCGCCGGGTGGCCGACGACGACGGCTCCGGCCGGTACGTCGTGCACGACCACGGAGCCGGCGCCCACCAGCGCGCCTTCGCCTATCTCCACGCCGGGCAGGATGGTGCTGTTGGCGCCGATGCGCGCCCGGCGGCGCACCACGGCGCCGCCCTTGCACTGCCGGAAGTGCGGGCAGCCCATGGGGTGCGGGTCGTCGGTGAACACGACGTTGGGACCTACGAAGACCTCGTCTTCGAGCGTGACGAGCTCGAGAAAGCAGCCGCTGTGAATGCGCACCCGGTGGCCTACGCGGTTGCCCGGCTCGAGGACCGCGTTCGTGCCGATGCCGACGTCGTCGCCGACGAGGTTGTCCTCGCGGACGCTCACGCCCTGGCCGGTCTGCAGACGGACACCGAACGTGCTGCCTGCGTAGATCGTGGTGAACGGGCGTACGACGGCGCCGCCGCCGATGGCGAGCGGCAGCTCGCCCTCGGCGGCGCCCCGCGGCGCCTTGCCGAGGATGCACGGCGCCTGCAGGTCGCAGCCTTCACCAAGGCTGACGTTGCCGGCGACGTGCACCTGCGGGTCGAACGGCGACGCGGCGCTCACGGCTTGATCGACACCTCACAGCCGCCGCCGGTGAGCGAGGCCTCGGCGGCCGAGAGCGAGGCCACCACCCGGCGCCCGACTTCGCCGCTCGTGATCGGCTCGGTGTGCGTCACGATGCTCTCCACGAAGTGCTGAGCCTCGAGGTAGAGCGGCTCCACGGCGCTGAGCTTGGGGGCCAGGATGTCGCCCGTGCGGTAGCTCAACTGGAACTCGCCGAAGTCGTCGGGCTCTTTGTAGTCGACGCCGTGGTCGAAGATCTTGACCTTCTCGACGTTCTCGGTGTCGTCGTAGACGAGCATCTTGCGGCTGCCCACGACGACCGTGCGCCGCAGCTTCACGGGGCTCAGCCAGCTCACCAGCACCTGAGCCACGACGCCGCTGGGGAACTTGAGGTCGATGAAGGCCACGTCGGGGGTGGCGGGCACGATACATCCGCGACCGTTGACGCTCACGCTGGTAGCGGCCTCGCCGAGCCAGTAGTAGAGGATGCTGAGGTCGTGAGGAGCGAGGTCCCACACCACGCTCACGTCGCTCTGGTGCAGGCCCAGGTTCACCCGCTGGGTGGTGATGAAGTAGATCTCGCCCAGCTCGCCCGACGCGATCAGCTCCCTGACCTTACGCACCGGTGGGCTGAAGACGAAGGTATGGCCCACCATGAGCGTGCGTCCGGTGGTCGCGGCGAGCTCGACGAGCTCACGAGCCTCGAGCGGGTCGGCCGTCATGGGCTTCTCGACGAAGACGTGCTTGCCGGCTTTGAGAGCTGCTCTGGCAAGCTCGTAGTGGGTGCGGATGGGCGTGGCGATGAGCACTGCGTCGATCGCGGAGTCGGCCAGCACCTGCGCGAAGTCGGTGGTACGCGCGATCGTGGGATAGCGCGTCGCCACCTTGTCGAGCGCCTCAGGACGCGGGTCGCACACGGTCGTGAGCGAGGCGCTCGCGAGCTCCATGTAGTTGCGCAGCAGGTTGTGCCCCCAGTGGCCGCAGCCCACGAGGGCGACGGTGACCGGGGCTGGAGCGGGCGTCGTCACGAGCGGGCTCTCCGGGCGCGCCTGAAGACCCTCACACTGCCCCCCGGCCCATGAGCATGGCCGGAACGGTGCGCAGGCAGATGTGCAGATCGGTGAGCACGCTCTGATTGTAGCCGTACATCACGTCCTGAAAGACCATCTCGTCGAAACCCACGCGCGAACGGCCGGCGATCTGCCAGAGGCCGCTGACCCCGGGCGTCACCTCGAGTCGCAGGCGGTGCCACTCCTTGTAGCCGTCGACCTCGTAGCCCAGCGCCGGACGCGGTCCGACCATGCTCATGTCGCCCCTCAGGACGTTCCAGAACTGCGGCAGCTCGTCGAGGGAGTACTTGCGCAGGACCCTGCCGATGGGCGTGACACGTTCGTCGTCGGCGAGCTTGAAGACCGGCCGGCCCCACTGGTCGGTGCGGGCCAGGGCCTCGTCCGAGTCGCCCTCGATCAGGCGCGCCACGTAGTCGCGGTGGCCGCCGGGGTCGTTGCCGACCATCATGGAACGGAACTTGAGAAGCTCAAAGGCGCGACCACGCAGACCCACGCGCTGCTGGCGAAAGAAGACGGGTCCGGGCGAGCCCAGCTTGATGGCGAGCCCTATGACGGCAACGAGCGGTGACAGCACGACGAGCGCCGCCGCGGAACAGGCGATGTCGAAGGCCCGGCGCCCGAGTGTCACGCGCCGCGCAAGGGCCGCTTCGGGGTCGCGGTGCACGCGCATCACCGGCATCTCGAAGAGGTGCGAGAGCAGGCGCGTGGCGTCGAGCGGGCTGAGCAGGCGTCCCGTGACGTAGACGTCGGCGCGCCGGTCCTGCGCCGCATGGATGAGGTCGATCGTGGCCTTGTGGCCGAGGGAGCCGCCGTCGAGGAACACCTGGCGGGGGGCCGGCTCGGCTCGCTGGATCGCCGCGACGAGTCGTGGCTCGGCATCGTAGCCGTTGCCGCGCTTGTCGAATGGCTCGAGAGCCAGCACCCGCGCATAGCCGCGCAGTTCCCTGAGCCGGCTCACGAGGATGCCGCTGTCGGCCGACCAGCCGACGACGATGGTGTCGCCCGGCCGCTTGCGCACGTCGCGCCGGTAGCGGCGATCGAAGAGCCACAGGCGGAGCGTGACGGAAGCGACGAAGAACACGGCAAACGAGGTAAAGAGGCGCGATTCGGTGGCCAGCGGGGTCCTGAAGGCGAACACGAAGAACGCCGTGACGATCAGGGAGACGGCCGTCGCGCGAAACAGCGTCATAACATGCAGCGGCCGCGACACCCACACCTCGAGCATGTACAGCCCGCTGCAGACGAACACGGCGAGGATGACGGCGAGGGCGAGCACGACATCCCAGCCGAACCGTGGCGCGACCAGCCTGAACGGGTGGCCGTGAAACCAGGAGAACGCGAGGATGGTGGCCTGGTAGCTGGCCAGCGCCGCGAACACGTCGCTGCCCAACCCGAACGCCCTCTGGTATGCCCTGATGCTCACGCGGTCACCCGCTGCGTCGATCGCCGCACCGCGCCGCCCCTCGACCCCAAGAGATAAGCACTTCGGCCGTCGAACCATGATCAAGAAATGGGACGGCCCGTCATAGTTACTTGTTCGTCAGACTCTACACAACGCCTTCCACGGCGCGATAGGACAACCGTCCATGCGCGACGATCGCCGCGAGCAGAGTTCGCGAGCCATCGCCGCGGCGGACCTCAGCGCAGGCGGACCAACCGGATGGGGCTGGAGACGACCCCCGCCCAGAGCAGCCGGTAGCGTCCGGTGGCGGCGACCCTGACGCGCAGCGAGTAGACGCCGTCGGTTCCCGTCGTGACCCCACGGACGGCGACCCAGGCTCCGCTGCCGCGCCGGCGCAGCAGGCGAAGATGCTTGCCCGTCACGCCGCCCACTGCGGCACAGGTCAGCCGGCCGCTCAGGCGCACCAGGGCGCCGCGCGGGACGGACGCAGGCGTCGCGGCCAGCGTCAGGCGATCGCCGCCGGCGAACACATACCACGCGGGCTTGGGCGCGCCGCCCAGTCTGCGCAGGCCGGTGTACGTCCCGTTTCCGTCGGTCGTCACGCCTGTCGGCGAGAAGTCGCGGTCCAGGTACCAGACAAGCAGCTTGATCCGCGGGTGTCGGGCGGCCATGGCAAGGGCCTTGCGCAGGTAGGCCGCCTGCTGGGTCTCGGTCACGGGCGGCCCGAAGGCCCAGCTGAAGTGGGTCGAGAAGCCGTACTCCGTCAGGTAGAAGGGCTTCGTGGGAAAGATCCGCAGGAGCGTGCCGATGTTGGCCATCTCGACGGTGTGGTCGGGGTTCACGGGCGCCAGGGAGGGGTCGAGATCGGAGCGTCCCCCCACGCAGTACGGGTGGTGTGAGTAGACGTCGAAGAGGGGGCCGGCGCCGAGCGACTTAAGCTCTCGCGCGAACGTCTGCGGGGCGGTGCGGAAGATGTCGTTCTCGCCGGTCGGCGCCGTGGCCCCGGCTATGACGAGGGCCCCGGGGTCGCCGGCCCGGACGCCGGCGCTCATCGCACTCAGGTAGCCGAGGTAGGTGTGGGCGGCAAACTCGCCGTCGGTCGCGGTGCGCTGGGGGTAGATGTAGGACCACAGGTTCGGTTCGTCCCAGCACTCGTAGCCGAGCACCTCGTCCTTGAGGAGCTCGGCGACGTGGCGGGTGAAGGCGCCGAGGTCGCCGAGCGACGCCTGGGCGACCGGGTAGAAGGACTGATAGCCGCTGTACCCCGACGCTGGGGGATCGCTCCAGTACGACTTGTCGGACGCCCAGCGCGGCACGTAGTCGATGAGCACGATGACCTTGAGGCCCTCTGCGTGGGCGGCGTCGGTGACCGACTTCAGGTCGGCCAGATAGCCGTCGTCGTCGTAGACGCCGCGTTGCGGCTCTCCGAGCGGCCACTCGCAGTCGAGCCTGATGACCTGGCCGCGCAGGGTGACGCCGAGCTCGTGCACGAGCGCGAGGCGCTCGGCGAGCGGCTCGGACGGAGCGGTGAACCCGGCGTCGGCCATGCCGCGCATCACCGTCCCGGCCCGCGCCGCCGGCGCGAGGGCGAGCGCTGCGAGCAGGGTCAGCGCTGCGAGCATGGTCAGCAGCGCAAGGACAGCGAGCGGCGGACGTCGTTTCATGCCTACGATGTCGGCCGGGCGCCCCCCTGGCTTTAAGAACGCGGACCCCGCCGTGCTTACCGCACCCTGTAGGCGACGAGGCCGCTCTGCCGGCGGCTGGCGCCGCCACTCGCGGCGGCGATACCCACGAACAGGGTCCGGCCGCTCACCACGAGCGACGCGGCAAGACCCGCGCGTCCGGGCGTGTAAGCGTGCCACAGGACCTTGCCGGTGCTGACCCGGTAGGCTCGCAGCAGCCCTTTGAGGTCGCCGGTCAGGTAGACGTCGTTCGAGAGAAACCCGGCCGCGGTCGCCATCGGCGACTGCGCCGGCGCCCTGGACCACAGGAAGGCGCCGTCGCTCAGGTCGAGCGCGGCCACGTTGGCGACCCGCGTCGTACCCGTGTTGTTGCTCGCGCACAGGAGGCGGTCGGTCCCGATAGCCGCCTCGTCGCGGATGCCGTCGGACCCCGCCCCGATCGAGGTGTGCCAGACGGGAGCGCCCGTGGCGCGGTCGAAGGCCCAGTAGGTGCCGCTCTTCTGCCCGGCGCCGACGAGCTCCCGAGGCACGCCGGCTATCGTCGCCGTGAAGAGCTGCGGTCCGGCCCCGAAGTCGTCGTCGGGCCCGTGGCTCTGGCCGGGCAGCCAGACGTCGTTTGCCGTCACCTGCTGGTGCCAGACCACGGCGCCGGTCGTCGCGTTCAGCGCGAGCAGGGCGTCGGACGTATCTGAGGCGATCCCGGTGTAGTTGTTGCCGGTGTCGCAGTACAGCAGGTCCAGCGTGGGATCGAGGGCGAACGAGCTCCAGACGGCGGCGCCGTTCGACGGCGGCGTGGCGCTCGTGGAAGCCGTGGGCGTGGACCAGACGCGCGCGCCGTTCGAGGCTTTCATGGCGATGACGGCGCCGCAAGAGTCGCCGGGCGTGCCGGGCAGCACCTCGTCGACCGACGAAAGACCGACGTAGACGAGACCGTTGTAGGCGAGCAGGTCGCAGAGCGAACCGGCATACGGGTCGCTTGCCCTCAGGCGCTTCGTCCAGGCGTGGTTTCCGGTCGCGGTGGACAGCGCATAGACGGAGCCCTCGACGCTCGCCACGATGAGCCGGCTGCCGACGATGACGGGCGTGCCGGCGAAACCGTGCCACGGCCAGGTCTTCGGCTTCTCGACGCGGCGCTTCCAGACGACCCGTCCGGTGGCGGCCGACACGCGCCACACCGTGCCGCTCCAGTCGGCGATGTATACCGACGATCCGGCGACCAGGGGCGTGCCGCTCACCATGCCGGCGGTGGGCAGAAACCAGGCCTTGCGCAGTCCGGACACGTTGGTCGCGCTGACGCCCGTCGTGAAGCTGGCGTGCTGGTTGCCAAGGATCTCGGACTGCGTCTGGGCGGCGGCGACGCTCGGCGTCGCCGCCGCCCAGACGATCGCGCAGGCACAGGCCAGCGCGGCCGGCAGTCGTTTGTGGCACGCCCGGATCGTTCGCCTGCATCGTTGCATCTCAAGTCTCCTCGCGCTTGGAACCTGGCGGGACAGCCGCGGCTTGTCGCTGCGGCGACATACTAGGGCCGCGCGGGGCGGCTCGCCACCAGCAGGAGCGAGAGCCCGATCGGCAGGTCTGTGCGAGCCAGGATCGGGCGCTCGAGCCCGAACACCGCGCGCAGGACCGCATTGATGGGGCGCGGCGGCAGCGCGACGGCCGGCGAGCGAGGCAACCTGAGCACGCGGACCGCCGTACGTTCGAGCCCAGCCAGGGGCAGCAGCAGCGAGTTGAAATAGGTCGCCCGGTCCACGCGAAAGCCCGCTCGCCGTGCGACGGTCAGGAGCCCGCCACGCGTGTAGCGGCGGAAGTGCGCGTTCAGCTCGTCGTGTACGCTCCACTGGCTCGGAAGGGCCGGCACAGTGACGATCAGCCGTCCGCCGGGTCGCAGGACCCGAAAGGCCTCGGCGAGGCCGGGACCGTCGTCGGCAAGGTGCTCGAGCACATCGAGGGCCAGGACGAGGTCGACTGACGAAGCCTCGACGGGCAGGTCCTCGAACGTACCGCTCTCGACGTCGCAGCCCTTGCCCGCGGCAAGACGCGCGGCCGCCTCGGCCGGCTCTATCCCTTTGACCGCGGCGTCGGGAAAGCAGACCCGCAGGGCGCGCATGGTGCCGCCGGTGCCGCAGCCGACCTCGAGAATGCGCCGCCAGGGTCGCGACACCGTCGGCGCGGCGGCGTCGAGCACGATGCGGCGCCGTACGACGAACCACCAGTGGGTGTCTTCGAGGCTGTCGAAGCTGAGCAGGAGCTGCTCGTCCACGAGCCCCCTCTTCTTGCCTTGGGCCGCTCTTTACGTCGCGAGGTCGCCGCACGGCCGCGTTCTCGCGCCGCGGCGTTCTCGCGCCGCCGACAGGCCGCTACTATACACTGAGCCGCGACAACCACCGGCGCACCACGGGAGGACTCCGGTCAGCATGACGTCGACGTCGCTCAACAAGGTCGTGCACTCGGTCGTCGTGCCGGTCTGCGACGAAGTCGACGGCATCGACCAGTTCCACGCCCGCTGCTGCGCGGCCATGACCGCGCTCGGCGAGCCGTTCGAGATCGTCTACGTCGACGACGGCAGCCGCGACGGTTCGTGGCAGCGGCTCCAGGCGATCGGCGGGCGCGACCGCGCCGTGCAGCTGGTACGCCTGTCGCGCAACTTCGGTCATCAGATCGCCATCTCGGCGGGCATCGCCCACACCGTGGGCGAGACGGTGTGCGTGATAGACGCTGATCTTCAGGACCCCCCCGAGGTGATCGGCGAGCTCGTCGCGCGCTGGCGCGAGGGAGCCGACATCGTGTACGCCGTGCGTCGCGAGCGCCACGAGGACAGCCGCTTCAAGACGGCTTCGGCGTCGGTCTACTACCGGCTCATGCGCTGGCTTGCCGAAGTCGACATCCCGGTCGACGCGGGCGACTTCAGGCTGCTCAGCAGGCGCGCCGCCGATGCCCTGACATCCATGCCCGAGCACGATCGCTATGTGCGCGGCATGGTAGCGTGGCTCGGCTTCACGACGGCCGAGGTCGGCTACGCCCGGGACGCCCGGCACGCGGGGCGGACGAAGTATCCCCTGACCCGCATGGTCCGCCTGGCGCTCGACGGCATCATGGCCTTCTCGGTGCGCCCGTTGCGGCTCGCCACAGTGATGGGGTTCGTCGTGTCGGCCAGCGCCTTCGCGGCCGCCTTGGTGCTGACGATCCTGCGCCTCGCCGGGCACATCTCGGTGGTCCAGGGCTGGACTTCGCTGGCCGTCCTCGTGCTGCTGCTCGCGGGCGTGCAGTTGATCACCGTCGGCGTTCTCGGCGAGTACGTGGGACGCATCTACAACGAGGTCAGGCACCGGCCGTTGTATCTTCTTCGCGATACCGACGAGCGCAAGCCCGACGCGGGACCGTGAGCCTCCCGGGCCGCGCGGTCAGCCGCAGGGACCCGGTCCTCGTGGCGGCGATCGTGGTCGTCGCGGCGCTCGCCGTGTGGCGGGCGACGCTCGGTATCTCGTTCTTCGACGACGGATCCTACGTGACGCTGCCCCTGCATCTCGCGCAGGGCGCGCGGCCCTTCGCCGACGAGATGACGGCTCAGGGACTGGGGTTCCTGCTGGCCGTGCCCTTCGTGAAGCTCTGGACGATGCTGTTCGGCACGAGCGCACTGGTGCTGGCCTCGCGCCTCTTCTACGTCGTCCTGGCGGTGGGCGCCGGCTACGTGATCTACCGGGCGCTCAGGCCGACCTTCGGCAGCCGCGTCACTGCCCTCGCGCTCGCGGTCGTCCTGCTGGCGCCGCCCTACAATGTGATGGCCGTGAGCTACAACACCGTGGCGGTACTGGCATTCGCCATGGCCACCGCGCTCGCCTGGCAAGCGGTGCGCGACGGCGATCGGCGGGCCGCGGTGGCGGCCGGCGTCGCCGCCGCGGTCGGCGCGGTCAGCTATGTCTCGCTGGCCCCGGTGGCTCTGACGCTGGCCGGCACCGTGATCGTGGTCGGCTGGCGGCAGCGCGTCGTACCGGCCTTCATTGCCGGTCTCGTCGGCGCCGGCGCGCTGTTTGCCGCCCTGCTCCTGCTCCTCGTCTCGCCACACACCATAGCGGTCGCCCTGCGCTACTCGTCGGACGTCTGGGGGACGCACCGATCGCTTGCCGGCCGCGCGGGGCCGCTGCTCACCGATCTGCGCGTCGTGCTCACGAGCAACTGGCTGCTGCCGATGTGGATCCTTGCCGTGCTGGCCTGCCTGCCCTGGCTCACCCGCCGCGTGCGGGCCGTCGTGCTCGCTCTGCTGCCGCTGGCGGCCACCGCGCTCCCCGCCTGGCATCACCGGCACGCCCGGATCCCGTTCTTCGGGCGCTTCGGCACGGCCTGCCTTGTGACCATCTCGGCAGGCCTGCTGGTGCCGGTCGTCTTCTGGGCCGTGAGCGAGGCCGTGACCGGGCACCGGCGCGCGACCGGGCGTGGCGCCCCGCCCGAACCCCAGCTGGACGTGGCGCTCGGGACCGGACGCGATCCCCAGCCCGAACCCCAGCCGGCCGTGGCGCTCGAGGCCGTCCGCGATCCCCAGCCCGCCGCCGCCGACCCGACCGGCCCGATCCCCCCGGTCGGCTCCGCCAGTCCGGCGGGCGTTTTGCGTCTGCTGGTGCTGGCCGTGCCGCCGGCACTCGTCGGCTTCGTGATCGTCGGCCTGTCTACCAGCTCCGGCTGGTACCGCGCCCTGGCGTTCGTCGGCCTGGCGCCGCTGACCGTCGTGCTCGTTGCCGACTGGGGTTACCTGGTCAAGCGCGACGGCGGTCGGCGGCTCTTCGCCTCAGCCGCGGCCGCTCTGCTGCTCGTCATGCTGGTCGCCCTGTTTGCGAGCTCGTTCAAAGACGGGGCGCCCTGGAAGCTGACCCACCACATCTGGCATGGCCCCCTGGCCGGCATCGCCACCACCGATCAGCGGGCCGCCCAGATCGCGGCCGTCGAGGCACAAGGGCGCCGCTGGGTCGGCAGGCACGATCGGGTGCTGATCTTCGACGCTCCGCTCGCCTATGCCCTGGTCGGTGGGCGCATCGATACGAACGCGGTCTGGTTGCAGTCCGGTCCCAGCGACCAGGCCACCGTCGACTACTTCGCCCGCACGCACCACCCGCCGGATGTCGTCTTTCTGTCGAGCGGCATCGCGGCGCGTAGCGGCGGTCCCGCGCTGCAGCAGACGAGCGACCCTCTGGTCAGGTTCCTGGCCGCTCACTACCGCGTGGTCGAGAGCGGTCAGCTGCTCGACGTGCTGGTGCGTCGGTAACCCTGAGCGGCGGCGCGCCCGCGAGTGACGGCGCGCGGCGAGTGACGGCGCGCTGGTCGCGCCTAGTCGATGAAGTCGTGCAGCGCCTGCGCGTCGCGGTAGCTCTTGAGCTTGGTCAGGGTCTTGGCTTCGATCTGACGGATGCGCTCGCGGGTGACGCCGAACTTCTGGCCCACCTCTTCGAGGGTGCGCGCGTGCTCGCCCTTGAGCCCGAAGCGCAGCTCGATCACCTTGCGCTCGCGGTGAGTGAGGGTCGAGAGCACCTTGGTGACCTCTTCCTTTTGCAGGATCTCGCTCACCGCTTCGACCGGCATGACGGCCTCTTCGTCTTCGATGAAATCGGCGAGGTTCGTGTCTTCAGTGTCGCCCACCGGACGTTCGAGGCTGACGGGCTCCTGGCTGATCTTGAGGATCTCGCGCACCTTCTGGGGCGTGGTGCCCATCTCGGCGGCGATCTCTTCGGGCGTGGGCTCGCGGCCCAGGTTCGACTGCAGCTCGCGCTGCACGCGGATCAGCTTGTTGATCTGCTCGACCATGTGCACCGGTATGCGGATGGTGCGTGCCTGATCGGCCATGGCTCGCGAGATCGCCTGGCGGATCCACCAGGTGGCGTAGGTCGAGAACTTGTAGCCGCGGCGGTAGTCGAACTTCTCGACCGCCCGGATGAGGCCCAGGTTGCCCTCCTGGATCAAGTCGAGGATGGGCATGCTGCTGCGCGCGTAGCGCTTGGCGATCGACACCACGAGGCGCAGGTTCGCCTCGATCAGCTCGTGCTTGGCCTCCATGTCGTGACGCTCGATGCGCTTGGCCAGCGAGACTTCCTGCACGGCCGTGAGCAGGGGCACCTTGCCGATCTCGCGCAGGTACATGCGCACCGGGTCGAAGCTGCGGGTCTTGACCGACAGGTCGAGTTGGGGCGCGGGCTCTTCGTCGTCGCCGCCGTCGCCCTGTCGCAGGTCGCCGGGCGACTCGTCGCCCTCGATCACATCGACGCCGATGTCGTGCAGGAGCAGCAGGAAGTCGTCGAACTGATTGGCGTCGAGCTCGACGTCCTTCAGCACGTCGTGGATGTGGTCGACGTTCAGGTAGCCCTGCTCGCGACCTTCGACCATCAGGGCGTCGACTTCTTCGATGCCCTCGATGCTCAGCCCGTGCTCGGCCGGTTCGCTGGGTTTGCGCTGTTGGGGTTCGTTGCTCACGTTCTCAGGATCGGGCCGCACCGCCCGGGTCACGATGGGGAGGGGGCAGAGGGGCTCGCGCCGTTGCCCCGTCTGGTGCCCCGTGCGGCGACGGGCCGCCCAATCGCTTTCGTGACGGCGCCGTCGGCGGACTGTGCCTCGAGCCCGGCGAGGTCGCCGATGACGTTGGCGAGCTGCGTGTCGCTGGGCACCACTACCTTGCTGTTCTGATAGAGCGCCCGCTCGATCGCTTCGAGCTTGCGCAGCATCTGGGCGTTGCCGACGAAATACTTATCGGCAGCCTCGTTGACGAGCTGGATGGCCTGCGCCTCGCCCTGGGCCTGCAGGATCTTGGCCTGCCTCACGCCTTCGGCCTTCTTGATCTCGGCTCGTCGCTGGCCGTCGGCCTGGGTCTCGGTCGCGGTGGCGAAGTCGATGGCGGCCACCTTTTCGTTTTCGGCTTTGACGACCTTGTTCATGGTCTCCTGTACGTCGCGCGGCGGGTCGATCTCCTTGAGCTCGGTGCGCAGGATCTCGATGCCCCAGTTGGCCGTCTCGACCAGCAGGTTCGAACGCAGCTCGTCGTTGATCTTGCCGCGCTCGGAGTTGGCCGACTTCAGCGAGAGTGTGCCGATGATGTTGCGCAGTGTCGTGCGCGCCAGGTTGACGACCTGGTTCTGATAGTTGGTGACGTTGTACTGCGTGGCCTTGACGCTCTCTTCGTCGTCTTTGACCTTGAGGTAGACCTGTGCGTCGACCTTGGCGTTCAGATTGTCGTTGGTGATGATCTCCTGCGGTTGGGCCTCGACCAAGACCTCGCGTATGTCGATCCTGTAGAGACGGTCGACGATCGGCAGCACGGCATGCACGCCCGGTCCGCAGTAGTGGTGGTACTTGCCGAAACGTTCCACCAGGCCGCGGTGCGTGGGGCGCACCACTCGCACGCTGAGCAGGGCCGCGACGAGCAGCGCCACGACCACGACGGCCACGCCGACGAGCACGGCGGCGCCGGCGGGCGACACGGCTACCATGGTCGCCTCGGCACGCGGGCGACGGCCATCAGGGCGGCGTGAGCGGCGGATACGACGTTCATGAGCCTGTCCTTCGCGTAGGTCGGTGGCGAACGGCTCGAGTGGGAGAGCGGCGTCGGGGTCGGCGATCCGCCTTCTTTAGTCGAGGTCCTCCCGCATAGTGTACCCCGACGAGGCCAGGGGCAGCAGGTGCGCGGAAGGGTAAGCGTCCCAAGGGCAGTGACGGCGGCACTCGTGATAGGCTCGTTGGCAGGGATCGACGCGCGCAAGACGCGTGCGCCGGCACGGCTCGCGCGGAGGTGGACCATAGAGCAGCCGTCGTCCAGCGCCGACGGGCAGGGCGACCAGGGAACGCCCTACGGCGCGAGCGCGCCGCGGCGCACCTGGCTTGCGGCCGAACGGACCTATCTCGCCTGGCTGCGTACGGGCCTCGGGGCGGTGGGCGTGGCCATTGCGGTCGGTCGCGTGGTCCCGGCGCTGATCGGCGGTTCGCGCGTCGCCTACGCGGTTCTGGGTGCCGGATACGGCGTACTGGGCGCCTTCATCATCGCCTATGCCCTTCTGCGCGCCCGGCGGATCGACGCCGCGCTCGTGGTCGACGGCCCGGTCGCCCCAGACTGGTGGGCGCTCGTCGTGGTCACGGTCATCGGACTTGCTCTGGCGGTCGCCACCGTCGTCATGGTGCTGGTCGCGATCTAGCGTCGTGACGCCCGCGGACTCACCTCGTCACAAGGCGTCACGGATCGCCGGGCGTGTCTCCGCGCACCGCGCGAGGGTGCGGGCGCCGGCCCGCGCCGACCACCCGTCGAGCGTCACCGACCCTGGTCGTGGCGCCGCCCGGACAAGCCGCGCCTTCGTGGCCACCCGGCGACGCGTCGCCCTACGGCCAGTGGGCGACGCGCCGACGCTTCCGGCGCCCAGCGGCGATCGTCGCGGGGCGCTCGTCGCGACCGCCGTGACGATCGTCTTCTCGGCCTCGCGTCCCCTGAGGTTCCGGGCGTGGTCGCCTACCTGGCGAGGACCCACGCGCCCGCCCGCACGCCGGCTGTGCTCGTGGTCGACGCTCTCTGTCTGATCCCGCCGCTCGCCGTGATCATCGCCTTCTTCTGACTGGGCGAGCGGCCCACGGCGCTCGAGCTGTGCGGCGGCCTGGTGACCGTGGCCGGGGTCGCCCTTGTTGGGCTGCGAGGCGTGTCCGCCGACCGTGGCGGCGGGGAGCGATCGGCAGTATAATGATTATCCTATCATGATGGTAGTAAGTCGGCGGGGTCCGTGCCCCTCGCTCTGAGAAAGCCGCGGACCAGCGCTGGCGACCGAGAGGGTGAACGCGTTTGAGGACACCGCGGGCCCGTCGAGCGGCCCTGGGCCTCGGGGGAGACGTTCCCGGGCTCATCGCGATCCTCGACCGGCAGCTCGGCGAGACCATCGCCGCCTGCCGGCTGGCGCGCCGGGTGGCGGAGGGCGAGCTCGACCCGGGCAGGGCTCACGAGCAGATCGCCGCGATCGAGCATCGCGGCGACCTTCTCAGAGGCGAGCTCGTGACCAGGCTTGCCGGTGTGCCGGAGTCTCCCATCGACCGCGAAGACCTCTTCAGGCTGTCGCGTTCGATCGACGACGTGCTCGACAATCTGCGCGACTTCGTGCGCGAGTGGGACCTGTACAAGATCGAGCCCGCCGAAGGCTACGTCGACCTCCTCGACTCGACCGAATGCGGGGTCTCCGACCTGAAGCTGGCGGTCAAGACGATCGCGCGCGACCCCAAAGAGACGGGTCAGGCCGCACTCCTTTCCAAGAAATCGGCGAACGAGATCCGCCGCCTGTATGACGTCGAGCTGGGCAGGCTGTTCAGCGGCGAGCTCAGCATGGATGTCCTCAAGTGCCGCGAGCTGCTGCGGCGGCTCGATGTGGTCGGCCTGCGGTTGAACGAGGCTGCCGACGTGCTCGCGGACGCCGCCGTCAAGCATCGGACCTGAGAGGGCGCGGGCGGCACCCGATGCGCCCACATCGACCCTTAACCGCGATCTCATCTGCCGCTCATACGGCTCTGCGAGAATCCGGCTCCGACGCGGGGAAGGCGGAGTATGGCAGTTCATCGTTGCCCTGCCTGCGACGGCTGTGATAAGAACAGCTTAGGCATGGGGCCTGGGGGGTTGCCCAGATCCCTGCAGCTTGGGCTTTGACCGTATCCACGGCATTGGCGCAGGAGGATGGACGATGAGTGAAGACAGGCTTCCAGGCAAAGACTCCGAGAAATCCGGCCTCACCCGGCGGCAGTTCGTCGAGCGTGGCGCGATCGGCGCTGTCGGGCTGGCCAGCCTCGGCGCCGTCCCCGCGCTGCTGAGCGCCTGCGGGAGCTCGTCATCAGGCGGCAGCTCGTCTCCCACGCCGACTGCGCTGGCGACGGCTCTGCCCAGTGGTGGCCTCTCCGCCCTCGAGACGGCCGCCAAGGCCGAGGGCCAGCTCAACGTCATCGCCCTGCCGCCCAACTGGGCCAACTACGGCAAGATCATCAGCACCTTCCAGAGCAAGTACGGCATCACCGTCAACAGCGCCAACCCCAACGGCACATCCGCCCAGGAGAACCAGGCGCTCGTCACCCTCAAGGGCCAGTCGCGCGCGCCCGACGTGGTCGACGTCGGTCCGTCGTTTGCCGCCCAGGGCATGAGCCAGGGCCTCTACGCTCCCTACTTCGTGGCCACGTGGGCTACGATCCCCGACTCCATGAAGGACCCCGCCGGCCACTGGTACGGCGACTACTACGGCGTGATCTCGTTCGGCACCAACGGGAACGTTCAGAAGACCCCGCCCAAGGACTGGCCCGACCTGCTCCACTCGATCTACCACGGCCAAGTGGCCATCGACGGCGACCCGCGCTCGGCCAACGACGCCTTCTCGGCGGTCTACGCCGCGGCTCTGGCCAACGGCGGCTCGCTCGACGACATCACGCCCGGCATCGACTTCTTCGCCAAGCTCAAGAAGGCCGGAAACTACATCCCTGCCGACGCCCTGCCGGCCAACATCTCCAAGGGCTCGACACCGATCGCCATCATCTGGGACTACCTGAACCTGGCCAACAAGCAGCAGTTCGCCGGCAATCCGCCCTACACGGTGTCGATCCCCAAGAGCGGCGTCTACGGCGGCTTCTACTGCCAGGCGATCAGCGCCACGGCACCGCACCCGAACGCCGCCCGCCTCTGGCAGGAGTTCATCTACTCAGACGAGGGCCAGCTCCTCTATCTCGAGGGCTTCACGCACCCGGCGCGTTTCGCCGACATGGCCAAGCGCAACGTCATCCCGGCCTCGGTGATGGCGGCCATGCCGCCGGCGGCCTCCTACGCGAACATCCAGTTCGCCTCTCAGGACCAGATCGCGGCCGCGACCAAGGTCGTCACCGACCAGTGGGGAACGAAGGTCGCGGGCTAGGGCCGACAACACCGGCGCGTGCGCGATTACTACGACCCGCGGGCTGCGTGTGTATGACGAGCGGCGACGTGCCACAGGATAGGGACGCGGTCTCGAGCGACACGCTCGAGACCGCGTCCCCCCTCGAAGCCCGCGCCCCGGTACTGACGCCCGAACCGTCGGCCAGGCGACGGCGGGCGCGAATAAGCCGGCGCGGGCTGCTCACGTGGGCGGGTGTCGTGCCGTTCTTCGCCTACGCGGCCTTCTTCCTGCTGATCCCCGTGGTCGTGCTGGTGTTCAAGACGTTCACGAGCGAAGGCGGAGGGTTCACGCTCGAAAACGTGAAGGCCCTTGCCTCGGGCCAGTACAGGGTCGCGTTCGTCGCCAGCATCGAAGTCAGCGTGATCAGCGCCATCGGCGGCGGCCTGTTCGGCCTGTTTGTCGCCTACGCGGCCGTCCACGGCCGCGGACCGCGCTTCATCCAGCCGCTGCTCACCACGTTCTGCGGGGTGGCGTCGAACTTCGCCGGCATCCCGCTGGCCTTCGCCTTCATCGCCACGCTCGGTCCGACGGGTGTGGTGACCGTGCTGCTCGCCGACCTCGGCCTGCACATCTATCCGCACTTCACGATCTTCAGCCTGATCGGTCTTTCGCTCGTCTACATATACTTCCAGCTCCCGCTCATGATCCTGGTCATCGCCCCCTCGCTCGAGGGGCTGCGCGTCGAGTGGCGCGAAGCCGCCGACAACCTCGGCGCCACGCAGTCGCAGTACTGGTGGCACGTGGGTCTGCCGGTGCTGCTGCCCAGCCTCGCCGGCGCCATGGTCCTGCTGTTCGGCAACGCCTTCAGCGCCTACGCCACGCCGTACGCCCTGGCGAGCGGCGGCATCACCCTGGTGCCGATCCTCATCGGCTCGGTCCTGTCGGGCAACGTGGTGATCACCAACCCGCGGCTCGGCGACTCGCTGGCCTTCGGCATGATCGTCATCGTCGGCATCACCATCCTCGCCTACGTGCTCCTGCAGCGGAGGGCGGCGAAGTGGCTCCAATAGAGGGTTCGATAGCACCGACGATGGCCGGCCAGGAGGTCACCCGGCATCCGCAGCGCAAGAAGGCTCGCAAGCGCCGCGTGTCGTTCTGGACCTGGTTCTGGCTCATCATGGCGGCCCTGTATTTCCTGGTGCCGCTCTACTCGACCCTGCAGTTCAGCCTCGAGACCGGCCAGCACAGTTACGGCTTCAAGTGGTACTCGCAGATCTTCGCCGACCCCGCGTTCCGCACGAGCTTTCTCTTCTCACTGCGTCTGGCGATCGAGACCGTCATCATCGGACTTGTCCTCATGGTGCCCACGGTTTACTGGGTGCACCTGCGTCTGCCCCAGTTGCGGCCGGTCATGGACGTGGTCTCGATCCTGCCGTTCGTCGTGCCGCCGGTCGCGCTGGTGGTGGGTCTCTCGGGCGTCTTCAACGTCCTGCCCTGGTTGCTCAGCAACTCGCAGATCCTGGCCTTCATCTACGTGATCCTGGCCCTGCCGTTCACCTACCGCTCACTCGACGCCGGCATGCGGGCGATCAACGTGAAGACGCTGACCGAGGCGGCGCAGAGCGTCGGCGCGCCGGGCTGGAAGACCCTCGTGTTCGTGATCCTGCCCAACATCCGCACGGCCATGCTCTCCGGTGCGTTTCTGACGCTGGCGATCGTCATGGGCGAGTACACGATCTCGAGCCTGTTGCTGTTCAACACCTTCGCGGTCTATATCTATTATATTGGTAATACAGAGGCACAACCGGCCGCCGCCCTGGCCATCATCAGCTTCACCCTCACCTGGGGGGCGATGATGGGACTCTTCTTGCTGTCCCGGCGGCGTGGCCGGGCGAGCAGTCCAGGCGTGACGGCGGTCAGCCGGTGAGGAGCGAGAAGCATGGCGAGGCTTGATCTGCGAGGCATCCGCAAGGAGTTCGGCGAGACGACCGCGCTGGCTGAACTCTCGCTCGAGGTCGAGTCGGGTGAGCTCGTCTCGTTGCTCGGGCCCAGCGGCTGCGGCAAGACCACGGCGCTGCGCATCGTCGCCGGGTTCGAACAGCCGACTCGCGGCGAGCTGCTCGTCGACGGCAGCGACGTCACCCCGGTGCCGGCCAGCAAGCGCAACATGGGGATGGTGTTCCAGGCCTACAGCCTGTTCCCGAACATGACCGCCCGCCAGAACGTCGAGTTCGGGCTGCGCATGCGCAAGGTCGCACGCGACAAATGCCGCGCTCGGGCCGGAGAGCTGCTCGAGCTTGTCGGCCTGGCGGCGCGCGCCGACAACTACCCGCACGAACTCTCGGGCGGTCAACAGCAGCGCGTGGCGCTGGCGCGGGCCCTGGCCATCGAGCCTGCCATCCTGCTGCTCGACGAGCCGCTGTCGGCGCTCGACGCGAAGGTGCGCGTCGACTTGCGCCAGCAGATCAGGCGCGTCCAGCAGCGGCTGGGCATCACTACGCTCTATGTCACCCACGACCAGGAAGAGGCGCTGTCGATCTCCGACCGCATCGCCGTCATGTCCGAGGGCGTCCTCGAGCAGGTCGGCGCGCCGGCCGAGATCTACCGCAGCCCGCGCTCCGAGTTCGTCGCCAACTTCGTCGGCCTGATGAACGGCTTCGACGGCCGGGTACAGGCGCCGAACCTGGTCGTGGTCGGCGCCTCCGAGCGTCCGATCGGCGTGGTCGAGGGACACGGCTGCGCCGCAGGCGACCGGGTGCTGGTGCTGATCCGTCCCGAGTCTGTCGGTCTCGAGGAGATCGCCGACGGCGCGGCCCCGCCCGACGGAGTGCTCGAGGGCAAGGTCGTGATGCACACCTTCCTGGGCTCGGTCACCCGCGTGAACCTGACCTCCGACCTCGGCGATCTCGTGGCCGACGTTCCCAGTCTGCGGGCGCTGACCCTGCCGCCCGGCACGCGCGTTGGGGTGCGCGTCGATCCGGTCGGCGTGCGACTGCTCGCGCGCTGACCCGCAGGCTGCTCATGCGCTGATCCGCAGGCTGCCCGCGCACACATCCGTTGCGGACTCGGGCATCGGTCGCGGCAGGCCGCGTCTCGCGCCGGCGCCGGTGCGGCGACGGCCTCGCGGAGCTCGCCGCGGTTGAAACATCAGACGTCTGATGTTATCGTCAGTCGTCGTCACGAGACGGCGACGAGGCGCGCCGTCGAGCCCCGACCCCGTCGACTTTCGCGGAGGTACTTCCGTCCATGACCGACCTGTTCGACCTCGGCGCGCTGCGGCGCCGACTCGCAGAGGCGCCCGAGGCCGCGAGGCTCGAGCCACTGGGCTTGCAGACGGTCGTTCTCGGAGACGACGCCCTGGCGGCCCTGCCCCGCATCGTCGCCCAGCTTGCCGCCTCGCGCGGACGCCCGGGCCCCGTCGCCATCCTTTCCGGCCCGACCCCGAAGCTCTATCGCGCGACCGATCTGCTGGGCTTCGTCACCGAGACCCTCGCGGCACGGTCCGCCGTGCGCAGCGTCACGCTCGGGACGTCGGGCCGTCCCGTGCACGCCGACGAGGAGACCCTGGCCAGGGCCACCCGCGACTGCGAGGGCGCCGGCTGTCTTGTGGCGGTCGGCTCAGGGACCGTTACCGACATCGGCAAGGTCGTCGCGGCGGCGCACGGTATGGGCTACGTCGTCGTGCAGACCGCCAACAGCGTCAACGGCTTCGCCGACGATCGCTCCGTGCTGCTGGTCAACGGCGTGAAGCGCACCACGCCGACGACATGGGCCGACGCCCTGGTGATCGACACCGACGTCCTCGTCGCGGCCCCCGTCGAGATGAACGTTTCCGGCTTCGCCGACCTGATCGCCACCTTCACGGCGCCGGCCGACTGGTATCTGGCCACCCTGCTCGACATGGACGACACGTATTCGCCGACGGTCGTCGCGCTGGCTCGCGAGCAGGGACCGGCGCTGCTCGCGGCCGCGCCCCGCGTGCTGGGCGCCGACCGCGCGGCGCTGGCCCAGGTCGCCGCGACCCTCACGCTGAGCGGCATCTCGATGGGTGTCGCCGGCACCACGGCCCCCTGCTCGGGCATGGAGCACACCGTCGCCCATCTGCTCGAGATGGCGACCATGCGAAGCCGGCCGCGAGGCGGCTCTGCACGGCGCCCAGGTGGGTGCCAGCAGCGTCGATCGCCGCGCTGCTCTGGCGGCGTGTCCTGGACGAGCTGGCCGACGGCGGGCTCTCGCGCGTCCGGGTGCCCGACGCGACCGAAGCCGAGGCCGGCGTGCGGGCAGCCTTCCTGCACGTCGATCCCAGCGGCGCCATGGGTGAGGAATGCTGGCGCGATTACGCGCGCAAGCTCGCGCGCTGGGCCGCCGCCGGCGAGCGCGTCGCGGCGGTGGCGCGCGACTGGGCGACCCACGACCGTATCCTGCGCGACCTGCTCGCCGGGCCCGAGGCGCTCGTGACGGCCTTGCGCGCCGCCGCCGCCCCGGTGCTGTTCTCCGAGGTGACGCCTCCGGCCGACGAGGCCACCGCGCGCTGGGCGGTCGCGAGCTGCCATCTGATGCGCGACCGCTTCTCGGTGGCCGACATGGCCTGCTTTCTGGGGATCTGGGACGCCGCCTGCGTCGACGAGCTCCTGTCGCGATGCCGCCGCCCTCGGGGGCGCCGTATGACCAGCCGGCCCACGCGGATCTATCCCGGGTATGCCTTCGACCTGGACGGCACGGTGTACCTGGGCGACGCCCTGCTGCCCGGCGCGGCCGAGACGATCACCACCATCCGGCGTGCCGGCTCGCGCGTCGTGTTTGTGACCAACAAGCCGCTCCAGACCGCCGACGACTATGCACGCAAGCTGACCCGCCTCGGCATAGCCACGGCGCGCGCCGACGTGGTGACGTCGGTCGACGCGCTGGTCGACTACCTCGGCCGTGAGCATCCCGGCGAGACCGTCCTTGCGGTAGCCGAGCAGTCGACCATCGACGAGATCCGCGGGGCCGGCTTCGCGGTGACCAGAGACCCGCGCCGCACGCAGGTCGTGGTCGTCTCCTTCGACCGCACCTTCGACTACGAGAAGCTGAACGCCGCCTTCCGGGCGGTGTACTACCACGGCGCCACCATCGTCGCCACCAACCCCGATCCGTACTGTCCGACGCCCGAGGGCGGGTTGCCCGATTGCGCGGCCATGCTGGCGGCCATCGAAGCCTGCACGGGAGCCAGGGCCGAGGCGGTGGTCGGCAAGCCGAGCATCCACATGGCGCGCGCCCTGCTGGGTCGGCTCGGTCTGCCCGCCCGCGACGTCGTCCTCACCGGCGACCGTCTGCTCACCGACGTCGCCATGGCCCTGTCGCTCGGCATGACCGGCGTCCTCACGCTGACGGGGGCGACCCCCGCCGGCAGCGTCGCCGGCTCCGCGGTCGCGCCCGATTTCGTGATCGACGGGCTCGCCCAGCTTCTGCCCGAAGGCTCTGCCGCCCACCAGGAGGTCCCGCGGTGAACTTCATCTTCATGCTGACCCACAACGACAGCACCGTCCCGGCTGCCGCCAGGGTCTACGAGAGCCTGCGCGGTACCGCGCTCCACTACGTCGGTTTCAAGGACATCGGGGCGACTCCCGACGAGCTTGCCGTCGTAGCCGAGAAAGCCCACGCCGATGGCCTCGAGGTCATGCTCGAGGTCGTGTCGACCTCGCGCGAGTCGGAGATCGCGTCGCTGCAAGCGGGGCGCGACATCGGCGTCGACTGGATCCTGGGCGGCACGCACGCCGGCGAGGGCGTGCGTATCATGGCGGGCAGCGGCATCAAGTACTGCCCGTTCCCGGGTCGCATCGACGGTCACCCCAGCGTCCTGCTGGGCAGCATCGCCGAGATCAGCCAGGGCGCCCGCGACCTGTCGGCCCTGGACGGCGTCTACGGTCTCGATCTGCTCGCGTATCGCAGTCCCGGGGAGGACCCCATCGCCCTGACCCGCGACGTCGTGGTCGCCTCGCCCGGGCCGGTGATCGTAGCCGGCTCGATCGCAACACCTGAGCAGATCCGTCTCGTCGCCGGAGCGGGGGCGTGGGGGTTCACGATCGGTGGCGCGATCTTCGAGGGGCGTCTGCCCGGCGCGCCCGACCTGGCCGGCCAGATCAGTGAGGTCCTGAACATCACGGCGGCCGCCACGGCGGTTCGCGACTAGGGCCGGGGCATGGACAGGAAGCCTCGCGCGAAGCTGCCCGACCGAGTGCGCGACGCGCTGCTCGGCGACCTGTTCTCGGGCGTCTATATCGCCGGCGACCGGCTCCCCAACGAAGACGAGCTGGCCGCTCGCTTCGAGGTCAGCAGAGCGACCATCCGCGAAGCCGTACGTGGGCTCGTCGAGGCCGGGTATCTGGTGCGCCGTCATGGCACCGGTACCTTCGTGACGGCGCTGCCGCGCCACCGTCACACACTGAACCGCAACCTGAGCTACATGGCCATGATCCGCGAAGCCGGGCTCGAACCGGGACGCAGGCTGATCCGCCACCTGGTCCGCGTGGCGACGAGCGACGAGGCGGCCGCGCTTTCGATCGCTCCCACGGACTCCGTGCTCTTCGTCGAGCGGATCCGCACCGCCGACGGCCGGCCGGTCGTGTACTCGACCGACCGCATCTCCACGGCCTTGCTCGGCGACGCCGTCGAGCGTGTCGCCGATTCGTCGTCGCTGTACGTGTTGCTCGAGCAGGCCCACGCCGAGGTGCGCAGCGCGCTTGCGACCCTGCATCCCGTGGTCGCCGACGCGCGCCTGGCGCGCCTGCTCGACGTTCAGGTCGGCGCTCCCCTGCAGCAGATCGAACAGGTGGACTTCGACGAGCTCGGACGACCCGTGATGCTCTCTTCGGAGTGGCATGTACCCGACGTCTTCGAGCTTGCCGTGAACCGCGTGAGTGACGCGCCGGCCGGTCGTGCCGGTGCCTGAATCGCCGCGACAGATGCGGCGTAGGACACGGAGGTCGCATGGTGGTCGCTGACGCGCGCGTGACGTGGCTTGGTCCCGATGCTCGCCGGCGCGCTCTGGAGCGTTTCGCCGCCGAGACCTTCGACGTACTGGTCGTCGGCGGCGGCGTGACGGGCTGCGGGGTCGCGCTCGATGCCGCGAGTCGCGGCCTGTCGGTGGCCCTGGTGGAACGCCGCGACTTTGCCGCCGGCACGTCGAGCCGTTCCAGCAAGCTGATCCACGGTGGGCTGCGGTATCTCGAGCATCTCGACGTCGATCTCGTGCGCGAGGCGCTGCACGAACGGCGGCTGCTGATCGAGAAGATCGCTCCGCACCTGGTCCATCCCACGCCCTTCCTGTTCCCGCTCAGGCGCAAGGTCTGGGATCGTCTGTATATGGGCGCGGGACTCCTGCTGTACGACTCGCTGGCCGGCCTGCACCCGGCGGTGCCGCGTCACCGGCACCTGTCGCGGCGCGCCTGCCTGAAGGCGGCCCCGGGGCTGCGCGGCGACGTGCTCGCCGGCGGCATCCGCTACTACGACGCGCAGGTCGACGACGCGCGCTTCGCGCTGGTGCTGGCGCGTACGGCGGCTTCGCTGGGCGCGGTCTGCGCGTCGGCGGTGGCGGTGAGCGAGTTCCTGCACGACGGCGACAGGGTGGCCGGCGCACGCCTGCACGACCTCGAGGGCGGCGGCGAGCTCGACGTGCATGCTCGCACGGTGATCAACGCCACGGGCATCTGGACCACCGAGATGGAGCGCCTGGCCGGCATCGCCGACCCCATGATCGTGCGGCCGTCCAAGGGAGTGCACATCGTCGTGGCTCGCGACAGGATCAAGTCGGACTACGCGCTCATCCTGCCTACCGAGAAGAGTGTGCTGTTCGTGCTGCCCTGGGGCCGGCAGTGGATCATAGGCACCACCGACACCGACTGGCACTACGACCTGGACCACCCGGCGGCCACGCACGCCGACATCCAGTACCTGCTCGAACACGCCAACAAGGTGCTTGCCGAGCCCCTCCGCTTCGAAGACGTCATCGCCGTGTACGTCGGCCTGCGACCGCTGCTCGGCGGCACGGCGGAGGAGACGGCGAAGCTGTCACGCCATCATGCCGTGCGGCGCAGCGCGCCGGGGTTCGTGAGCGTGGCGGGCGGCAAGTACACCACCTACCGGCTGATGGCGCGCGACGCGGTCGACAAGGCCGCAGCCGACCTGCCGTTCGCAAGCGACGCCAGCCGCACCGCCGACATTCCGGTGCTGGGAGCCGTCGGCCGGGCGGGCGCGGGGTTCAGGCTGAGCCGGCACGCCGGGGCCGCCACCCTGTCGGCGGGCCAGCTCGACCACCTGGTCGCGCGCTACGGCACGCTGGCCGAGGAGGTGCTCGACCTGCTCGTCGCCGACCCTGCTCTGGCGGCCCCGCTTGCCGGCGCCGAAAGCTACCTGGCCGGCGAGGTGCGCTACGCCGCGATGTGCGAAGGCGCGCTGCATCTGGACGACGTGCTCACCCGCCGCACGCACATCGCCTTCGAGGCGCCCGACCGCGGCCGGCTGGCCGCCGGGGGCGCCGCGCGCCTGATGGCGCCCGTGCTCGGCTGGGACGAGGCCGCGGTCGATCGCGAGATCGCCCACTACGTGGCGCGACTCGAGGCCGAGTCGGCAGCGCAAGCGCTGCTCTCCGACGTCGCGTCCGATGCGGCTCGGGCCGGGGTGCGCGACCTGCGGCTCGAGAAGCCCGAGTAGGCGGGGCTCGAGCAAGCGGAGTCCTGGTCGGCTGTTCGACGCCGCCCGCCTGCTGCGCCGGTTCCACGACGCGACGATCGGATTCGAGCCGCCGCCGGGTGTGGACTGGCAGGTGGTCTGCCCTCCCGATCTGCCGGTCGAGGTGATCTGTCACAACGACTTCGCCCCCTACAATGCCGTCTTTCGGGAGGGGCGTCTGTGCGGCATCATCGACTTCGAAACCATCTCGCCGGGCGCACGTGTCTGGGACGTCGCCCACGCGGCGTATCGCTTCGTGCCCCTCTCGCTACAGGCGCGCCGGCCGGGCTGCGACTCACCGGCGGAGCAGGCGCGCCGCCTGCGGCTCTTCTGCGCTGCCTACGGTCTGGGCCGCGCCGATCGAGCCGCGCTCGTCGGCGTCGTGGTGCGGCGCGTGGCGGCGCTTCGCGACCTCGTGGTGTGCCTGGCCGCGGAGGGTGACGCCGCCGGCCTCAGACGTATGGCCGATGGCGACGCGGACGAGTATGCGGACGACGTCGCCTACGTGCTCGCTGAGCAGCTCTTGTTCGGGAGCGCTCTGTAGAGCCGGCGGAGCCGGAGAGTAGACTTGACCGTGTGAGCGAGCAGGCGGCATGGTCAGAAGCGGAGTGGGTCGGCCGATGAGCCGCTCCCTCGCGTCCCGCGCCCGCCGCAGCCTCAGTGAGTTCCCGCCGCAGTTCTGGCTGCTCACGGCCGGCCTGCTGGTCTACGTCATCGGCGTCGACATGTGCTTTCCGTTCGAGACGCTGTTCCTGCACGGCAGCCTGCACATCTCGATGGGCATCGTCGGCCTCGTGCTGGGCGTCGCCGGCCTCGTCGGCCTGCCGTTCCAGATCCTCGGCGGCGCCTTCGCCGATCGCTTCGGGCGCCGCGGTGTGCTCATGATGGCGGTCTGCGGCAGCGCCGTCCTCTATATCGGGCTCGGCCTGTCTCATACGCTGCTACAGGTCGTGATCCTGGTCGTCGTCGAAGCGGCCTTCGGCTGGTCGATGTTTCTTACGGGCAGCAACGCCATGATCGCCGATCTGACGGTCGAGTATCGTCGCGCCGAGGCCTTCGGGCTCGTCAGGACCGCGATCAACGTGAGCATGGTCATCGGCCCTCTCGTCGCGCTCGCATTTCTGCGCGGCAGCTCCGGGTTTCGCGGGCTCTTCATCGCCGGTGGCGCGGTCTGCCTGATCTTTCTCGTGATCATCGTCGGCGGGCTGCGCGAGACGAAGCCGGCGGCCGCCGGGCATGGCCCGGCGGCCGCCGGCTACGGCCACATCCTGCGCGACCGGCGCTTTCTGGCCTTCTGCGGGGTCGCCCTGCTGCCGCTGTACGGTTTCGGCCAGGTCGTCTCGACCTTCCCGGTCGCGCTGCAGCAGACGCTCGGCATCACGGCCGGCCAGTGGGCCCGACTGCTGCTCGTCTACGCGCTGGGCCTCAGCATCCTGCAATTCCCCGTCATCCGCCTGACGCGCGCCTGGAACCCGCTGCTTCTGTGCTCCGCGGCGAGCGCTCTGATGGGCGTCGGCCTCGGTCTGGGCCCCCTGCTGCCCTGGGGCTGGCCGACCGCTGCCCTGGTGTTGCTGGTGAGCCTGGGCGTCGTTCTGCTGATCCCCGTCGCGTCTGCCGTCGTGGCCACGCTGGCGCCACTCGAGCTGCGCGGGCGCTACATGGGCGCCTGGACGATCGTTTATCTGGGCGGCTATGCGCTGGGACCGTTGTGCGGCGGATTTGCCATGGACACGCTGGGCAGCCGGCGCGCGTTCCTTGTGGTCGGCGCCCTTGGGCTGGCCGGCGCCGTCTGCTTTCCGCTGCTTCGCCTCGGCGGCGCCGCGACCGGCGGCGCCGCGACCGGTGGTGGGCGACCGCGCAGTCGACCGCCCGAGACGTCGCTCGAGACCACGCTCAAGCCGCCGGTCGTTGGTTTGTGAACGGCCGCCGCGCCGTGACGCCGCCGTGGGTGGGTGCGCTGCGGTAGCATACGGGTCTGGGTCAGGACGTCGCGCGCGGGGCCCGCGGGCTCGCCGCACGCAAGGCCGGCGAGGGTGGCCGCCCTTGCCGGCGGACCGACAGGGAGGTGGCCGCCGTGAAGGCAGTCGTGGTCTACGAATCGTTGTGGGGCAACACCGCCGCCGTCGCCCGCGCCGTGGCCGAAGGCATCGGGTCGCAGACTCAGGCGCTCTCCACCGCCGACGCCACCCTCGAGGCTCTGGCCGGCGTCGACCTCATCGTGGCGGGCGCTCCCGTGCTGGGTTTCAAGCTGCCGTCGGAGCTGATGCGCGCGAGCATCGCGGCCAACCCCGGCAGGGCGCCGGCGCCGCCCGACCTCTCGCACCCGCCAATGCGCGCCTGGCTCGAGGTATTGCCGGCCGGCGGCGGTCGGGCGGCGGCCTTCGAGACGCGCGTGCCGGGTCCCTGGGGAAGCGCCGCACCGGCGATCGCCAAGGGTCTGACGAAGGCGGGTTACGAACCGCTCGGCAAGCCGCGGAGCTTCGTCGTCACGGGCAAGTTCGGGCCGCTGCGTGAGGGCGAGCTCGACAGGGCGCGCCTCTGGGGAACAGAGCTCGCTGAGGCGATGCAGGAGGAGTCACCATGAAGTACGTGCGCATGCCGATCGAAGTCGAGTCGCCCGAGGAGTTCGGTTACGAGCGGATCAAGTACAACCTTCGGAGAGCTCGGTGCGCGACCGCTCGCTCGCCGAGATCGGCGTCGAGCCTGCGCGACATGCGTGCTGTTCTACGGCGAGCCACGAGGGCCACCCGCGGCCTGCGCGAGCTATCGTCGCGCCAGAGCGGCGCCGGCGATGGCCTCGCAGCCGACGACGTGCTGGTCACGACGGGCGCCGCCCAGGCGCGCTGTTCATCATCGCCACGACGCTGCTCGAGAAGGGCGACCATCTGGTCGTGGTGCGACCCAACTACGCCACCAACATCGAGACGCCGCGCGCCATCGAGGCCGACATCAGCTTTCTCGATCTGACCTTCGAAGAGGGCTTCGCGATCGACATCGACCGGCTGGCGGCGCTCGATCACGCCGCGCACCAAGTACGTCAGCGTCACCCTGCCGCACAACCCCACCGGACAGATGATGAGCGCAGGCCGACCTGCGCCGCCTGGTCGGCGCTGGTCGAGACGGCCGGCTGCCGGCTGCTGGTGGACGAGACCTACCGCGAGATGACCTTCGGCGAGCCGCTGCCCGTGCGCCGCCACGCTCAGCGACCGCGGTCGTCAGCGTCTCGCTCGCTTTCGAAGACGTACGGCATCCCCGGCATCCGTACCGGCTGGCTCGTCACCCGCGACCGCGAGCTCATGACCACTTTCCTGGCCGCCAAGGAGCAGATCGGCATCTGCGGCAGCGTCGTCGACGAGGAGATCGCCTCTCAGGCGCTGCGCGGCGCGACGTCTGGCTGCCGACGTCGGCGGGCGCATCGCGCGCGGCGCTCGCCGTCGATGCGCGACTGGATGGCCGGCGAGGAGCTGCTGGAGTGGGTCGAGCCGCAGGGGCGGCGTCGTGTGCTTTCCGCGCATCAAGCCCGAGGTGCCGGTCGACGTGGACGAGTTCTATCGCCTGCTCAGCGACGAGCACGGCACCTACGTCGGTCCGGGACACTGGTTCGAGCAGTCTCGCCGCCACATGCGCGTCGGCTTCGGCTGGCCCACGGCGGCCGAGCTCGAGGGCGGCCTGCGCGCCGTGTCTCAGTCGCTGCACGAGGCGCTGCGCTGACGCCGGCGCGTTCGCGGTAATCTCACCACCCGCTCACGACGGGCCAACCTTTCGCTGTCACAGTCGAGCCGCGCACCAGACGAGGGTTCGCGGCCCCTGGGGCCGCACGAGAAGGGAGTGGCCATGATCTTCGCGTCGTGCAGGCAGTGCGGCTTTGCCATGGACATCTTTCAGGAGCCTTCGCAACTCGCCCACGCGCCCCTCGCCTGTCCGCGCTGCGGCGGACTCGACCTCAAGCTGCAGACGGCCGACGACTTCGCGATATCGGATTCCGACGACTGCGACACCCGGGCCGCCTGACCCGCGCCGTATTCTCAGCCGATCCATACCCTGCGCTCAACGCGCTCTCAGCTCGCCGTGGCAGTCTTGGCCTGACCCTCCTTGGTCGGGGCGCTCTCTTGGGCGCCCGCGCAAGGTCCCCTTGACCCAGGGACCTGTCCGGCCCACCGCCTCGTGATCCCCGCGGCGGTGGGCCATCTTCTAAGGCTCTCCCTGACGTTGAGAGTCGTGCCTGGAGCACGACGACGGCTCCGTTTCCCGATGTCTGCACTAATGTCTCGGTATCCAATTGCCGAATAGTGATGTGTAGGCTATCCTAAGCAAGGAGCGAAGGGAGCCGCACATGGGTACCGTGAGCCAGCGCAGCGAGAGTCGCGAGGAGTACCTCGAGGCCATCTTCAAGGTGACGCAGCACCCCGAGGGGGCGACCGTGAGCCGCGTGGCCGACGAGCTCGGTCTGGCGGTACCCTCCGTTTCGCAGATGGTCTCGCGGCTGACCGGCGAGGGGCTTGTCGAGCGCGACGCGGCCGGGCGTGTGCTGCTGACCAGCGAAGGCCGGCGCCAGGCGCTGCGCCTGGTCCGCCGCCACCGTCTGAGCGAGCGCTTTCTCACCGACTATCTCGACCTTCCCTGGGATCAGGTCCACGACGAGGCCTGCAAGTTCGAGCACGTCCTTTCCGACGAGGTCGAGGAGCGCCTGGCGGCACACCTCGGCAATCCTCAGACCTGTCCCCACGGACGCGCCATCCCGAGTGCCGACGGCGAGCTGCCCCCCGAAGAGGCGCGGCCGCTGGCCGAGCTCAGCGCCGGACAGAAGAGCACGATCTCGTTCGTGTCCGACGAACAACCCGACCTGCTGCGCTACCTGTCTTCGCTCGGCCTGCTGCCCGAGACGGTCGTCTCGGTCGAGGACATCGCGCCGTTCGGCGGACCCCTCCTCGTGCGCGTCGGACGCGCCCGCTACGCGCTCGGCCGCGAGGTCGCCGGCAAGATCTTCGTGCGGGCCTAAGCATCGTGGCCGTCACCACCTGCTGCGACGTGAGTACGAAGCGGCGCTCCACCAGCGCGATCGTCGCCTGCCTTGCCGGCAACCCCAACGTCGGCAAGTCGACCCTCTTCAACCGCCTCACCGGCTCGGCGGTCGAGACCGCGAACTACCCGGGCATGACCGTCGGTCTGAACGTCGCCCGCGCTCGCTGGGCCGGCTCCGAAGTCCAGCTCGTCGACCTTCCCGGCACCTACGCCCTCGACCCCGTGTCCGAAGACCAGTGGGTCGCCCGTCACGGCCTGATCGACTGGCAGCCCGACGTCGTCGTGGCCGTGGTGGACGCCACCAACCTGGCGCGCAACCTCTACCTCGTCCTGCAGCTCGTCGACCTCGGCCTGCGGGTGGTGGTCGCCCTGAACCTGATCGACGAGGCGCGCCGGCAGTCGCTCCGCATCGACCCGCGGGCACTCTCGCAAGCCCTGGGTCTGCCGGTGGTCGCCACGGTCGCGCGGCGCGGGGAGGGCCTCGACGAGCTTACCGCCGCCGCCGCGGCGGTGGCCATCTCCAGGGACGGTCTCGGCCGCGGGCGCGCCGTGCGCTATTCGCCTGCGATCGAGGCGCAGGTCTCCCGCCTGATCGCCAGGCTCGAAGAAAGCGACGCGGCGCTGCCCGAGGGGCTGCCGCCGCGCGCCGCCGCCCTGGCGCTGCTCGAGGGAGACCAGGAGCTGGTCGCGGACTTTGGCGAACCGGGCGCGGCCGCGGCGCCCGTGGCGCCCCTCCGCCACGGCCACCATGACGGCCACGGCTACCATGACGGCCGTCGACAGGGTGGCCGCAGCCGGCGCGGCGAGAGAGCTCTGCGTGCTCACGGCCGTCATCGCGCGGTCGGCTCGGCCGCCGGGGCGGCGACCGGCATCGACCCGGGCATCGCCGTTCGGTCGCCCCTGGCAGTGCCCATCGCCGCCGCTCGCCACGCCGCCGCGGCCGCCCTGGCCGAAGCCTGTACCGAGGGGCATGCCGGCGCCAGACAATCGACCGCCGATCGCTGGTGGCGGGCGACCACCTCGCCGCTCACCGGCGTGCCGATCCTGCTTGGCGTGCTGGCCTCGGTGTTTGCCTTTCTGTTCTTCGTCGGCGGCTGGCTTTCGAGCCTGCTGACCTCGCTGTGGACGGCCACGGCGTCGCCCGTGCTGGCCTCGGCGGTCCACGCGGTGTTCGGCCACGGCGCCCTGGCGGGCACCCTGCTCTGGGGTCTCGACGGCGGCATCCTGGCCGCGCTCGCCGTCGGCATCCCCTACATCCTCACCTTCTACTTCGTGCTCGCCCTGCTCGAAGACTCGGGCTACATGAACGCCGCCGCCTTTCTGGCCGACCGCGTCATGCACCTGTTCGGCCTGCATGGTCGCGCCGTGATCCCGCTCATGGCCGCCGCCGGCTGCAACGTGCCGGCCATCATGGGCACCCGCGTGCTGGCCACCAAACGCGAGCGCACCATCGCCTGCGCGCTCGTCGTCCTGGTGCCCTGCAGCGCGCGCACGGCCGTCATCCTGGGTTCGGTCTCGCTGTTCGTCGGCTGGCAGTGGGCGCTGCTCGTGTTCGGCATCCTCGGCGCTGTGGGCCTTGCCGCGGGGCTGCTGCTCAACCTCATCCTGCCGGGCGAGCCCGAGGGGCTCGTGATGGAGATGTTCCCCTTCCGGCGCCCCTCGCTGCGCCTCGTGGCGACCAAGACCTGGAAGCGCTTCGGCACCTTCCTCTGGGCCGCCGCGCCCTTCATGCTGATCGGCAGCTTCGCGCTGGGCGCCCTCTACGAGACCGGCCTCATCTGGCATCTGAGCCGGCCGCTCGACCCGCTGGTCGTGGGCTGGCTCGGCCTGCCCGCCGTGGCTGGGCTGACGCTGCTTCTCTCGGTGCTGCGCAAGGAGCTCGCGCTGCAGATGCTGATCGTCTTCGCGGTGGCCCGCTACGGCGTCGCGGCCCACGATCTGCGCACCTTCATGACGGCCGACCAGATCGTCGTCTACGCCCTGGTGGCGGCCATCTTCGTGCCCTGCGTGGCGACCATCGCCATGCTCGGCCGCGAGCTGGGCTGGCGGCGGGCCGGCGCGATCAGCGCCGGCACGATCGCCGCTGCTCTGCTGATCGGTGGAGCCATGGCGCACGTGCTGCCGCTGCTGTAGGGCGACCCGCCGTCTGCTCGAGGCAGGCGCTCCGCCGTGCTCGCAGGCCAACGCTTCGCGACGCCGCCCGCCCTGGGATCGTCAGAGGCTCTTGATGCCCCGGATCAGTTCGGTCGCGGCCTCCTGACCGTCCCTGTAGAGCATCTGCACGTTGGCGGCGGAAAAGAGCGGATTCTCGACGCCGGCAAAGCCCGCGCCCGCGCCGCGCTTGATCACGACGACGTTCGCAGCGCTTCCGACGTCGAGGATGGGCATGCCGTAGATGGGGCTCGCCGGGTCGGTCCTGGCCGCCAGGTTGACGGTGTCGTTGGCCCCTATGACGAGCGCCACGTCGGTCGTGGCGAACTCGGGGTTGATGTCGTCGATGTCGTAGATGAAGTCGTAGGGCACGCCGGCCTCGGCCAGCAGCACGTTCATGTGCCCCGGCATGCGGCCGGCCACCGGGTGGATGGCGAACTTCACCTGGACGCCCCTGTCGAGCAGGAGCTGGGCGAGCTCCCAGACCTTGTGCTGCGCCTGGGCCACCGCCATGCCGTATCCCGGGGCGATCACGACCTTGCCGGCGTAGGCCATCATGATGGCGGCGTCGTCGGCGTCGATCGACCGCGAGACGCCCGCCGTCGCGGCTGCCGCGCCGCCGCCCGTCGCGCCGCCGAAGCCGCTGAAGAGCACGTTGGCAAGCGAACGGTTCATGGCTCGGGCCATGAGCTGGGTCAGCATCGTGCCGGCCGCACCGACGACCATGCCGGCGATGATCATCGCAGGGTTGCCCAGCACGTAGCCCTCAAAGGCCACCGCCAGTCCGGTGAGCGCGTTGTAGAGCGAGATCACGACCGGCATGTCGGCCCCGCCGATGGGCAGCGTCATGAGGATGCCGAACGCGAAGGCGACGGCGATGAACCCCGCCACGAGCGGCGTACCGAAGTGCCTGATCGCGCCGGTCTCACCGAGCACCACGAGCACCCCGGCGGTGACGGCGATCGCCAGCACGAGCAGGTCGGCCACGTTCTGGCCGGGGAACGAGAGCACCCGCTTGATCAGTCCCTGCAGCTTGGCGAAGGCGATCAGACTGCCGCCGAACGACACGGAGCCGATCAGGGCGCCGACCACGGCGAGGATGGCGACGTCGGTCGGCCGCCGGGCGGCGACGGCCGCCCCGCCCTTGATCAGCTCCACGGCGGCGATGGCCGCCGCCGCCCCGCCGCCCATGCCGTTGAACAGGGCGATCATCTGGGGCATGGCGGTCATGGGCACGCGCCGTCCCGATACCTGCGCGATCGCCACGCCCGCGACCACGGCGCCGAGCATGAGCGGGCGGTGGTGCATCCCCGGAGTGAAGAAGGTGGCCACTGCGGCGACGGCCATCCCCACCCCCGCCCAGACGATGCCGCGGCGTGCTGTCGTCGGCGAGCCCATGCTGCGCAGGCCGGCGATGAACAGCACCGCCGTCGCGAAGTAGCTCACCTTGATGATGTCGTCGACGGCGCTCACGGCTGGTCGGCCTCGCCGGCCCGCTTGGGCTCGGAGTCGCCGTTGGCTGCGGGTTCGCGCTCGCGGCTGCTCTTGAACATCGCGAGCATGCGCACGGTCACGACGTAGCCGCCGTGCACGTTCATCGCCGCCAGGACCACCGCGAACACGCCGATGGTCTCCTCGAGCGGCGTCTGGGCGAAGCCCAGGGTGACCATGGCCCCGACCAGCACGATGCCGTGCACGAAGTTGGCGCCCGACATGAGCGGGGTGTGGAGGATGACGGGCACCGCGCCGATGATCACGTAGCCGGTGAAGGCGGCCAGCATGAAGATGTAGAGCGCCGACCAGCCGCTCACGGGGCCTCCTGCGCGTCGTTGCCGGCTCGACCGCCGGGCTCGTGTGCCGCGCCACCGGGCTCGTGTGCCGCACCGCCGGGCTCCTGTGCCGCGCCGCCGGACTCGCGTGCCGCGCCGCCGGGTTCGTTCCGCTCTCGGGCCGACATCTCGACGGCGGCGATGGCCGTGCGCGTCGGTTCGTGGACAACGGCCCCATCGCGCGTGAGCAGACTGGCCGTGACGATCTCGTCGTCCCAGCGCGGCGCGAGCTCGCCGTCTGCGATCAGCAGGTCGAGAAAGTCGAGGATGTTGCGCGCGAAGGTCTCACTCGCGTTCACCGGCAGCAGGCTCGGCGCGTTCAGCAGGCCGATCACGGTCACGCCGCCGCGTTCGACCGTCTCGCCGGGTCGGGTGAGCGCGCAGTTGCCGCCGCTCTCGGCCGCGAGATCGACCACGACCGAGCCCGGACGCATGCTGTCGACCATCGCCGCGGTGAGCAGCACCGGCGCGCGTCGTCCGGGTATGGCGGCCGTCGTGACGACGGCGTCGGAGCCGGCCGCATGCTCGCCCACAAGCGCGCCCTGGCGCTCCTGCTCGTCGGCCGTGAGCGCCCGCGCGTAGCCCCCCGAGGCCGAGGCGTCGAGATCGAGCGACACGAACTTCGCGCCCAGCGATTCGACCTGCTCTCTGGCGGCCGGACGGACGTCGTAAGCTGAAACGACGGCGCCGAGGCGCCGGGCCGTGGCGATCGCCTGCAGGCCGGCGACACCGGCGCCGAGCACCAGCACCCGGGCCGGCCGGATGGTGCCGGCCGGCGTCGTGAGCATGGGAAAGAAGCGTCCCAGGGCGGAGGCTGCCGTGAGCGTGGCGCGGTAGCCGGCGACCGAGGCCTGAGAGCTCAGGGCGTCCATCGACTGGGCCCGTGTGATGCGCGGCACGAGCTCGAGAGCGAAGGTCGTGATGCCGCGGTCGCGCAACGCCGCGACGCGGTCGAGCCCGCGCCAGGCGTCGAGGAAGCCGACGAGCACCTGGCCTGAGTGCAGCAGCCCGATCTCGGCGGCAAGCGGCGACCGCACCTTGACGATCACGTCGGCCTCGCGCAGGAGCTCCGCGGTCGTGGCGACCAGGCGAGCTCCCGACGACGCGTACTCGTCGTCTGCAAAGTAGCTGCCGGCGCCGGCGCCGGCTTCGACCGCCACCTCGACGCCGCGGCCGACGAGCTTGGCGACCGTCGTCGGCACGAGCGCCACGCGACGTTCACCCGGCGTCACCTCTTTCGGCACGGCCACCCTGACGGTCATCGCGTCGCCGGGACCTCGGAACGACGCGCCGGGCAGTGGTGGTCGCCGCTCGACGGTCGGGACCAGTGCTTCGTGCCCCCATGGGGCTCGAAACCGATCGTCGCACCCGTCGATTCGCTCGTCGTGTCGTCGGAGCGTCCCACGTCGATGCCCTCCCTCTCGTCGGTCGCGCATGGTCGCTGCGCAGCGCCGTCGCACGGTCACCGTAGGAGGTCGTCGTGCGCGGTCGTGCGCACTGTCTTCCCGTTCGCCCCGGAAACCGGTCCGCCGCGGTGTTCGCGCTCGGTCGGCCTACCCGGCGGCGAGCTTCGCGGCGATCGTCGCCACGAGCTCGAGCAGCTCTGCCTGACCCGCCGCGGCCGGGCGGTGCGCGACAAGCGTGAGCTCCAGGTCGCCATCGGCGTCGCCGACCACGTAGGCGTGCTGCTCGGCGTGCTCGTCGCGCGCCGGCGACGCGGAGCCCTGGTCGGCCTCGACGGCGGCCCCCAGGACCCGGCCGCGGCGGGCGATCACGCAGGAATGCGCCTCAAAAGCGGCCCGTACCACTTCGCTCAAGGCCGGCAGCGTCTGCGGTGAGGCCGGCAGCTCGTTCATGCCGGCAAGCTGGCAGGTGAGCCTGTGCAGGCGCTCGCGAAGCAGCGCGGTCTCGGCTTGTGCGACGTGCACCGAACTGAACAGCCGGGCGTTGTGGAGGGCCACCGCGGCTTGGCCGGCCAGCGCGCGACAGAGGCGCAGCTCCTGCCCCGAGTAGCGCCGCGACTGCATGCGATCGCACGCTTCGAGCAAGCCTATGGCGCGGCCCTGGTAGACGAGAGGCAGCATGAGGATGCTCTTTTCGCCGTAGCGGCGCATGAGCGCCACCTCGGCGGCGTCGGCGCCGCGGTCGTCGACGTTCACGGTGATCGCGGTCTGACCGTCGAGCACGCGTCGCGTGACCGGGAACTCGTCGAGACTGAAGACGCCCGACGTCGACCAGCGTCGCCCCTTGGCGTCGTATTCGGCCAGCACGCGGACCGCCCGGTCGTCGGGCAGGTACTCCATGATCTCGCAGGTGTGACAGCGACACAGGGCAGTCATGTGCCGGGCGATCTCGGCCAGCAGCTCCGCCTGATCGAGCCGTGAGGCGACGTCGAGAGAAGCTTGCACGAGTGTCTCCAGCTCGCGTTCCCGGGCTCGCCGCGCTTCGAGGTGGCTGCTGTCGCCGATGGCTCGCGCAAGCTCCGCGACATCGTCGCTTTCGATCCTGCGGTGGCCGCCGGCGGTGCGCACGCAGGGCAGAAAGCCCGATTCCGTCCAGCGGCGCACAGTGGCCGGCGAGACGCCCAGCGCCCGGGCCGCCTTGCCGAGGCTCAGGTACATGGGCAAGGCGCGGGCCGGCGCCGGCCACAGCGCGAGGCACAGTGCGAGGTTTGGTAGATTCTTCTGCTCTCCGACAAGAGATTTCTCCTGTTTGGCACGTTGGCGATAGTCTCGTCATGCTGTTTGCTTGCTTTGTCGGACGACAGTTTACGCCACGGCTGCGCGAGATTCGTCGGGGCCCTGCACCATGCGTTGGGGGTCCGTCGCGGTCGGTCCCTTGGTCATCACGCGTCGGCCGGGGGTCGTGGCGGTCGGTCGACGACGACCAGGGTCGATCAAGGGGGGCACATGGCGCGGGGCAGGATGACGTATCTCAGCGTGGCGGAGCGCGAGTTCATTCACGAACAGACGGCGCGCGTGTTGAGCGACGTGGGCATCGGCTACAACAGCCCGGCGGCCATCGAGCTGCTCGCCGAGGCCGGCGCCGAGGTCGATCGCGAGCTCCTGCGGGCCAAGCTGCCGTGGGAGCTCGTCGAGCGCTGCCTCTCGAGCTGTCCCCGGCAGATCAGGCTGGCCGCCCGCGATCCACGCCACGACGTCGTGCTGGGCGACGGCTCGCTGCTGTTCTGCAGCGACGGCACCGGCACCTTCATGCTCGACGACGTGACCGGGCGGCGCACCGAAGGCACCGCCGCCGACATGCGGCAGACGATGCGTCTGCTCGACGCCCTCCCCGAAGTCGACTACATGTGGCCGCCGATCTCGGCCCGCGATCTCGACCCGCTGACCGCGGGTCTCGAGATCGAGTCCATCGCCCTGCAGAGCTGCAGCAAGCACCTGCAGGACGAGGTCAGGGAGGTGGCCCACGTGGCGCCGCTGCTGGAGATCTTCGAGGCGGTGGCCGGCGGCTCGCTGTGGAAGCGGCCGATCTTCAGCACCATCAACTGCACGATCGCGCCCCTCATGCACGAGCGCGAGATGACCGAGGCGACCATGGCGCTGGTCAAAGCCGGCGTGCCCGTGCTGATCCTGCCCATGCCGCTCACCGGCACCACCGGGCCGATGACCGTCCTGGGGAGCTGCATCGTCAACATGGCCGAGCTGCTGTCGGCAGTCGTTCTGTTTCAGCTCGCCCAGCCGGGCAGCGGCATGATTGCCGGCATCGGCGCGGCCGTCGCCGACCTGCGCAACGGGGCCTATCTGTGCGGCGCGCCCGAAGTGGGCCTGGCCAACGTCATCTGCATCGAGATGTGCCGTCACTACGGCCTGCCGGTCACCGGCAGCGCGGTGACGGGCGACGCCAAGGCGAGCAACCTGCAGGCCGGTGCCGAGGGCATGCTCACCGCCCTCTCCGAGGCGCTGGCCGGCGCCGACAGCCTGCTCGCCTTTGGCCTCATGGACGGCGCCGAGACCGTCAGCCTGGCCAAGATCGTGCTCGATTGCGATCTCGTGGGCATGGTCGAGCGGTTCCTGCGCGTGGGTCGTATCGACGAGACCACCGCATTGATCGACGACATCGCGGCCGTGGGCATAGGCGGTCATTACCTCGGGCGCAAGAGCACCCGCCGGTTCAACCGGGCCGGCGAGATCTGGTGGCCGAAGGTGTTCCAGCGCGACGGCTGGGAGAGCTATGAGGGGCGCTCGCTCGTGGGCGACGCCGCCGAGCGGGCCCGCGAGCTGCTCGCCTCACACGAGGTGCCGCCGCTCCCCGACGACCTGCAGCGACACATCGACGCGGTGATCGCCGCCTACCGCTCGCAGGCGGTCGGCTGACGAGGAGCCGCCGCGGCTACCGCCCGGCGGCGGTCGGGCGACGAGGTCCGACACCAGTAGGGCGCCCGGTCCGGAAAGCGGGCCACGAGGCCCGCGATCTTGGCGACCTTGTCGAGGGCCTGCTCAGCTCCGAGCACCTCGGCGTCCGCGGCGCGGCAGCTCCCGCGGTGGGGGCCGGTGGTCCATGAACAGAGCCTGGCACGGCCCTCGAGACGCGCCACCCGCGGATGAGGAGTACAGTCAGGTAGACTGCGGGGATTGGCCGGCCGCATTGTGAGGAACATAGAAGACTGATTGATGACCCAGATGACTATCCACGACCCTTTGAGCGGAGACCAGACGTGAGCAGATTCAGGCGCCTCATTGTGCCATTGCTGATCGTGATCGTGGTGATGGCCGCCTTCCAGGCGATGCGCAGTGGCCGTAACGGCAGCAGCGTCACCCACTACTATCAGGGTGGCAGCCAGAGCTTCGTGAGCCAGTTGAACAGCGGTGACATCGAGTCCGTGGTCGTCAATACCACGGCCCAGACGATACAGGTCCAGCCCAGGAGCGGCTCGACCTATACGATCACCTACCCCGACGCCACGCTCCTCGCCCAGCTTCTGGCCAAGCACCCCGAAGTCTCGGTCACGGCCAAGAGCGGCGGCTCGTCGTGGGCCAGCCTGCTCACCTATCTGCTGCCGGTGGTGCTCATCATCGGCTTCATGATGTTCATGATGCGTCGCATGCAGGGCGGCGGCTCCAAGGTGATGGGCTTCGGCAAGAGCCGCGCCAAGCAGGTGAGCGTCGACGCGCCCAAGGTCACCTTCAAAGACGTGGCCGGCATCGACGAGACCGTCGAGGAGCTCGAAGAGATCAAGGAGTTCCTCGAGAATCCCAAGAAGTTCCAGCAGCTCGGGGCGCGCATCCCCAAGGGCGTCTTGTTGTTCGGCCCTCCCGGCACCGGCAAGACCCTGCTGGCGCGGGCCGTGGCCGGCGAGGCCGGGGTGCCCTTCTTTTCGATCTCGGGCTCTGACTTCGTCGAGATGTTCGTCGGCGTGGGCGCCAGCCGGGTGCGCGACCTGTTCGCCCAGGCCAAGCAGAACAGCCCCTGCATCATCTTCATGGACGAGATCGACGCCGTGGGGCGCCACAGGGGAGCCGGTTACGGCGGCGGCAACGACGAACGCGAGCAGACCTTAAACCAGCTCCTGGTCGAGATGGACGGCTTCGAGATGAAGGACAACATCATCCTGATCGCCGCCACCAACCGCCCCGACATCCTGGATCCCGCCCTGCTGCGCCCGGGCCGCTTCGACCGCCAGATCGTGGTCGACCGCCCCGACCGCGCCGGCAGGGAGGCCATCCTTTCGGTCCACACCCGCGGCAAGCCGATCGCCAAGCACATCGACTTAGACACCCTGGCCGCCCAGACCCCGGGTTTCACCGGCGCCGACCTGGCCAACTTGGTCAACGAGGCGGCCCTGCTGGCGGCAAGGCACGGCAAGAAGATCATCGACATGCCCGAGCTCGAAGAGGGCATCATGCGGGTCCTGGCCGGCCCCGAGAAGAAGGGCCGCCTGCTCTCCGACAAGGAGCGCACGATCACCGCCTACCACGAGATGGGCCACGCCCTGGTGGGTCACTTCCTGACCCACACCGACCCGGTGCACAAGATCTCGATCGTCAGCCGCGGGGCCGCCCTGGGCTACACCATCTCGCTGCCCGCCGAAGACAAGTTCCTGACCACCATGGCCGAATTGAACGACAGCCTGGCGATGACCCTGGGCGGCCGCGCCGCCGAGGAGATCCAGTTCGGCGAGATCACCACCGGCGCCGCCAACGACTTGGAGAAGGCCACCGACACCGCCAAGCAGATGATCATGCGCTGGGGCATGAGCGCCAAGCTGGGGGCCCGCACCCTGGGCCACAACCAGGCGATGCCCTTCCTGGGCCGCGACTTCTCGCAGGAGCCCGACTACTCCGAAGAGGTGGCGCGCGCCATCGACGACGAGATCAGGCGCATCATCGAGGAGGCTCACGACCGCGCCCGGGCCGTGCTGGCCGCCCACCGCGAGGCCCTCGACGCCACCGCCCAGATCCTAGTCGAGCGCGAGACCATCGAGCGCGGCGAGTTCGAGGCCCTGCTGGCCGGCACCCCGGCCGCCGAGGTCTTCCGCGACAAGGACGCCCGCGCCCGCAAGCACACACAGGACGAGGGCGGCGAGGACCAGGGCGAGCAGCGTGCCCCGGCTCCGCCCAAGCCGCGGGTCGGGCAGCCGCTGCCGGCCGACTCGCCCTCGTGATCTCGAGGCCCTCGGGACTGATGCCCGCCCGAGGGTTGCCCTCAGCGACGTCGGTCCGGGCAGGCCAAAGGTCGACCCGCCATAGTCAGTCGAGCGCCGCTACGGTCAGTCGCGCGAAACGCGGCTGGGGCTTGGCGTCATGAGCCACGTCCCCAGCGAGACCGCGCCGACGAAGAAGAGCAGCATCCCCACCGCGAGCCACTCGAGCCAGTGGCGTCGGGCGACGATGGAGATCACGTCGACCGAGCAGACGGCGAACGCCAGATAGGTGATCTTCTGCGGCAGGTCGGGGTGCCAGACCGGCGCCCAGCCGATGAACCAGACCGCCGTCGCCAGGGCGATGAACATCACGGTCGCCCACAGAGCGTGGGCTGCGTAGTCGTTCTCGGAGAAGATCCCCGTCATGACCAGAGCCACGGCGGCCACGAGGCCGCTGATCTGACCGACCGCGACCAGCAGCTTCAGTGCGATGTGCTGGCCACGAGCCCAGGCTCGCAGACCGATGAAGAAGGCGGCCAGCACGGCGCCCACGGCGACCATGTCGAGTCGAAAGTAGATGGAGCCCCGGGGGCTCAGCAGGGTGTTGCCGAGGTCGCTGATCCAGTTGGCGGCCGGGCTGAAGGCCCACGGATAGTAGGAGTAGGCCACGATCGCGAGGGTGACGGAGACAACGATCGCGGCGAGCCCGGCGATCGTGGCCAGCGGGGGTCGTCTCTTGAGCGTGATCTTCACCCCCCTTTGAGCCGCCGACTGCGCTCAGTCGCACCCGGTGGCTCGAGCATGGTGCGTTCCCGGTCCCACCAGACGGTATCTACCGGGGCGGTCGCGGTCAAATGGGTCGGCGAGCCTGAGGGGCGGTCCGCTGGGTTAAGCGTTGTTAAGTGCTCGGAAAGATCGAAAGAGTGACTCGAGACGTCGGAGCGGAGACACTGTTCCTGCGCGTCGTGCCGGCGCCCGCTCGGCGCGGGCCGTCCGCTTTCCGCTAGGATGTGGCAACATGTATCCGGAACAGCTTGGGCTTATCGTCTTTGAAGGAGGCGGATCGCCGCAGTGAAAGTTGACATCCTGGTCGTCTATGTAGTCATCGTCGTCGCAGCCTTCTACCTCCTGGCGATACGCCCGCAGCGCCGTCGGCGCCAGGCTCAGCAGGAGCTCATCTCGAGTGTCAAGAAGGGCGACGAGATCGTCACCCGCGACGGCATGTGCGGCACCGTTCGTCAGGTGCGCGACGAGTTCGTCGTGATCGAGATCGCCGAGCGCAAGACGGCGCGTTTCCTCAAGACGTCCATCACGACGGTGGTCCCGAAGGGCCGTCCGGCGAAGCGCTAGCGCGGGAGCACCTCCCCGGGTCGTCTCGTCGCGCGCTTTTCGATAGCCTTGCCGCAAGGATCGTTGTGCGGAAGGCTGACCAGAGCTCGAAGAGACGGCGGTGGGTGCGCCAGTTGCGGCTTTTCCCGCGCCAGTTCTGGCTGCTCTCCGGCGGCACCTTCTTCTATCTGCTGGCCATCGGCCTGGCGTTTCCCTACACGGCCATCCTCATCAAGGAGCGCCTGGGCGTCTCCATGGCGGTCGTGGGCGTCATCATGGGCGGTACGGCGCTGGCCGGCCTGCCGCTGCAGCCCCTGGCGGGCAGTCTGAGCGACCGCTTCGGACGGCGGGCGGTCCTGATCGTCTGCTGTTGCTGTTCCGGGGTCATGTACGGCAGCCTCGCGTTCGCGCACGGGTTCTGGCCGATCTGTCTCGCCGTGTTCTGCGATCGTGCCCTGGGCTGGCCTCTGTTCCTGACGGCCAGCAACGCCATGGTCGCGGACCTGGTGCGATCCCGGTTGCGACCCGAAGGCTACAGCCTGGTGCGCCTGATGATCGGCGCCGGCGAGATCGTCGGTCCGCTGATCGCGGCCGCCCTGCTGGCCGCCGGCTGCGGGCTTTCGTTACTGTTCATGCTGGCCGGCGCCGGCTGTTTTGTCTTTCTCGTCTTCGTCGTCGCGGCTCTGCGCGAGACGCGGCCCAGGGTGGCCCGTCATGTGCGCTCGACGGCGGTGAGCGAGGGTCCCCCCGTGTACGGCATGCGCGACGTGATCCGCATCCCGAGCCGGCGTCGCTCGCGTCGCCGACAGGCCCGTCGCGAGACGCCGCGGGGCTACGGCCGCGTGCTCGCCGACCGGCGCTTCGTCGCCTTCTGTGCCGTCTCGCTGCTGCCGCTGTTCATCTTCGGCCAGATGTACTCGACCTTCCCGGTGCTGCTCACCGGCTATCTGCACGTCAGACCCGCTGCCTGGGGGCTGCTCATGTCCTACAGCGCGCTCGTCATCGTCGTGACCCAGTATCCGATCGTGCGTGCCGTCAAGCGCTTCGACCCGATGTACCAGGTGGCGCTGGCGAGTCTGCTCTTCGGTTGTGGAGTCGGTCTCACGGCCTTTGTGCCGGCGAGCTGGCCCTTGCTCGTGACGATCGCTTCGCTCTCGATCGCCCAGGCGCTCTTCGGGCCGGTGACGTCGGCGATCGTCGCCCGGCTCGCTCCCCTCGACATCCGGGGCCGTTACATGGGCGCCTGGACGCTCGTCTGGCAAGGCGGCCAGGGGTCGCTGGGACCGATCTTCGGGGGGCTTCTGCTGGCCCGCCTCGGGCCGCATGTCACCTACGGCGCCATCGTCGTCATGGGCCTCGCCGGCGCCTGCCTCTACCCGACGCTACGCGCCGCCAGGTCGGCGGCCGTCGCGGCGGCCCGGCCGTGATGCGACCGGACGGCGGCGCCGACGGCCTGTCGCCGGCAAGGGCGCTGGAGCCGGTGCCGATGCAGGACCGGCGAGAGGAACCCGCCGCCCCCCGGCGAACAGGCAGATGACCCGGCCGGCAGGTCCCTGGGCCTTCCGGCGTCGCTCGGCCGTGCCTTCCGAGAGGAGCGACCGACAGACGGCCGGGCAGAGGCGGCAGGCCCTGTTCGCGTGCCTCGGCGGCGAGAAACGACTTGGAGTGTGCGATGAGCGCGACCGATTCCTGGGACTGGGCGCGAAGCAGGCTGGGCACGGCCTTGGCTCGTGCTTCGGGCAGGGACGACGACGCCGGCCGCGTCTGGGACGACGAAGAGCTCGACGGGACCGACGACGCAGGCGGGAGGTTCGGTGAGCCCAGGCTCTCCCTGGTCACACCGTCGCGCGCCGAGCTTTCCGTCGTGGCCGTCACGACCTTCGACGACGCTCAGGTCATAGCCGACGCCTTTCGCCGCGACAAGCCCGTGGTGGTCGATCTCCATCACTGCGAGCTCGAGGTCGCGCGACGCGTGGTCGACTTCTGCAGCGGCCTCACCTATGCCCGCGACGGCGGCCTGCAGGCCGTGGCCGAGAAGGTGTTCCTGCTCGTGTCGGCCAACGTCGAGCTCTCCGGAGACGGGCGGCGCGGCTTGTCTGGTAGCGACTTCTTCAACCAGGCCTAGCGTGGGCGAGCCCGCGGCGTGAACGAGTCGTCCTCTCGAGGCGACCGTCCGGACGAGCTCCACGCGCTGGCCGTCGAGCTTGCTCGCGAGGCCAGCCGCATTCACCTGGACGGTCTTGCCGGTGCGCTCGAAGTGACCACCAAGTCGGCGCCCCACGATTTCGTGAGCGACGTGGACCGGCGTGCCGAGGCGCGGATCGTCTCCCTGATCGCGGCCGCTCGGCCCGACGACGCCGTCCTCGGAGAGGAGGGCACGGTACACGAAGGCGGCAGCGGCCTGCGCTGGGTCGTCGATCCTCTCGACGGCACCGCGAACTACGTTTACGGCTACCCCGCGTTCTGCAGCTCGATCGCAGTCGAAAAGGGCGGGGAGACGATCGCGGCGGCCGTCAGCGAGTCACTCACAAGTCTGGTTTTTTCCGCCGTGCTCGGTCGTGGCGCCTGGTGCGACGACCGGCCGCTCCGCGTCCGCCCCTCGGCCGCGCTGCCGGCGGCGCTCGTGGCGACCGGATTCTCCTACGACGCCGGCCAGCGCCGACGCCAGGGGCAGGTGATGGCTCACCTCCTCGAGCGCGTGGGCGACATCCGGCGGGGCGGTTCGGCGGCCCTCGATCTCTGCCGTCTGGCGGCCGGGCAGGTCGACGCCTATTTCGAGCTCGATCTCTCTCCCTGGGACTACGCCGGTGGGCGCCTCATCGCCCGGGAGGCCGGCGCGCGCGTCCTCGAGCTGCCGGCCGCGCACGGGAAGGGTCCGGCGATCGTGGCCGCCGGTCCCGCGCTGATCGAGCCGTTCGTCGAGTTGCTGCGCGAGGCGGGAGCGATCCTCGCCTGAGGCCCCGCCTGCCGAAGTCGACGATCCCGGCGGCTTGCGCCTCAGGACTTCGGCGCCGGCTGCCAGACGAAGGCGTGACCGATGTCGTAGACGGGCGTGGCCGCGCTGCTGTGGTCGATCTGACCGGTGACGACCATCGACTCTCCGGTCCGCACGTCGGAGAGCGTCACGGTAGAGAGGACACCGTTGCTCAGGGTGCGTATCACGCTCGACGGTGTTGCGAGAAGGATCAGCTCACTGCCGATCGCGGTGCGCACGGCGCGTGTGCCGTTGGTGACGGTGACGGTGACCAGGCCTGCCTTCTGGTCGACCGAGCAGACCTGGCCGACGCAGGCAAACCAGGTCAATGCGCTGACCGGCGCGACGTGACACACCAGGACGAACGAGGCGGTGTAGACCGGCGCGCCGGGGTCGCTGTAGTCGGCGTACCCCAGGATCGTCACGATGTCGCCGGCGGTGATGTCGGTCGCCGTGACGGAGCTCCACCTGCGGTGCGTGGCCACGAAGATCCTGGCGTTGGCGGCCAGGTCGATGGTGATGTTCTTGCCGCCCGAGCCGGACAGTCCCAGCGAGCCGCGGCCCACGGTGACCACGAGCGCATCGGTCTGCGGATCGACCGATGAGACAGTGCCCCGGCACAGGAACCGCGCGTCAGGCGCCGGCTGCCAGACCACAGCCGAGCCGACAGTGTAGACGAGCACGGCCGGATTGGTGGCGTCGATCGTACCGCCGGCGGCGATCAGGTCGCCCTTGGGCACGTCGGCGAGCTTGACCGTGGTCTTGGCGCCCTTCACGTAGGTCGACAGGGTGCTGCCGGAGGTCACGGTCAGCGTGAGGCTCTGGCCGACCGACCCCTGCAGGGCGAGGGTCGCGTATCTGACGGTGACGGTGATCGTGCCGGCCACCGGGTCGACGGCCGTGACCGTGCCGAGGCACGAGAAGCTCTCACCGGCCGAAGCGTAGCTCTGGCCGCGAGTCGTCGCCACCGTGCTCGCCACGGCCTGCGAGGCCAGGCCGAGGGCCAGGACGCACACCATGAGTGGCAGGAGCGATCGCCTCACAAGCTTCATCTGATACCTCCAAAACGCAAGCCGCTCGGGGCACGGCCAGCCCTGACTGTGTCTACGAGTCCTATCGGCCCGCCACGGCCGCGCGATAACGACTGAGCGACACACAGGCGTCGTCAGGTCAGACGGCAGTCTCGGGGCGAGGCCGGGTCCGGACGCTTGGTCGCCGGGTCGAACGGCGGGGCGCACCGCTGGGCCCACCGCCGCCGGACCGTGCCTTCAAGTCACACGGGGATTACGTAGGCGAGGTTGTTCCAGAACGCCCGGACTCCGCGGCCCCGCCTCGTCAGTTCGAGGACGAGCTCCCGCGGCCGGCCGTGGGCGCCGGTGTCGAGGTGGAGCTCGAACCCGTCCGCGTCGAGGGGGCCTTCCGCCGAGCGCCAGCCTGGTGGCCTCGTGACGTCGGCCTCGAGCAGGGTGAGCTGCCCCGTACAGCAGCGGTGGTCGACGGTCCACACGTAGAGTCGTCCGCCGTGGCGCGCCACGAAGGCGCGCACCTCGGCGCCGGCCACGACGACAGGTGCCGCCCGCAGCCCGGCGTGAATCTCCCCTTGGTGTCCGTCCCTCTCGCTCTGGTGATCCATCACGCCTCCACGCGCTCCACGCCTCGTCAAAGGAGTGTGCCCGGAACGGCGCTTGTTACGACGGTGTTACGGTGGCCGCAACGACGAAGTAAGTCTTACCTCGAGCGGGTACAGGAAGACGACGGTCCAGAAACCGTCCGGCAATCCGTACGAGGACAGACGAGGATCCGAGCAGTGCCCAGTTACACGCGCTACACGGCAGCGCCGGCGCCCGCCGCGCGCCAGAGCCTCTGGCTGCGCGTGCTCAAGTTGGCGGTGCTCGGTCTGGTCTGCTTTGCGGCTCTCACGGCCGGCGCGCTCACGGGCTTTCTTCAGCACACGGCCGCCCAGGTCGCCCGCAACGATCCCCGGGAGGTGCAGGCCGCCAAATCGCAGCTCGTGGCGGCCGCGCCCGGCAAGCCGGTCGACATCCTCATCCTCGGCAGCGACCGGCGCGCCGGCCAGCCTTACCTGGGGGCGCGGTCCGACACATTGATCGTGGTGCGCCTCGATCCCCGCGTGGGCAGCATCTCGATGCTCTCGGTGCCCCGCGACCTGCTGGTCGACATCCCCGGATACGGTCAGAACAAGATCAACGCCGCCTACTCGTTCGGCGGCGCCAAGCTTTCGCTGCAGGTCGTCAAGCAGCTTCTGGGCGTGCCCATCAACGACTTCATCGACATCAACTTCGACGGGTTCGAGCAGGTGATCAACCAGCTCGGCGGAGTGTACCTGCCGATCGATCACCGCTATTACAACAACACGGCCGTGACCGACTACGCCTCGATCGACATCCAGCCCGGCTACCAGCGCCTGAGAGGTTCTCAGGCGCTCGACTGGGTGCGCTACCGTCACGATCAGAACGGCGATTTCACGCGCATCGTGCGCCAGCAGCTGTTCCTGCGCGAGATGAAGCGTGAGCTGGCCGGCTCGGCGAAGCTGCAGAGCCTGCCGCAGTTCCTTGCCGTGATGAACGTCATCTCACACAACGTCACCTCCGACATCTCGAGCCTGGGAAAGCTCTACCAGCTCTTCACGCTGGCCCTGCAGCTGAACACGCACGAGATCTACCAGACCCACATCGACGGCTCGACGCCGACCATCGGCGGCATCTCGTATGTCACGGCGACGCCGCAGCAGGTGAGTGCGGCGGTCCAGCAGTTCCTGCATCCGCCCGTGGCGCCGCGCCGGGCGCCGGCCGGGCGGAGCGCGCCGACCGCAGCGACGGCGACGGGAGGCTCGAGCGCACGCACGCAGCCCGCCAAAGTGACCATTACCGACACTCCTTATCATGTGGCGCTCTGGCGCTCGCTGCAGAAAGCCGGCCGGCTGCCGCTCTTCATGCCGGCTCGCTTGCCGGCCGGCCTGGGTTACGACCAGTTCCGCGCCTACCGGGTGCCGACGGGGTCGGGCGAGGCAAGGGCCGCAGTGGTCGTCGGCACGACTCCTCTGGGGGGTTTCTGGGACGTCCAGGCGATCGCCTGGACGAACGCCCCGATCCTGGCGAGTCCCGACGCTACCGTGACGCGCGGTGGGCGCAGCTACGCGCTCTATTACGACGGCGCCCGGCTGCACATGGTCGCCTGGCAGGCCGGCAGCGTCGCCTACTGGGTCGTGAACACCCTCGATGATGAGCTCTCGAACGGCACGATGATGGCCCTCGCGACCTCCAGCGTGCGGGTGCCCTAGAGAGAGCGCGTCGTGAGCACGGGCAGCACAGAAGACGGCGGCACGACACGGGGTGGCGCCACGGGCGGCGCCGCGACGAAGCGCAACGGTTCGACCGGGGTGCGGCCGCGGCGGCGCCGGCGTCACCGCATCCGAAAGACGATCGGGCTCGTCGTGCTGGCGGTGGTCGTGCTTGCGCTGCTCATGGCCGTCGCGGCGGCCGGCGCCGTGGTGGGGGTCACGAAGGGTATGCCGTCGCTCGCGCGGCTTCAGAGTCGCACCGTCGCCCAGACGACCGTCGTCTACGATCGCAACGGTGGCGTGATCGCCCAGCTCCACGGGGCCACAGACCGCCTTGTCGTTTCGTCGTCGCAGATCCCCCAGGCCCTGAAGGACGCCACCGTGGCGACCGAAGACCGCCGCTTCTACCAGCACCACGGCGTCGACTTCGTCGGCATCGCCCGGGCTCTCGTCGCCGATCTGCTGGCCGGCCACCTCGTGCAGGGTGGCAGCACGATCACCGAGCAGTATGTGAAGAACGCCTACCTCGGCACGGAGACCGGCTTCGTGCGCAAGATCCGCGAGGCGGTCCTCGCCTGGGAGCTTGAGGATCGCTGGTCGAAGGACCGCATACTCACCGCCTATCTGAACACCGTCTACTACGGTTCCGGTGCCTACGGCGTCGAGGCCGCCGCCCAGACGTACTTCCACCGCAACGTCTGGCAGCTCACGCTGCCGCAGTGCGCCATGCTGGCGGGGCTGCCGCGCTCGCCGCTCGGCTACTCGCCGATCTACGATCCCACCGACGCCCTGCAGCGCCGAGACCTCGTTCTGGCCCTGATGGGCAGCCAGGGCTACATCAGCGCGCGCCAGGCCGCGGCGGCCAGCCGGGCCAGGCTCGGCGTGTTCGACGCGCCGCCGCCCAGCCTGAAGGGCACGGCGGCCTACTTCGTGCAGTACGTCACCGACCAGCTCATCCGGCGCTACGGCGTGAACCAGGCCCTGGAAGGCGGTCTCAAGGTCTACACGTCACTCGACCTGCGCATGCAGCGCGACGCCCTCGCGGCGCTCAAGAGCACGCTGCCCGCGGGGCCGGCCGGCGCGCTCGTCTCGATCGACCCGGCCAACGGCTACATCAGAGCTATGGTCGCCAGTACCGACTACCACACGACGCAGTTCGATCTCGCCTGGCAGGCCCACCGTCAGCTCGGCTCGGCGATGAAGCCGTTCGCCCTGGTGGCGGCAGTCGAGGAGGGCGCCAACCCGGCCACCACCTACTACGACTCGCAGCCGCTGCACATCTACCTCGGTCCGGGCGCGGTGCCGCCCTTCTGGAACGTCAGCACCTTCTCCAACACCTACGCCGGGCGCATCAACCTGGTGCAGGCCACCTGGCAGTCCGACAACACGGTCTACGCCCAGCTCGCCCTCGACCTGGGGGCGCGCAAGATCGTCGGCGTGGCCCATGCGATGGGCATCACGAGCCCGCTGCAGGCTTATCCCTCGATCGTCTTGGGCTCGGAGGTCGTCAACCCGCTGGAGGTCGCCGACGCCTACGCGACCTTCGCCGCCGAAGGCATCCGCCACGCCCCGCAGGGTCTGGTGAAGGTCGTCTTTCCCAACGGCCACGTCGACCGCATCGTCTCGCGCGGCCACAGGGTGATCCCGGCCGGCGTCGCCTACGTGGTCGACAAGATCCTGGAGGGAAACACGCGCTTCGGCACGGCGGCGGCGATGCCCAACTACTACCGCGGCATCGCCGCCGGCAAGACCGGCACCACCACCAACTCGGCCGACGCCTGGTTCTGCGGCTTTGACCCCAAGCTCGCCACCGCCGTGTGGATGGGCTACCCGCAAGCCGAGCTGCCGATGCCGGGCGTCCAGGGCGCGACCTACTGCGTGCCCATCTGGGGCACCTACTACGAGATGGTCTTCGGCTCGCGGCCGATCGCCGACTTCGCCGTGCCGGCGGTCATGCCGGTCTTCAGGCCGTGGACCGGCCATTACTCGGTGGCCAGCCCGTCGCCTACGCCGGTCGCCTCGAGTCCTTCACCCAGCGCCACCGCGCAGACGCCCAGGCCACGGCCCACGACGACCCCCTCGACGACCCCGACGCCGACTCCTGCCGCCAGCCCCGCCGCAGCGCGCTCGCCGGCGTGAAGCGGACAATCGCCGCAGCGCGCTCGCCGGCGTGAGGAGCGCCGCGGCGTTCGCAAGGAGGCCGCCCCATCGTCGGGGCGAGTCGCCGGCCCGCCCGGTTAAGGCTCGTCGGAGCGCCCGGTTAAGGCTTGTTAAGAGCCGCCGGGCGAGGCGGGGAAGGCTGCTATCGTGTCGAATCGACTTTGACGAGGGCAAGAGAGGAGATGCGCATGGGCGTACGGCAGACCCAGACGAGACCAGACGACCCCTGCGAAGCGACGCCGCGCGCGTCGGCCGCAGCCAACGTCGATGCCGTGCGCGCCTACCTGCACGAGATCGGCCGGGTGCCGCTGCTGTCCGCCGACGAAGAGGTCTGCCTGGCCAAGCGCGTCGAGCAGTCCGACATGACGGCCAGGCGCAAGCTCACCGAGGCCAATCTGCGCCTGGTGGTATCGATCGCCAAGCGCTACGTCGGCCGTGGCATCCCGTTCCTCGACCTCGTGCAAGAGGGCAATCTTGGGCTCGTGCACGCGGTCGAGAAGTTCGACTGGCGCAGGGGTAACAAGTTCTCGACCTACGCGACCTGGTGGATCCGCCAGGCGATAACGCGCGGCATCGCCGACCAGAGCCGCACGATCCGCATACCGGTGCACATGACCGAAAAGATGAGCGGCCTGCTGCGCGCTCAGCGTCAGCTCGCGCTCGAGCTGGGTCGCGAGCCCACCGCCGACGAGGTCGCCGCCGAGATGGGCGTCGAGCGCCAGCGGGTCGAGGAGATGCTCAAGATCAGCCAGGTGCCGTTGAGCCTGGACACGCCGGCCGGCACTCAGGGCGACGTCGAGATCGGACAGCTGATCGAAGACGAAAACGCGGTGGCGCCACTCGAGGCCGTCGGCGAGGTCCTGCGCGGGGAGCAGCTCAAGGAGATCCTTGCGAGCCTCACCGCCCGGGAACGCAGCGTCATCGAGCTGCGCTACGGCCTGCGCGACGATCGCCCGCGCACCCTCGACGAGGTGGGCCAGCGCTTTGGCCTCACGCGCGAGCGCATCCGCCAGATCGAAGCCAAGACGCTGGCCAAGCTGCGTGGCTGCGTCGAATCTCAGCGTCTGCGAGAGTGCCTCGACTGACGAGCTCGCCCTTCGGTGCCGGTGGCTTCAAGTTCTGGTTTCGCGCGTCCTTCACTCAACCTCCTAGAGTCTTCGTCCGGTATTCCCACCTGCGTGCCGTTTGACGACCTTGTCCGGCGGCATACGATGAGATGGTCGTCGTCCGCTCTTGAAGGCCCGAAAGGAGCCGAAGCATGAACCTCGGCCGCGTGCTGATCGCCGCCTTCATGGTGGCGATCTTCCTTGGCCCCAGGCGCTGGATGACCTGGGCGTCCGGGTTGCGCGAGAGGGTCCGGGTGGTCAGGGCGGTGCTGCGCGCGCGCCGCGCGCCGGGCGCCGGCGGAACCCTGCCGGGCCCCAGCGAGCCGCCGCCAACCCCCGATGAGCCGCCGCCAGGCGCCGACGCACCCATGCCGGGGGGCTAGAGCCTGGGGTCGCGCTCGCGCCGCCGCTCTTCGCCTTCCATGCCGTACGGCTCGGTCGGCGCCCCTTCATTCAAGACGAAGCCGCCCAGCGGCACAGCGACGTCGGCGGCCAGGAGCGGCTGCGCGGCGTAGGTGTCGTAGCCGGCGGTGTCCTCGCGGCTGCGCAGACGGGGGTCGAGGATCTCGTCGAAGGCCGTGCCCATGAAGGTGAAGGCCAGCACGACGAAGACGATGGCGATGCCCGGCGGCAGGATGTACCACCAGGCCGGCAGGGTGGCGGCGCCCGAGGACCAGGCGTTGTGCAGCATGGTGCCCCAGCTGAAATTCAGCGGGTCGCCCAGCCCCAGGAACGAGAGCTCGGTCTCGGCGGTGATCGCTTCGGCCACCACCAGGATGGTGTTGGCGAAGATCAGCGGGAAGACGTTGGGCAGTACGTGCTTGTTCATGATGTGCAGGTCGCTCGAGCCGATGGCCTTGGCGCGCTCTATGAAGGGCAGCTCGCGCACGCGCAGGGCATCGGCGCGCACCACGCGGGCGGTGCCCGGCCAGCTCGTCACCCCGATGATGACGATCACGATGACGTAGTTGTGGCCGAAGGCCGCCGCCAGGACCATGGCGAAGGGCAGCCAGGGGATCACGAGGAAGGCGTCGGTGATGCGCATGAAGACCTCGCCCGGCCAGCCGCCGAAATAGCCGGCGCCGATACCGATGCTCGCGCCGAGAACGGTCGACACGACCGTCGCCATGAGGCCCACCACGAGCGAGATACGGGCGCTCCAGATGAACTCGGCCAGGATCGAGCGCCCCATCTCGTCGGTGCCCATGAGGTGGTAGTAGGCCGGCTTTGGCGGCTGGAAGGGTCTGCCGATCCCGGCGCCGGGGGCCAGCAGGGCGTGGTTTGCAAGGAACGGCGCGAGCAGCGCGATCGCCACGAACGCCACGATGATCCACAGGCCGATCATGCCCTGGCGGTTCGAGCGGTAGAGCCGCCAGGTGCGGCGCGTATTACGCACGACGAGCTCGGCGCGCTCGGGGTGCGACTGCGCCCACATCCACACACAGGCCGCGGCCAGGACCACCACCACGGTCTGGCACAGCCAGGTGTAGTAGCCGGTACGGTTGCTGAGGCTGAACCCACCCGGGCTGAGAAGGCCGCCGTTCACGAGCCCCCAGACGACGAGCGCAAGACCGGTCGCCATCAGGGTGAGGGGGTAGCCGCGCGAGGCGGCGCGGCCGAACAGGAGCGCCAGACCCCAGGCCACGACCGCGAGGCCGGCGAGGAGCAGGAACGGTGGCGGGTAATTGCCGATCGACGGCGAGAAGAAGCCCTTGACGATCGCCACGAGGCCGCTCGACAGCGGGATGGTCTTTGGGTACTTGATGAGCGTGACGGCCAGCCAGACGACCGGCGTCCAGGCGACGATCCAGCGCTTCAGGCGGCGCGGCATCAGGCGTTCACCCGCGGGTCGATGTAGTACATCATGATGTCGGCGATCAGGTTGGCGACGATCACGGCCACGCTGCCCAGCAGAAAGACGGCCTGCATCACGGGGTAGTCGTGAGCGTCCATCGACTGGTACGAGAGTAGTCCGATCCCCGGCCAGTTGAAGACGCTCTCAATGAGGATCGCGCCCGAGACGATGAACCCCAGGTTCATCATGACGAGGCTCACCGTGGGCAGCATGGCGTTGGGCACGACGTGGTGCCAAAGCACGTTATTGCTGCTCAGGCCCTTCGCCTGCGCCGTGAGGACGTAGTCTTCTTTCATCACGCCGGTGAGCGAGCTGCGCATGATCAGGTGGTACTCGCCGTAGTAGCCCAGGGCGAACATGATGACCGGCAGCGTGATGTGGTAGAGCAGGGTCTCCAGGGTGGTGAAGTCGAGCGGGATCGGGCCCCACATCGCGAAGTGTGCCATGGGGGTCGACTCGCGGCCTACCGGAAACCAGCCCAGCGCGACCGAGAAGAACATGATCGCCAGCAGGCACTGCCAGAAGGTTGGCATGGCGTACATGACCATGCTCACGTCGGTGCTCGCGGTGTCGAAGGGCTTGCCGCGCTTCCAGCCGGCGATCACGCCTTCGACCATGCCGATGACGGTCGCCAGCAGCGTGCCGAGGCCGCAGAGGATGATCGTCGGCCAGATGCGTTGGGCGACGATCTGGGTCACCGGCACCTTGAACGCGAACGAGTAGCCGAACCTGAGCCGGGCTGTGTCGGACCAGTAGTAGATGAACTGCTCCCACTTGGGCACGTTCAGGTGGAACGCCGCCTCCTGCTGGGCGATCGCGGCGGCGGAGACCTTGCCCTTGGGCAGCAGGAGCCTCGCCGGATTGCCCGGCATGATGCGGAACAGGAAGAAGTTGAACGAGGCGACGAGGACGATCGTCAGCAAGGCGTTGGCGATCTTGCGGATGAAGTAGGCGCGCTTGTTCACGGCTCAGACGGCGACGCGGCGCGTGACATGGCGGCGGCGGGCCTGCGTCGCCGCCCTTCGCCGCAATACGTATGCCAAAGCCCATCTCGTCTCGTCCCCCCTCCCGGGCCAACATATAGGAGGCCTTTGCGGTGGCAAGCTTGGCATGAAGCGTCTGCGGCGGGTGGCAAGCCTGGAATGAAGACGCGCAGGGGCCCGTGACCGGTGGCGGGTCCGGCGCCGGCGACGTCTGTCGACGCAATGAGCGTATAGAATCGCCTCGAGTCGGGGAGCGGCGGGGCGCGACGAAGACAGGGCGGAGGCGGCGGCGGTGGCCGCGCGACGCCGACCGAGCACGGGGGGCACTGATGAGACGCACACGCATGTCGTGGCGTCGAGCGGTCCTGCTGGCGACGACGGTGATCCTCGTGGCCGGTCTCGCTGTGGGGTATCACTCGGCCCTCGCTTCGAGCGCCAGCCCGTCGCCGACCAGCGGCAAGGTCATCCTCCGGCTCGGCTGGACGGCCGGCCCGGACAACCTCAACCCGTTCATCGGCTCGAACTCGCAGGCGTTCACCGTCTGGTACATGAACTACGACACGCTCGTGGGTCTGAACACCACCGACGTGGCGCCAAACAAAACGACGGGGCTCGCCACCGACTGGACGACCAGCGCCCGACGGCAAGACCTGGACCTTCACCATCCGCAAGGACGCCAAGTGGCAGGACGGCCTGCCGCTGACCGCCGCCGACGTCGCCTGGACGTACAACTACATCGTCAAGAACAACATCGCCAACTGGACGAGCTACACGACGAACATCGTGCAAAGCGACGGCGCTCGACGCCTATACGGTGCGCATCGACTGCTCCGTCGCCTCAGCCGGCCCTGCTCGCCAACGTGGCCGAGGTGCCCATCCTGCCCGAGCACATCTGGGCGAAGATCCCGGCCAAGACGGCCATCCACACCTTCCCGAACACGCCGCCGATCATCGGCAGCGGGCCGTTCCAGTGCGTCCAGTGGAAGAAGTCGAACTACCTCGTGATGCAGGCCAACAAGAGCTACTGGCGCGGCGCCCCGCACGTCGACGACGATCGTCTTCGAGGAGTACACCAACGCCGACACAATGGGCGAGGACATGAAGTCGGGCGCCATCGACGGCTGCACCGGCCTGCTCCAGGCGCAGATGCAGATGCTCGTCGCACATGCCCGGCGTTGAAGTCAGGCCGGTGTACGTCAACGGCTACGACGAGCTCGGCTTCAACTGCTACACCGGCGGTCCGTCGCTGGGCAACCCCGTCCTCAAGGACTGGCGGTTCCGCCAGGCGCTGCAGTGGGCGGTCGACAAGAACAAGCTCTGCGCGATCGCCTACGGCGGCATGGCCAAGCCGGCCGACACGATCATCACCGCCAACTACTACCGCAACCCCGACTGGCACTGGACGCCGCCGGCCGACCAGGCCTACAGCTTCAACCTGGCCAAGGCCTCGCAGATGCTGACCGCCGCCGGCTACAAGCTGGTCAACGGCGTGCGCCTGAACAAGCAGGGCAAGCCGATCTCGCTGCGGCTCTACGCCCGCAGCAGCTACCAGCAGAGCATCACTTGCGGCGAGTTCATCACCGGCTGGTTCCGCCAGCTCGGCCTCAAGGTCACCCTCTCGACGCTCGACGACGGCGCGCTCGAGAGCGACCTGTACAACACGGTCAAGGGCGTCTTCACGCCCAACTACGACATGTACGAGTGGGGCTGGTACAACGACGTCGATCCCGGCCCGTCCTCAGCCTACTTCACGACCGCGCAGATCAACAACGAGAGCGACTGCGCCTGGTCGGATCCGCTCTACGACGCCACCTACAAGGCGCAGTCGACCGAGATGGACCTCGCCAAGCGGCTGCAGCTCGTCTACAAGTGCCAGCAGATCATCTACCAGCAGTCGCCCTATATCCCGCTGGCCTACTCCGACGACACCGAGGCCTGGAACACCTCGCGGTGGACCGGCTGGGTGCAGATGCCCGCCAACGTGGGCAACGTCGTCGTGCCGCCGTACGGTTATGAGACATACTTCTCCGTCAGGCCCAAGACGGGCAGCGGCGGGACCCCGGCGGGCCTGATCGGGGTGCTCGTCGTCGCCGGCATAGTGGTGGTCGCGGTCGTGGGCGGCGGGCTCTATACGCTCATCAAGCGGCGCACGCGCGCGTCCGACGTGCCGCTCGAGGAGTGAGCCGCGGAGCACGCGGGCGGGCGGAGCGGGTCACGGTCGGTCGCTTGCTGATGAAGCGCAAACGCGGCGGTGCTACTATGAGCTACGGTGAAACCGTCCGTCACGGTCGATCACGCCGAAAGCCGTCGCGGTGAATCACTCTGAACGTCCGTTGCGCGCAAGCGCGAGGTCCGATTGGGGGCACTGTATGAAGCGGTTTCTGTTGGGACTCTCGTGTACCGCGCTGGTCGTGGCGGGGGCGGCCGTCTGGGCGGGCGCGGCGGCGGCCGCGACCAGACCGGCCACCCACACCGACCCGCTCGTGACCACGCTTCCGGCCGCGGGCGTGCGCCCGGCTCTCGGCGACCGTCCGTTCCACGGCACGACGGTCACCTCGTCTAACTGGTCGGGCTACGACGACTCGACCGACGGTCCGTTCACCACGGTCACGGCCACCTGGGTTCAGCCGCGCGTGCGCACGACCGGCGCGACCTTCTCCGATGCCGCCTTCTGGGTGGGCCTCGACGGCGACAACTCCGACACGGTCGAGCAGATCGGCACCGAAGGCTATAGCGAGGGCGTCGCCGGCTACGACGCCTGGTATGAGATGTATCCGCTCTACCCGGTGACCATCGACATGGCCGATCCACGCCGGCGACGTGCTCACCGGCACCGTCACCTTCGCCGCGCCGGCGAGCCTTCACGCTGACCCTCGTCAACCACACGAGGGGTAAGTCGTACACCGACCGGACAGATCATGGGCATCCCGCCCGCAGCTCGCGTCGGCCGAGGCGATCGCCGAGGCGCCGATCGCGACAGCAGCGGCGACGTCGTGGCGTCGTCCGACTTCGGCATCGTCAGGTTCAGCGGTTGCACGTTCGACAACCAGCCGATCGGCACCTTCGACTGGAACCAGCATCGACATGACCTCCGAGTACAGCGGCGGCCTCGTGGCGCAGACCTCGGCACTCGGCGCCGACGGCGACGAGCTTCAGCGGTGACGACCGACGTGACACCGACCGACACGACGGTGCTCGGGCGCCGGCTCGGCTGGCACGACAAGGCGGTGAGGCTGCACCTCCGGGCCATCGACAACCGCGGTGGTCTGGGCGTGGCCTACACGCGAGTACTCGCTCGACGACGGCGCGACCTGGGCGAACGGGCGACCGCGTCACGGTGCCCGCCCCGGCCGATCACAGCGCCGACGGCGTCGACAAAGTCGTCTATCGCTCGGCCGACAAGGCGGGCAACATCGAAGCAAAGCGCGTCAGCCGTGCTCATCGACACGCGCCGGCCACGCCCGTCGCCAAATGGCCGGCGTCCGCCGTCGCGGCGCTCGCACCGCCTTGCGCTTCTACGTGGCGACCCGCGCCCGGGCAGCCCCACGGCGACCGTCACGATCCGCATCCACAACGCCCACGGCGCGCTCGTCAAGAAGGTCGTGCTGCCCGGCGGTCAGGGTCGACACCGTCGGTGGACTACGACTTCACCTGCTGGCTGCCCAAGGGCGCCTACAGGTTCGCCGTCGCCGCCACCGACGCGGCCGGCAACGCGCGCAGACGGCGCGGCCGCCAACACGCTGGTGGTGCGCTGATGCGCCGCCGCACCGAGGGCGTCCGGCGAAATCGTCGACGCCGTTCTGAGTCCCGGTTCCGTCGTAAGGGGGTCTGCACATGAAGCGCGCCTGGCTCGTTGCCTGCATCGCCGCTGGCCGCGTGGCGCCTGGCGGCCGTTGGGGCCCCTCCGGCTCAGGCCCTCGTGCCCGACGGCGGGCACGGCTGGTTCTGGCAGATGCCGCAGCCCGCGACCGGTCTGAGCGACGTCACGTTCGCGCGCCGGGCAGTACTGGGCGGTCGGCGTGGGCGGAACCATCCTGCACAGCACCGACGGCGGCGCTCACCTGGGCGGCGCAGCCGACCGGCTCCGACGCCGACCTCTGGTCGGTCAGCTTCGCCGACGCCCAGCACGGCTGGGTCGGTCGGCGCACGGCGCGGGAACCGGCGACGCCTGATCCTCGCCACCACCAACGGCGGCGCCGCCTGGACCGACGAGACGCCGGGCGGCCTGACCGATTGGCTCACCAACGCGAGCTTCGTCGACGCCGCACACGGCTGGATCGGCACCAACGACGGCAAGGTCCTCAAGACCAGCGACGGCGGCGGCACCTGGCAGACGCTGAAGCGTCGCCGCCGCCTACAAGGGCTACCTCACGGTCGACTTCGTCGATGCCACGCACGGCTGGGCGGGCGGCACCAGCGGCCGCATCTGGACGACGGTCGACGGCGGCGCGACCTGGACGGCCCTCCCGCGCGGCTCTGACGGCCCGGACATGCGGTCGTCGTCCAGCTCGATTTCGTCGATCGCCGCGACGGTTGGGTGCTCGGCCAAGACACTATGGCGACTCCGTGGTCATGACGACCAACGACGGCGGGCGCTTCTGGCGCCCGGTACCGACTGGGGACCGTCCACGACCGGCATCTACGCCGCGAGCGCGGGCGACGTCTGGCTCGTCGGCCAGGACTGGATGGACTACGACGATTCTCAGGCTCCGACCATCTGAAGCACTCGAGTGACGGCGGGTTCACTCTGGAAGACGTCGACGATCAGCGCGCCGGCCATGCCCTACGCGATCGCGGCGGGCGGCGGTTCGGTCTGTGCCGTGGGCGACGGCATCCTCGTCTCCGGCGACGATGGGGCGACCTGGCAGTCGGGCAGCTCGGGCCAGCAGTACTGGTTCGCCGGAGCCGACGCGGTCTCGGCGACCGACGTGTGGGCGGTCGACTCCGCCGGCGCCCTGTTGCACAGCACCGACGGCGTGCGCTTCGCCGAGCAGCCCGATCTGGTCCGGGGGGCGATCGCGCTCATGGGGGTCAGCTTCCCCAACGCCAGCGACGGCTGGGTGGTGGGAGCCAGCGACCAGTGGGGTGACGGCAGCGTGATCCTCCACACGAGCGACAGCGGCGCGACCTGGGGTCCGCAGCAGTCCAACCTGGGCGGCGAGCTCGACGGCGTCGATTTCATCGACGCGCACACCGGCTGGGCGATCAGCGACGACAACTCCGGGTGGAACGCGGGGGCCAACCTCACGATGCAGCACACGACCGACGGCGGCGTCACCTGGATCCCCAGTTCGTCGCCGGCAACACCGCGCTCAGCGCGGTCGACTTCGTCGACGCCTCGACGGGTTGGGCGGCCGGCGGTGTGTATTCGGAGGGCAATCCCGCGGCGGCGGTCTTCGCCTCGACCGACGGCGGCTTCACCTGGACCAGGGAGAAGCTGCCCAAGGGCGCTCCCGCCATCACCGGGCTGCAGTTCCTGAACAAAAGCGACGGCTGGGCCGTCGGCACGAGCTGGACGCTGGACGACGCCACCGACACCGCCACGTCGGATCAGGGCTGGGTGCTGCACACCACCGACGGTGGCGCGACGTGGCAGCTCGTGTCCGATCTCGACGACAGCCTGGCCACCACGGTGCACTTCAGCGACTCGAGCAACGGCTGGGTCGGAGGCCTGAACGGCGTCTATGCCACCACCGACGGCGGCTCGACCTGGCAGCGTGTCGCCGCGGGCGACGGGGTCGAAGCCATCGCCGCCACCGACGCCCAGCACGTGTGGGCGTTCGGCGACGGCTTTCTCGTGTCGACGCTCGACTCGAACGGCGACTCCGCCGCTCCCGTGACCCTCGATCCACACAACGACTCCGTCTGGCGCAACAAGACGGTGACCATCGGCTTGCTGGCCAACGACGTCGGCGGCTCGGGCGTCGCCGGAACGCAGACCAGCCTCGACGGCGGACGCCTGGCAGCCCGGCGCGTCCATCGTTGTGCCGGCCTACGCGGACCACCACTTCGACGGCACGCACACGATCCTCTACCGCTCCGCCGACAACGCCGGAAACCAGGAGCAGACGGAGAGTCTGACGGTCGGCGTCGACACGCTGGGCCCTGCCTGCTCCGTCCCCCGCACGAGCGTCGTCGACGCCGGTAGCCGCGGGCCGCTGTTCTTTATGGCGACCGACGAGAACAGCGGGGTCAAAGAGGCGACGATCACGATCGTCGGGGCTCACGGTCGCGTGCTGCGCAGATTCGTCGAGCACGCGGGCGACTGGGGCGCCTCCCCGTCGCCCTCCTACTACTGGACGCGGTTCAACTGCACGCTGAAGCCCGGCACCTACCGCGTCGAGGTGCATGCCGACGACTGGGCGGGCAACCGCCAGGTCACGGTGGGTCACGGTGTGCTGCGGGTGGTACGCCGCGGGGCTCCCGAGTTCTCGCCACCGTGGTGGCCATCCGGCTTGCCCTCCGAGTCCATGGGTACCCGCCTGAACCACGGTCTGCGGCCGGCCTGGCTGTTGCGCCAGCCCGGCAGCCCGACCGTCGTGCACGCGGCGTCGCATCGCGGCGCCTGGAAGGCCCAGCACTGGCCGGAGGTCCGCGCGAAGCGCTAAGGACTCGCAGGCGACATCGGCGGTCCGAGGCCGCCGATGTCGCCTGATCAGTCGACGCGAGGATGCCTGCCGGGACGCCCACCCCCTAACGAAGTGCCCGCTTTGGCCGATGACTTGCAGGGAGATCGCACATCACCTGCGAGGTCCGCTCCTTTCGCGAGTGGCCCGGCCCGGAGACGGTCATGAGATATTGCCCCAACTGCGAGCTCTCCATCGGTGAGACGGCGACGTTCTGCGCGACCTGTGGCGCGCGGGTGCCGAATGTAGCCGCGACCCGGCAGTCACCCTCGCCGCCTGCGTCCGCCGCAGCGGTACCGGACGCGCCGCCGTCTGACTCCGTCAGCCCGGTCGCTCCACCGCCGGTGGCGGTCCTCATCTCCCCTCAGGGGGTGCTCCTGGCAGCTCCTCCCGTGGCGGCCGGCACTGCGCCGGTCGTGGCTGCGGCCGCGCCGGCAACGGCGTTTCCGGCCGCGCCGGCGACCGCGTTTCCGGCCGCGCCGGCCATGGCGTTTCCGGCCGCGTCGAGCAGGACGCCGGCGATGCCGACCGCGACGGGCGGTGCGACCGCGATGCCGACCGCAACGGGCAGTGTGACCGCAGAGCCGCTTTTGCCACCGCCGCCGGCGCCCGCTTCCGAGGCGCCTCCAGCGCCGGCAGCCGAGCCCGCGCCGGTCGCTTGCAGGATCTGTGGACGCACGGCGTCCGCCGTCGAGAACGAGGGTGTGTGCCACGCGTGTCGGGCCGACCTGGACCTCTTTGTGGCGGCCGGCGCGTCGGAATCTGCCGGAGTGAGCCTCGCGGGCAACGTGTCGACCGGCGGTCGTCAACGCCTCACCGCAAGCAATGCGATCTACTCGGCGCTGGCCGACGACGACACGTGCCCCGAGTGCCGCGCCATGGATGGTCGCGAGACAAGCGACATCGCCGCCGCCGCAGGTTGGGCACCGAACCGGCAGTGCCGCAGCCCGCAAGGTTGCCGCTGCGCGGTCTTTTACGAGCACGAGAGCCTGGCCGCCGGCGAAGAGCCCGCCTTCATAGACTATGTCGCCGCTCATGGCCTGCACGTCACGGCTCCCGCCGTGAGCGCCTTCCGCGGCGAGACGCACAGGCTCAGGCAGACCGCCGCTCACCTCGACGATGCCTCGCGGTCGCTCGCCGAGGCGCGCACGTTGGAGAAAGTCGACCCGCAACAGGCGGTCGCACGGTATCGTCGAGCTATCGACAGCCTCCTGGCCTGCGGCCAAGAGCCTCTCGACGAGCGCTGCGTCAGGCGCGATCTGCCCCTGGCGTTCAACCGGCTCACCCTGGTGCTCAAGGCTCTGGGCCGTCGCAGCGAGGCTCTCGACGAGATCGAGCGCGCGGTGGCAACGGGGATCCTCGAGCGCGATGACTGCGGCAGGAAGGCAGATCGGGACGCCCTCCTGAACCGCCGTCGACGGCTGCAAGAGGGCCTGACCGCGACCGACTCTGCCCCCCGCCACCGTCTGACCGCGACCGCCGCCGCCAGGCAGCGCTAGGGCCCATCGCTCTGCAGACTCGCCGGGAACGCGCTATCATAGGCAGGATGCTCCCGTGGCGATGAAACAAGGCGACACCCGATTCGCGCCCATGCCCGGGGAGTCGATTGCCCAGGACGGCACGACCGCACCCCTGCAGCTCGTCGCCACCGCGGTCGGCGCCCCCGTGTTCATCGTGCCGTTCCTCGATCGTTTCTACGAGCCCGCCGAAACGGCGCTGGTCGCCGCCCTGGCCGAGCGACCGCTGGGCGTCACGGCCCTTTGGCGCCTGCTTGCTCCCAAAGCGCCACGCCGCGAGATGCGCGCCTTTCTGGAGCGCGCCAACAGGCGCGGCGTGGTCGAGCACGCGACGCGCGACCGCTACGGCCTGGTCTCGTTCCACGACCGCTTCGTCGTGTGGATCTTTTTCGAAGGCTGGCTCGACCTGCCCGTCGAGGTTCGCGAGGAGCTCCGCGAATGGGAGCTAGCGGCCTACGTCGAGACGGCTCGGCCTTACGTCGAGGCGGCTCAGGCCGGCCGGCCCATCGACCCTATCGAAAACCAGACCTACCTGCTGTTCGACGAGGTCGAAGCCATACTGCGCGCTCAGGAGCACATCTACCTCTACCCCTGTGACTGTCGCGCGATCATGGGCCGCTGCCACAAGCCGACCCTGAACTGCCTGCGCTTCGAGGGCCCCCACGGCCACTATCACGATCTCGGCTGGGAGATCTCGACCGAACGCGCGATCGAGGTCGCGCGCGAGGCCAATCGGGCGGGCCTCATGCAGACCGGCGGCATGCCCGGCGCGCCCATGCGGGGTATCTGCACCTGTTGTCCCGACTGCTGCTTTCCGCATCTCGCGGGGGAGCGTCTCGACGCCGGCAAGCTGTGGCCGCTCACGCGCTTCGTGGCGCGTATCGAGACTGCCTCGTGTGACGGCTGCAACCGCTGCGTGGTGCGCTGCCCGTTCGACGCCATCATCCGCTCGGCGGGACCAACGAAAGGGGAGCTCGTCGTGCCGGCCGTCGATGCCACGTTGTGTCGCGGTTGCGGCCTGTGCGCGACGGGCTGTCACAGCGCGGCGATCGTCATGGACCCCGTGTGAGACGCCCAGGAACGTCCGGGGCGATCTAGGAGACCGTCACCAGCGTGCCGATGGGGTCGTACCGGAACACCACGGCGGCTGCCGAGTAGGGCAGCTCGACGCAGCCCAGGCTCTGCGGCCAGCCGTAGGAACCGCGCAGGAAGCCGTGCACCGCGTCGCCACCGTTGAAGTAGGCCACATAGGGCACGCCGGGGTCGCTGTAGTGGCTGCCGTCGGGGTTGGTGCCGCTCATCGTGGTCGACAGGTAGCGAGCGTAGACCGGGAAGCTGCCGAGCGCTGTGGGGCGCGCGGCGATGCCGGTGTTGGCGGCGCTGCTGTAGATGATGCGGCCGTCGCGCCAGACATGGAGCGCTTCGGGCAGCGCGGTCGAGACCTCGATGTAGTCGTAGACCCGCTTGGTGGCCTTGTGGCGCGAGGTCGCCTTGAGCAGCGCGGTCCAGACCTCGCGACCCACGGTCCCGTCGGTCGAGAGCTTGTGGTCGGACTCGAACTCCATGACCGCTCCCTTGATCAGCACGGTGTAGTTTCCGCGGTGCCACAATGCGCGCAGCGAGGCCGGGATGTGCTTGTACCGCCAGGAGAAGGCTCCTTTCAGCGGCGCGAGCGAGATCAGATCGAGGTTGTGGGGCTCGCGGGCGAGCGCCGACACGTACTGCTTCGTGGTGGCCGAGCCGGCGGCGGAGCCCGACGCGGGCGCGCTCACGGCCAGCCGAAAGCGCAGCGGAAGGTAGCCGAGCTCGGCAAGAAGCTGCTGCAGGCGCGCGGTCGACGAGGGACCGCCGACCGTGAAGTACAGGGTGTGACTCCTGGCCAGCGTGCCGCCGTCGGCGCCGCGCACGCCGCTGGGGCCTCCGGGAACGCCCAGATGCACCTTGGCATAGACGGGCAGATGACCGGTGGGCACGAACAGCAGCGTCGTGCCGCCGGCGACGATCTTCCAGTGGCCCGGCATCTTCGGCACCAGGACGGGGTCACGCGTAGTGGCGGCAAGCGCCGCCGAGAAGACGACCCTAACGCCCGCGGCCGGCGAGACGTTCACAGCTTTGCCGGCCGGCGAGATCGACACGATCTTCAGGGGGCTCGGCGACGCAGTCGGAGTCGGCGTGCCCGTGTCGGTCGAGGTGGGTGTCGGTGTCGGCGTGCCGGTGTCGGTAGAGCTGGGCGTCGGGGTCGGCGTGCCGGTGTCGGTCGGCGTGGCCTTCTGGGCAGGCGAGCCGGCCACCGCCGGGCTTGCCGGCGGTGTCGGTGTCGAGGCCGACGCACGCGAGGCGGTCATCGCCGGCGACACCACGAGAAAGCCCGCGGCCAGCGTTGCGACGGCGACGATCCCCACGGGCAGCAGCCCGATCCTGGCCATGATCTTCTTCACGAGGCTTCCTCCGGTCCGGGGCCCTGCGCGGGCCTCACAGGCGGCCGAGCGACCCTTCGCCACACACGCCTGTTCTCATTGATCCTGCAATCGTCGTGCAATCGTACGCGCCACGCCCGAAATCGCCAACCGTCGACTCGCGGCGACCGTCAGACCATGGCGATGCCACGGCCGGGGTCGTTTCTCCGTCGGCCGTCTTCACGCGGCCGGGCCGGTGGCGAGCTGCACGGTCGTCGAGTGTCGCCGACCCGACTGGTCGGTCCATCCGATCGTGACGTGATCACCAGGCTTGTGAGTGCCCAGCAGGGTGCTCAGGGTCGTCGGCGAGTCGACGGTGTGGCCGTCGACCGAAGTGATCACGTCGTAGGCGACCAGGCCGGCGTGCGCGGCGGGTGTGCCGGGGACCACATCGGCAATGATCACACCCGAGGCCGTCGCTCCGTAGCTGAAGCTGCCGGGGTTCCCCATCGCGACGCCGAGAAACGCGGTGGGTCCGATGTGCACGGTGGCCGAGGCGCCACCGGCCTCGATCTGCGAGACGAGAGCCATGGCGGTGTCCACGGGGATGGCGAAGCCCTGCGTGCCGTTCGTCTGGAACGAGTAGCCGCCCGAAGCCGCCGTGTCGATCCCGATGACCTCGCCGGCGGTGTCGACGAGGGGGCCACCGGAGTCACCCGGCCGGATGTCGGCGTTGGTCTCGATGAGGCCGGTGAGGCGCTCAGAGGTGCTGTCGCCGGCGTCGCTGGCGACGATCTGCTGATCGAGGGCCACGATACTGCCGCCGGCCGCGCTGGGCGTGCCGCCGGTGCCGCCGGCGTTGCCGATCGCGACCACGCCCGCGCCGACGGCCGCCGTCGACGAATCGCCGATCCTGGCCGTCTTGAGCCCGGAAGCTCCGCTCAGCTGGATGACGGCGATGTCCTTGCTGCGGTCATAACCGACCACGGTCGCCTGGTAGGTGCGTCCGTTACCGACGTCCGTCGCGCTGATCGAGGTCGCGCCGGTGACCACATGGTTGTTGGTGAGCACCTCGCCGTTCGAGGTGAGGACGATGCCGGTGGCGGCCGCCTGGCCGTTGTGTTCGTAACCCAGTGTGACGTTGATGTCGACGAGGGCCGGGTCGACCGACGAGGCGATCGAGGTCACGTCGGTGGGCGCGCCCGAAGCCGAGCTCGACGAGGAGTCGCTCGAACCGGAGCCGCCCGAGCTCGAGCCACCGGAACCGAACGGCGAGCCGCCCGACCCATTCTGGCTCGAGCCGGCGGTCGGCCCGCCCTGAGTGGTCGTCGAGGCGGTCGTCCGCCAGAAGCCGTTGCTGATCGCGACGCCGAGGAACGCGGCCGCCGCCACCAGCAGCGTCACCACGGCGAGGCGAGCCAGGCGTCTGCGAGGCCGCGGCGGACGGCCCTGGGGCCCGTGCGGGTAGCCGGAAGGGGGTGGGACCGGAGGATTTGGACCTGCGCCGGAGGCCCCCTGGGGGTAGTACCCGGCGTTCGGCAGGGGCGGCTGCTCCCAGCCGGTCGCGGGGGGGCTCCAGGGCGTGTTCGGCGGGCTCGCCGCGGCGTGGCCGGGCTGCTCGTTCATGGTGATTCTCCGGTCGGGTTCGGCGCCTTGTGCGGACCGGTCCGGCGACGCTGGATCAGACATGGTGCCTCCGCATGCTCACTGCTTGTTGAAGTGTTCCCCGCTGCGAGCGATCGTTGCGCGCCCTGGGCGCACTTCCCGTTGTCACGTTTGTCAGGTGAGTTGTAGCCCGCGGTGCTGAAGACAGTCTGAGGGCTGCCTTGGAGTTTCCTGAGAGTCACGGCGGAACGACGGCAGGAGAACGGCGCCATCGGTCGAACAGCTCGCCGGGACGCACTTTGGCGGGGGTGAAGGGGTTGATCAACCGTTCATATGAAGACGGACCATCCGCATGCGCGGTGCTGCGACTCAGCCTGCCGCTGAGACGCGCCTCAGCGCGCCGGCTGCGCGTGTCGCTCGGCGGATACCTGGTCGCAAGCGACGTGCCTCGCGCCATCATCGATCAGGTGCTGCTGGCGGCCGACGAAGCCTTTATCAACGCCTTCATGCACGCGGGCGACGTCGATGGCGCGGTCACCCTGCGGGCTCAGGTGCTCGGCGACCAGGTCCTGGTCGAGATCCGCGACCGCGGCCGCGGCTTCGACGTGCGGGCTCAGGATACCGTCACGACGCCCGATCCGCTCGTGACTCACGGTCGCGGCCTGTTTCTCATCCACCAGGTGATGGACCAGGTCGAGGTCCGCTCACCCGCCGGCGGGCAGGGCACCCTGGTGCGCATGGCAAAGAGATTTCCGGGGCGCCCTCCCCGGATCGCCGAGTCCATGGGCTGACCAAAGGCCGAGCTGCGAGCGAGCGGCGTATCTGCGAAGACGTTGTACCGAGCGAGAGTCCTGCGCTCGTCCGAGCATCGACCACGTTCTGACCGAGAGGAGACCACGTTGGCTGCGACCCCCGCTGCGACCCCCGAAACGCGGACCGGGTACCCGGCGCTCATACGCCACGAGGAGGCGCGACTGCAGAACCTGCAGTCGCGCATCGCCGATGCGATCACGACCTTCGCAGGCTCGATGACCTTCGTCTATGTACACATCGCCTGGTTCACGTTCTGGATCGTGATCGGCGGGATCGTGATCGGGTTCGACAAATACCCGTTCGGGCTGCTCACCATGATCGTCTCGCTCGAAGCGATCTTCCTGTCGACGTTCGTCATGATCAGTCAGAACCGGGCCGACGCCCGGCGTCAGGTGCTGACCGACGCCCAGTGGAAGACGGTCCAGACAGAAGAGCAGCAGAACGAGAAGATCATCACGCTCTCCAGTCAGATCCTCGAGCTCACGACAGCGATCCACAAGATGACCAACGAGCTCTCTGATCTCAAGGGCGGTGCGCCCACGGCCTGACGGTCCGGTCCACGGGCTTGCAAGCGACGAGGGGCCCGGCTCGTGAGAGCCGGGCCCCTCGTCGCTCAGGCGACGGCTTGCGCAGGGGATGTCGTGGCGGTCAGGCGGCGCGGCGCTGCGAAAGCGAGCGGTTGGCAGAAAGGTGTTCCAGACGTGCCACGTCGGCGCTGCGCCGGGCGCCGCCGGACGGCGTGGGGATCGCGACGGCCAGCGCTGTCACGGCGATGAAGAGCGCGCAGATCACCGCGATGCCCAGGGCGACCGATGCGGCCGAGACGGTCGTGGCCGCTCGACCCAGGCCCAGAGCGGGGCCGCCGGCGCGAGTCCTGCCACCCGTGACGGCGGTGTGGCGTCGGATCGCTGCGAGATGCTCGGCCACGGCCTGGTCCATGGCGCCGCGCCCGATCATCGCGTGCCGCGTGCTCGCCGCGACCAGTGAGGTCGCGGCGATCCGCCGGAGAGCGCCGAGATGGCGGATCGCGGCGAGGCTGCGAGTCCCTCTGCCCGCGGCGACGGTGCGACTCGCGGGCCCCGATACTGTCGCGGGCGCGGCGACGGTCGCCGATGCGAGCGACGCGGGCCCCGATACTGTCGCGGGCGCAGGGTGGGTAGCGGCGTGGTCGCGAGCGATGAGCCTGCCGCCGGCGACGGCGTTCACGCGACCGTGGGCGCCGGGGTGATAGCCGGTGGTCCGCACGGCCGGCGCGACCGCCAACGTCACCGCCACGAACAGGCCGATGGCGATGACCAGGGCGACACTGCCGATGTGACGCGCCGCGATCGGCCGTGCGCGGTGGGCGATGTGCGGCGAGCCGAAGGTCATCTTGAGGGGTGTCATGCTCATGGTGACTCCTCCATGTCGTGGGGGCGGATCCGCGTTCGTCGCGCGGTGGCCTTTTGCCGTCGCAAGGAGGCTAGTCCGGCAACGGCGACCGGTCGTCACTCACTGCGGGTGATTGGCCACTCGGCGTGATCGCCGCGCGCCGGCCGGACCTCACCCTTTGGACGGGGACGGCAAAGGCGGCTCACCGTCCCTGCACCCAAACGGTCGGCCAACGCTCTACCGATGGTCCGAGTCGTGCGAGACTGGCGAGGAACCACGAAGACACCGTTGTGAGTGTGGCAAAGGCCTAGTACGCTAGATCGGCAAGGCAACGGCGTCGCGGGGAGCCATGAAGCACGAATATGGCCATGAGACGAGCGCGGCGGAGCTGCGTGCGGGCGTGGTACCGGCTCCGACCGACACGTCGCGCGCGTCGCGGCGCGACGCCGTCCCGACCTCGCTTCTACCCTCAAAGCTGGACTCGCCGAAGTTCCGTCTTGGGCTCGTGCCTCGGCGCGTGCTGGTCGACTCGCTCTGTCGTTCCGCCGCTCCCCTGGTGGTGCTGTCGGCCGCCGCCGGGTCCGGCAAGACAGCCGCCCTGCTCGAGTGGGTCGCCGCCGAGCGCCGGCCCGTCGCGTGGTTGCGTCTCGACGCGGCCGACAACGACCCGGTTGTGCTGCTCGTCGGCCTCACGGCGGCGCTCCAGCGTGTGACTCCACTCGACCCCGCGACGGGCGAGTGGCTGCGCGTGGCGGTGCCGCCGGTCTGGGAGCGGGTCGTGCCGGCTCTGGCGCGCCGCCGTCGCCGCCGCGCCGCCGTTCTTGCTGGTCTTAGACGATGCCCAGCAGCTCACGAACCCCGACTGCTGGCGGATGGTCGCCACGCTGCTCGACTGCCTGTCGCAGGGCAGTCAGGTCGCCGTCGTCCACGCGCGTCGACCCGCCGCTGCCGCTGGCGCGCCTGCGGGCGGCGGGGGCGCTGCCGTCGTGGGCGGGGAAGATCTGGCATTCGACCGCACCGAGGCCGAGCAGCTGATGGAAATGCTCGACGTGTCGTCTGCCATGGACGACCTCGACGCCGTGCTGCATGCGACCGAGGGCTGGGCGACGGGACTCTCGCTGGCGGCTCGGCCGTGCCCAGCCTTCCGGCCGACGAACGGGCGGCGGCGGTGCGCGGCGACCTGCGCGAGATCGCCGGCTATCTGCTCGGCGAGGTGTTCTCGAGGTCAGTCGCCCGACACCCAGGAGTTCCTCTTGCAGACGTCGGTGCTCGAGCGCCTCTCGGCGCCGCTGTGTCACGCCGTCACCGGACGCCGCGACGCCGCAGGCCGTGCTGGCCCGCCTCGCCGATGAGCACCTCTTCGTCACCGCCGAAGACGACAGCGACAGTGGTTTCGCTACCACCAGCTCTTCGGCGAGTTCCTGCGTGCCGAGCTCGCGCGGCGCGAACCCGACGCAGGCGCCGCGCTGCGCCGGAAAGCCGGCGAGTGGTACCTGGAGAAGGGCGACGTGCCCGCGGCATCGTCCATCTTCTCGGGCCGGCGACGACGAGCGCGCCGCCGAGATCGCGGCGACGCTGGACGCGCTACTGGGCGAGCGGTCAATGCGAGACGGTGCGCCGCATGCTGCAGACGCTTCAGCCGACGAACAGATCCAGGGAGCCGTGCGCCCTGACCCTGACGGCGGGCTGGGTGTATTCGGCGATCGGCGACCGCGAGCGGCGCGGCGCTGGACGGCCGTGCCGCCTGCCGCGTCGCGGGTCGACGACTCGCCGTCGCCTGACGGCGCCGTGTCGCTGCGCTCCTCGCAGGCCCTGCTGCGCGCCGCCGCTGGCGCCCGACGGCGTGCCGCCATGCGCAGCGACGCGGAGCTTGCCGCTCAGCTCGAGAACCGCTCCGGCTCGAACTGGTATGCCGAGGCCCAGTTCGATCTGGGCTGTGCCCTCTGGCTGACCGGCGTCGAGACGCGCGCCGAGCGCCACCTCGCAGGTCGCCGCCCGCGAAGGGGGCGGCGTGAACTCGGCATCGAGATCGCCGCGCTCGGCTTTCTCGGCGCTGATGGCCGCCGAGCAGGGCGAGTGGGAGAGGCGCGCCTGCACGAACGCCGCGCGGCCGACGAGCGCCTCGCGGAACTCGGCCTCGTGAGCCACCGCCGCGCGCTGCCGCTCCTGCTCGCTCAGGCGCGGCTGCTGGCGCGCGCCGGCGACCCGGGTCTGGCGCGCACGTGGCCTGGGATCGCCGCGACCTCGACGACATGGTGCCGATCCCCTGGCTGACCGTGCTCGCCGGCGTGGTCGTCGGCGAATGCCTCTCGAGGCCGGCGACGTCGAGGTGGCCGATGCCTGGGGTCGGCGGGCCCTCGGCGCGCGCTCACCGAGGGCGGCGACGTCGGCGTGCTCGAGGCCAGGACCCAGCGTCTGCGCCTCGGGCTCAAGGGCCGCCGCGTCCGAAGCCGATCACGCCGGCCGAGCTGCGCGTGCTCGAGCTGCTGCCGACGCACCTGTCGTCGGGCCAGATGGCCGAACAGCTCTGCGTGTCGACCAACACCGTCAAGACCCACGCAAGAGCCTCTATCGCAAGCTCGGCGTCGGCTCGCGGGCCGAGGCGGTCGAGGAGGCCCGCGCTCTGGGGTCTGCTCGCGGGGCCGTGACGTGATCGTACTCACGGCCACCGCGCCTCACGGCGCTCACGCAAGCCGCCCTCGACCCGCCCGGCGATACGGTGGGCCGCTGAGTGGGCATACCGCGTAGTAAGGTCGTAGTTGCCGGCTTTGCGTGAGCGGCGTGCGACCGGTCGACGAGACGGGACCGGGGGGATTCCAAAGCGGAGGAGGCGGGGATGACGAAACGCTGCGGCAGGCAGAGACGCCCGCGCACGACGAAGACGACGAGGGCATCGTCGTCGTTCAGGAAGAAGTCGCGGTCAGCAGGCGCGAAGCGCACCGGATGGACCGCGAGGCGGGCTGGGCGGCGCACAACTGGGGCTGGCTGCTCGCCTTCGGCGCGATCGCCATCGTGTTCGGCGTGATCGTGCTCAGCGACGCCTTCGGCAGCCTCAGCTCCCTGGTGTGGCTCACCGGGCTCTTCCTGGTGTTCATGGGCGTAGCCCAGATCATCACGCTGGGCAGGGGCGGTTCGAGAGGCGCACATCTGGGCGCCGCCGTGATCGCGCTCGTCGGCGGTATCGTCCTGCTGGCCTGGCCGGGAGAGACGCTCAAGGTCGTGGCTTTCGTCGCCGGCATCACCGTGCTGCTCTGGGGCGTCGTGCGCACGATGGCGGCTTTCAGAGGGCCGCTCGAGACGCGCGGTCACGACGCCGCCGTTGGCATCGCGCTGATCGTGCTCGGCCTTCTCATGATGGTCTGGCCCGGCGCGACCGTCACCCTCATCGGTGTCCTCGTGGGCCTCATCGGCATCGTCTGGGGCATCGTCATGGTGCTCGGCGCGTTTCGCCTGCGCAAGTCGGGGCGGCGCTGGCAGGAGATGCGCGCCAGGGCGCGCGAGGTGCGCTAGGAGCGGACCGGTCGCACGGGCGTCGCTTGCAGGGCGTCAGGCCGAGCGGCCGAGCTCGCCCTTGAGGAAGTAGTCGAGGGCCGGTCCGGCCCAGGCGGCGATCGTCTCGTGGTCGGCGCTCGCCAGCGGTTCCTGGCAGAGCACGTATCGACTCAGGGCCAGGCCCAGCAGCTCCGAGACGGCCAGGCGCGCCCGCGGGCAGGCGTCGGTGGTCCGCGCGCCGGCGGCGTAGGGCGCGATCAGCGCAGCGATCGTGTGGGCCTCGATGGCGGCCGCCAGGCGACTGTCGGTGCCCGCGGCCGTGCAGAGGCAGCGCAGGATGACGGCGTTGTCGGCCGTCTCCCAGAACTGCAGGTAGCGAGTCACGATCTCGGCTCCCGACCACGCGAGCGCCGGCCGCTGCGGTATGCGCGGCGGCAGCGGGCGCAGGGCGGACAGGACGAGCTGCGCCTTCGTCGGATAGCAGCGCCGCACGTCGGCCGGCGCGACGCCTGCCAGGCGCGCGACGAAGGCGTAGGTCACCTGGTCGTACGGGCGCGCCCGCAGCGCGTCGGGCAGCACTCCACGACGGCCCGGCGAACCTCATCGTCGCTCGACTTGTCGATGACGTGTGATGTGTTCGTGTCGCTCGGCGTGTACGCGTCGCGCGCCACGAGGGCGACGCTCGGCACGAGGGCAACGCTCGGCGCGGCCGGCCTAAAAGTCGACACGGATCCAGCTCGACCAGCGCGCCAGGCGAGACTCGAGACGCTTGCCCACGCCGTTCACGCTCGGCGGGGCGCCGGCGGTCGCGGGCGTCGCAGCAGCCGTGACCGAGCGTCTGTACGCGGCCGCGTTCGGCGTCGGCGTGCCGCGCGCCTCGGAGGCTCCGGGGACAAGTTGTCGGCGGCGCTGCCGGCGCAGGTCGTGAGGGGTTCGTCGCGCAGGTCGGACACGGTATCCTCCTTGTCTTCTAGGAGCTCGAGCTGGTAGGGCTGGTCAGGTCGTAGACGGCGATCCCGCCGACCGTTTGCGAGGTGAAATGAGCCTCGACCCACGTCGAGATGGCGCTCATCGAGGTGCTGCCGCTCGACGCCTGGCCGCCGGTTCCCGCAGGGCCCGTGGCGCTGGGCGCCGTGCCGTCGTTCGCGCCGCCGGTGGCGCGGACAACACCCGATCCGCTCGTGCCGCCGGCGATGAAGTAGTGCACCTTCCCGGCGCCGACCAGCGCCTCGAACTCGCGCCAGCGTCGGGTACGGGTCGCTGCCGTTGAAACCGCCGAGGCTCATGACCGGATCGTCGGTGGCGAGCTGATAGCCGGCCGCCGACTGGGCGCCCACGGTGGCCGCGACCCACCTGAAGCGGCCGGCGTTCTGCTCGAGCAGGCGGACCAGCGCGGCGCTCGGGCGGCTCGCGTTGAGCAATCCTCCGGCGCCGCCGGCCGCGCCAAAGCCTGCGCTGCCGGCCGTGCCGACGCCTGCACCGCCCGGTCCACCGTTCGCCGTGCCCTGCGGCGCGCCGTTGAAGCTCGGCGGGGCGCCACCGGTGCCACCGGTGCCACCGGTGCCGTGCGAACCGCCGGCTGCGTTCGAACCGCTCGGCGCATTCGAGCCGCCGGCTCCGTTCGCACCACCCGGTGCGCCGCTGCCGAACGCCGTCACGCCTCGACCGCCGCCGGGGGCGAATCTGCCGTTGGCGCCGCCGGCCACCGTCGGTCCCGCGGAGGGCAGCGAGCCGGAATGAGCGGTCGCCGCCGTCTGCAGGGAGTACAGCGCGGGGCCCGCCATGGCGAGCACGCAGCCTGCGCCGGCGAGCGCCAGAGCTGTTCGCCTGCCCAGGCGGCCGCCGACGATGAGCAGGGCGGCCGTCGCGAGGCCGCCCACCAGGACCACCGGACGCAGCCATGGGTGCCAGGTCGGCGAGCGGTCGAGCAGGACGAACGACCAGAAGGCGGTCGCGGCGATGATGCCGCGAAAGGCACAGTCGCCAGGCGATCTTCGAGCGCCGCGCCCAGAGCGCGGTCGCGCCGATGCCGACGAGCGCGCCGATCGCCGGCGCCAGGGCGACCGCGTAGTACTCGTGGATGATGCCCTGCGCGAAGCTGAAGACGACCGCGGTGACGAGCAGCGCAGCCGCCCCACAGCAGCACGGCGGCGCGGGTGCGGTCGGTGCGCGGCGCGCGGCAGCGTGAGCCACGAGCAGCGCGACGCCGAACGACGAGCGCGGCCGGCAGCAGCCAGGCGATCTGGCCGCCCCAGCTCGACGTGAACAGGCGGTCCCAGCCGGTCGCTGCCCCAGGCTGCCGGCCTGGCCGCGCGCCGCCGGGCACGACGCTGCCGGTCTCGTTGCCGGTGAGGCGGCCCGAAGCCGTTGTAGCCGAAGATCAGCTCGAGGACGCTGTTGGTCTGCGAGCCGCCGATGTAGGGGCGGCTCGCGGCCGGCCAGAGCTGCACGATGGCGACCCACCAGCCGGCCGAGACGAGCAGGGCGACGGCCGGCCAGCGCGAGCTGCCGACAGCCGGCGCAGCGGGCTCGTCGGCGCGGCGATGCAGGTAGACGAGCGCGAAGGCCGGCACGACGAGGAACGCCTGCAGCATCTTGGTGATGAAGCCGAAGCCGACGAGCGACGCCGGCCAGCACGAGCCAGCGGCCGCCGGCCGTTCTCGAGCGCGCGGGTCGACGGCGTAGGCGCCGAGCGTGAGCAGCAGGACGAGCAGAGCGTCGGGGTTGTTGAAGCGGAACATCAGCGTCGCCACCGGCGTGAGCGCGAGCACGAGCGCCGGCGAGCAGGCCGGCGGCCGGGCCGAACCAGCGCCGCACCGCGACGTAGAGCACGCCGACCGTGGCGACGCCCTCGAGCGCCTGCGGCACGAGGATGCTCCACGAGTTGACGCCGAAGATGCGCGCCGAGATCTCCATGACCCACAGCGACGGCCGGCGGCTTGTCGACGGTGATGAAGTTGGCGGCGTCGGAGGAGCCGAAGAAGAACGCCTTCCAGCTCTGCGGTGCCGGCCTGCACGGCCGCCGAGTAGAAGGCGTTGGCCCAGCCGGACCGGCCGAGACCGACAGGTAGAGCAGGGCGGTGCCGACCAGCAGAGCAAGCAGCGCCGGCCGCGCCCAGGCCGGATCTTCGGGCCGGCCGCGCCACAGGCTGCGCCACAGCCGGCGCAGGCGTGACGGGCGGCCCGCGCCGGCCGTGCGCGGTGGCGTTGCGGCGGCGCGGGTCACGCTCCGCCCTGGGCGGGTCGGCGAAGGTATCGTCGGTCGTGGTCACGGGTGTGGTCACAGGTCCTCCTGCTCGAAACGTGGGGAACGGCGCGGAAACAGCCAGACGCGAAACAGCGCGAAGCGCAGCAGCGTCGCCGTCACGTTGGCGCGCACCAGCACGGCGAGCTCGAGCGCGCGCGCCGCGGCGGGTCTGAGCGCTGCAGGATGAACAGGCTGCCGCTGGTCACCGCGAGGCCAAGGGCGAACACGACGAGGCCCTGGCCCTGGTGTCGCAGCCGCCTCGCCGGGCCGCGCACGCCGAACGTGAGGCGCCGGTTCGCGGCGGTGTTGGCGATCGCCGTCACGAGCAGCGCCAGGGCGTTGGCCCACTGGGCCGGACATGATCTCGCGCGCCAGCAGGTAGAGCGAGCAGGTAGGCCAGCGTGCTGACCACCCCGATCAAGCCGAATCGCAGGAGCTGACCGGCCAGCTTCGCCGGCGCTGCTCCGCCGGCGCCGGAGCGCCAGTCGCGCGGGTCGCGCGGGTCGCGCGGGGCCGGCAAGGCCAGCTTGCCGCTCCTGAGCGTACGACTGAGCCGGGCGATGCCCTTGAGGTCGGCCACCGCCGTCGCGACGATGTCGACGCGCGAGTCGGGGTCGTCGACCCAGTCGACCGGGACCTCGTGGATGCGCAGGCCGGCGCGCTCGGCCAGCACCAGCAGCTCGGTGTCGAAGAACCAGCCGGTGTCCTCGACCAGAGGCAGGAGCTCCGCGCGCCCGGTCGGCGCGGATCGCCTTGAAGCCGCACTGAGCGTCGGAGAAGCGGGCGCCGAGCGCCGCATGCACGAGCAGGTTGTAGCAGCGTGAGATCGAACTCGCGCTTGGCGCCGCGCACCACGAACGACGTGCGTGAGAGCCGCGTGCCGATGGCGAGGTCGGAGTGTCCCGAAAGCAGCGGCGCGACCAGGGGTAAGCAGGGCGGCCAGGTCGGTCGAGAGGTCGACGTCCATGTAGGCGAGCACGGCGGCGTCGCTTGCCGCCCACACGGTATGCAACGCTCGTCCGCGGCCCTTGGCGTCGAGATGGACGGCGCGCACGCCGGGCAGCGCATCGGCCAGTGACTGGGCGATGGGCCAGGTGCCGTCGGTGCTCGCGTTGTCGGCGATGGTGATGCGAAAGGTGAACGGCAGGTTCCGCGAGAGGTAGTCGTGCAAGCGAGTCACGCCTCGGGCCAGATCTCTCTCCTCGTTGAACACGGGCACCACCATGTCGACCGCCGGGGCCGGCGCCGACGCCGGCTTTGCCGCCGGAGCGTGGCCCTCGCCGCGAGGGGTGAGCGGCCGGGAGAGGAAGGCTGCCCCGGAACGTCGCGCGTCGCGGGGTGCCCTTGCCGTGTCGGGTGAGGATGCCGTCGTCATGGCAGTCAAGGTATCCGCCCGCCCTGAGGCCTCCCTGAAGCCCGGCTGGGAGGTTCCTGTGACGACGGCGGACTCCAACGGGGCTCTCATTTGCCGCGCCCCGACCGCGACGACTACACTGATAGGCCGTCAAGGGCGAGAGCGGGTGCGAGAGCGCTCGGGTCCGCTTCTCGTTGCGGAACTGCTGGAGGGCTTACGTGAGACGCTGGAAGACGGCGCTGTCACCGATCGTGCCGGCGCTGTGCCTCGCGAGTGTGCCAGCCCTGGCCGGCGCGGCCGGTGTCCCCCCGGCGTGGGCGAGCTCGCCGCTCGCCGTATCGACACTCGCCGCCTCGACTCCGACCTCTGCGGGTGTGGGCCTGCCGGTGCCGTCGCCGGGCTGGGTGCTGCCGGCGGGGTTCGTGCAGCCGGGCGGTCCCCTGCGGCCGAGCGGCGCCTTGCAGCCGGGCGGGGTAGCGCAGCCTCTCGGCCGGTCGTTGTCGCAGCGCGGCACGCGCAGCGAGTCGCCCAACTGGTCGGGCTACGACGTGACCGGCGGGCCGTTCACGAGCGTCACGGCGACCTGGACCCAGCCGCGCGTGCGGCCCAGCGCCGACTTCACCGATGCCGCCTTCTGGGTGGGGCTCGACGGCGACAGCGCCGACCCTTCGGTCCCTTCGCAGACCGTCGAGCAGATCGGGACCGAAGGCTACACGCTGCAGGGTGTGCACTACGACGCTTGGTATGAGATGTATCCCGACTACGCCCACTACATCACCTTCGGTAAGGGCAAGGCCAAACACCTCATGGGCATCCGCCCCGGCGACGTCATCACGGCGAGCGTCACCTGGAACGGCACGTCCAGTTTCACGCTGTCGCTTGTCGACAAAACGACCGGCCGCTCGTTTTCGACCGTCCAGCCGATCGCCAAGGGTGCCCCCCAACCGGAGCGTTCGTCGGCCGAGGTGATCGCCGAGGCGCCCTCGCTGAGCGACGGCTCATTGCTCTCGGTAGCCAACTTCGGGCTGGTGCGGTTTCGTGGCTGCGCCTTCGACGACCAGCCGATCGGAGCGTTCGACTGGTCTCGCATCGACATGGTCTCCTGGGACTCTCACGCCACCGAGGTCGCTACCTCGGCGCTGAGTCCCGACGGCACCGCCTTCGACGGTACCACCGATTTTCGGCGGCCGGTGACGACGGTCGCCCATACTCCTGCCTGGGTCAGCCAACCCGTGACGCTGCGTTTCAAGGCCTCCGACAACCCGGGCGGCACAGGCGTCGCCTACACCCAGTACTCACTCGACGGCCAGGCGACCTGGACGAACGGCACGTCGGTCACACTGCCGGCCCCAGGCGACCATTCCGCCGACGGCCCGGCGACGGTCTGGTACCGTTCAGCCGACAAGGCCGGCAACCTCGAAAGGGCGCACCGTTACGTCGTGCACATCGACACCCGCAGGCCCACGGCGGTGGCGCAGTGGCCGGCAGCCACGACGCGCGGCGGCCGGGCGCTTCTGCGCTACTTCGTCGGCGATCCCCGGCCGGGCAGCCCGACGGCTACCGTGACGATCAGGATCCGCGCCAAGGGCGGAGCCCTCGTGAAGAAGATCGTGCTGGCCGGCAGGCCGGTCGACACAAGTCTCTCCTGCGGGTTCGCCTGCTCGTTCGCCAGGGGCGTCTACCGGGTCGTCGTGTCGGCCACCGACACCGCCGGCAACCCTTCGACGGCGTCGGCGACCACCACGCTGACCGTGCGCTGAGAAGCGTCCGGCGCGAGCGCCTCCCTGACTTTCGTCGCGTCTGCGCCGAAGCCCGGCTCATGGGGAAAGACACGAGTGTGACCGCGTTGCCCGCATGGTGATCGGTGTGGCCCATATCGTCGTGCTCGTGACCCTGCACGGGCCTCTGCGCGAGGTCGCCGACGAGGTCGGCCGGCACGGCTACCTGATCCTGTTCGCACTGATCGCGGCGGAGAGCTTCGGCCTGCCTCTTCCCGGCGAGGTGAGCCTCCTGGTGGGCGCCTACGAGGTCCAGCGCGGCGTCTTCGGCCTTCCCTGGGTGATCGTGATCGGCGTGGCCGCGGCGGTGAGCGGCGATAACCTCGCCTTTCTCTTCGGTCGCCTGGCCGGACGCCCTGTGGTCGTACGCCTGATGCATCTGTTCCGCGTGCCGCCGGCCTACCTCGAGCGTATGGACTCCTACTACCTGCGCCATGCCGGCTGGACCATCGTGATCGCCCGCCAGATCTCGCCGGCGCGCGGGCTGGCGGCCCTTTCGGCGGGCGGTACGCGGGTGCCCTGGCGGCGCTTTGCGGCCTTCAACGCTGTCGCCTGCGTGTTCTGGGCGACCGTCGTGACCCTGCTGGCCACGCTGTTCGTGACGCACCTCGACGCGCTGGCCGACGACCTCAGCGTGGCCGGTCTCATCGCTCTGGGCGTCGTTTTCGTTGCCGGTCTCCTGCTTCTGTGGCGTCGGGTGCGCCGCCGGGTCGTCAGAGGCGCCGGCGCCGACCCGCCCCGGGGCGACGAGCCCCACGACAGCGGCTAGGATGAAGGTCGCCGGGTAGTGTGATGCGCGGAAAGGCTGAGGCGACGATGGCGACCCTCCGACCACGGGCGATCGATGGACTTCTCCTCGACATGGACGGTGTGCTGACCGTCTCATGGAAGCCGCTTCCCGGGGCTGTGGAGGCCTTCGCCCGGCTGCGCGCCGGCGGCCTGCCGATCCGTCTGCTCACCAACACCACGGGGCGCAGCCGGGCGGCCATCGCCGCCGGTCTGCGTGCGGCCGGGTTCGAGGTCGCCGACGACGACGTGCTGACCGCCGCCGTGGCCGCCGCCGAACACTTGCGCGAGGTTCATCCGCAGGGTCGCGTGGTCCTGCTGGGCGACGCCCAGAAGGCCGATCTCGAGGGCGTCCGGCTCGTGGGCTGGGACGACGACCCCGACGTCGTCCTTCTGTCGGGCGCCGACGCGTCGTATGAGTTCGAGAGCCTGAACCGGGTCTATCGCGCCCTGCTCGGCGGCGCCGCGTTCGTGACCATGCATCGCACCATGTCGTGGCTGACATCCGACGGCGTCTGCCTGGACACCGGCGCCTACGTGGCCGGGCTGGAGCAGGCCGTGGGTCGTTCCGCCGAGATCATGGGCAAGCCTTCGCCTTCGTTTTTTGCCGCCGGGCTGCGGGCCCTCGGGCTGTCGGCCGAACGCGTTGCCATGGTGGGCGACGATATCGACGGCGACGTGATCGCCGCCCAGGCCGTCGGCATCGCCGGTGTGCTGGTGCGTACGGGCAAGTTTCGGCAGGAGACGCTCGCCCGGGCGGCCACGGCCCCCGACCAGGTGGTCGATTCGATCGTCGACGTCCCCGGTCTGCTGGGTCTCCAGGGGGCCGCGCTCAGCCGGCCTTGAGGAGCCTCTCGTAGTTCTCGGGGGCGTAGCCGGGCACGACGTGACGGCCGATCTTCACGAAGGGAAAGCCGTGGGCGCCGTGCTCGCGCAACTCGGCGGAGATCTTGGCCTGCAACTCGGGGCCCGCCATGTCGTACTCGATCACGAACGGGTTGATGCCGCGCTCCCGAAAGAACGCCTTGGCCTTGGCGCACCACCCGCAGGTGGTGAGCGAGTAGATCGTGACGATCGGTGTATCGGCCGTGGCTTTCCGTCTCCTCTGCGTCTCTTCACAACGTGCCGCGGCGTCACCACTTTCGCTTGCCGCGGCGTCACGACAGGTATACCCAGCCAAACGCCGAACTTCCGTGTGATCTTCGTGGCGGACCACCTTCGAAGGGGGTAAGGTCCGATACGAGGAGCACTTGAGTCCGGGGGGACCATGCCGACCAAAGAACGATTCAGCGTGACTGCCGAGATCATCTCGGACATCACGTCGAGCCTCGTACTCGACGACGTGCTGCAGAGCGTCGCCCGGCGCACCGCCGAGGTGCTCGACCTCTGGGAGTGCGACATCTACGACTACCGCGCCTCCGAGAACCGCACCGTCGGGCTCGCCCTCTGGGCGCGAGAGCCGCACTACGCCGACGGCGACTGGGTGGGCTCGAGCGCGAGTCTCAGCGAACAGCCTTCGTTCGTGCGCGTGCTCCACGGGGGCCGCATGATCGAGAACCGCGTCGACGATCCGCGGCTGCCCGCAGCCGATCGCCAGCGCATGGAGTTCTGGAACGAGAAGAGCTGCCTGCTCGTCCCGCTGGTCTTCAAGGACGAGATCATCGGCTGCCTCGAGCTGGTCGAGAAACGCTCCGTGCGTCGCTTCACCGGTGAAGAGCGCGAGCTGGCGACGACTCTGGCGGCTCTCGCCGCGGTGGCCATCGAGAACGCCCGGCTCTACGGCGACGTGGAGCACCTCGCCATCACCGACGGCCTCACGGGCCTCTACAACCACCGCTACTTCTACGATCGCCTCGCCCAGGAGGTGGCCCGGGCGCACCGTTACGAGATCCCGCTCTCGCTGCTCATGATCGACATCGACGATTTCAAGGCCTACAACGACAAGTACGGCCACCGGGCCGGCGACACCCTGCTGCGCGAGCTCGGCGGCCTGCTCACCTCGCAGACGAGACAGCAGATTGACCTGGTCGCGCGCTATGGCGGCGAGGAGTTCGTCGTCGTCTTGCCGAGCACCGGTGCGACGGGGGGCCGCGCGGGCCGGCGAACGGCTGCGCGACGCAGTCACCGAGACCGGTCTCGAACGAGCACACGCGGCCGAGGCCGACGAGCGGCCCGCCGGTGGATCTGTGCCCGCCGGTGAGTCCGAGCCTGACGGTGGATTTGCGCCTGCCGATGAGTCCGCGCCCGACGGCGGGTGTGCGCCCGAGAGTGAGCTCGAGCTCGATGGCGGCAGCAACGCCGCCCACATCGTCGGCGAACGCATTCGCAGCAGCATCGAGGCCGAGACCTTCGGCACCGCTCACGCGCTGCCGGTCATCACGGTGAGCGTCGGGGTCGCCAGCCTGCCCGATCACGCGACGACCGTCGACGGTCTCGTCGACGAGGCCGACAGTGCTCTCTATCGGGCGAAGGGCCTGGGCAAGAACCGCGTCGAGGCAGGGCGCGACGCCGCGGCCGCCAGGGACCTCGCGGCCGCGGCGCTGCAGACGAGCTGAGCGCGCTGCAGACTAACTGAGCGTCGCACGGCGCCGCACGACCGGCCTTGCGGTCGCCCCGAAACTTAAGCCTGGCGAGCCGTCTGTCGACCTAACTGGTGGCGGGCGAAGGTGCCGCTTCTACTCGGCGACGATCGATGACAAGGCAGGCCATGAGACGCTGGATAGCGCCTATCCTTGTGAGCTGCGCGGCGGCGGCGGTGGCCGCGCGGGCCCTGACGCCGACCCTGGTGCCCGGACACGCCGGCACCCTCGTCGTGTCCGGCCTTCTCTTCTGCGCCGTCGCGACCGTCTGGGGCGTCGCCGTGCATGGCCATGCTCGGAGAGGCGCTGGGGCGGCTCGCCAGCGGGCCGGCGCCGAGCCGCGCTACCGCGCCCTCTTTGAGGCCTGCGGCGACGTCATCTGCGTCTACGAGCTGCCAGGTGACGGTCGCCCGGGACTACTCGTCGAGGCCAACGAGACGGCCTGCATGGCGCTCGGCTACGCGCGCCCGGCGCTGCTCGCCATGACCTCCGACGCGCTCTATGCGCCCGAGGTACGGCGCGCCGTGCAGGAGCGCATGCGCGCCCTGCGAGACGCCGACAGCCTCGCCTTCGCGAGCACGTACGTGACGAGCGACGGTCACCGCCTGCCGGTCGAGCTGTCGCTGCGCCGCGCCGCGGTCAACGGGCGCCCCCTGTGTCTCGCCGTTGCGCGCGACGTCTCGGCCCGCCTCGAGACCACTGAGCTGTCGCGCGGTCGATCGCACACCGACGAGCTCACCGGTCTGCTGAGCCCGCGCGGCTTCTTTGCCACGGTCGGCGAGGCTCGTCAGCGCGCCCGCCGGCTGGGCGCCCCGCTGTTGCTGCTGCACGCCGAGCTCGACGGGCTCAAGGAGGTCAACGATCGGCTCGGCCACGGCGCCGGCGACGCGCTCGTCCTGGCCGCCACGGACGTGTTGCGCCTGACGATCCGTGACTCGGACGTGCTGGCTCGCCTCGCAAGCGACGAGTTCGTCGCTCTGGCGGTGCTCGGGCACAGCAATCGCGAGCGTGTCGACTGGCGCCTGATCATGGCGCGCTTCGACGAGGCCGTGGCCGCCAAGCAGACCGAGCTTGCCGGCGAACTCGTTTTCTCGCTGCGGTACGCCAGCCTGGTGGTCGAGTGGGAGGAGCTCGACCACATCGATCAGCTCCTGGCGGCGACGCGCGGCCGCGCCGCGCCGAGCGGCGCCTGGAACACGAGCGAGCTCTCCGAGAGGGCGACGGCGAGGGTCTGAGACACCGCCGCGTTCTCAAGAGGTTCGCCCCGCGGCCGCTGCGCCGGCGCGAATACTGCCTAGACCAGCAACTCGCAGATCACCACGTCGAGGGGGCGTCCGAACTTGTGTCCGACCTCGCGCAGAACGCCGACGCGAGCGAAGCCCAGCCGGTCGGCGAGCGCGAGCCCGGCGTCGTTCTCGGCGCAGATCTGGGCGACCACGGCGTGCAGGCCAAGGCCCGGCGCCGCCTCGAGAGCCGCGCCGGCCAGCGACAGCCCGAGGCCGGCGCGCCGCGCCTCGGGGGCGATGTAGATCGAGATCTCGACAGTCTGGTCGTAGCCGCCGCGGGCAGACCAGGCGGCGAGCGACGACCAGCCGACGACGAGGCCGCCGGTCTCGCCGACCAGGCACAGGCGGGTCGTCTCGGCCGCGAGGAAGCGACGTCGTGCGGCGGCCGTCTCGGGCTCGAGGTCGAAGGTGGCAGTCGAGGTCAGTACCGCCTGGTTGTAGATGGTCGCGATGGCGTCGGCATCGGCGCTCACGGCGCGGCGGATGCTGTCGTCGTTCAAGCGTGCCTCACCTGCCCGTCTAACCCGCCTGTCTCAGGTGTCTGCCTCACCTGCCCGCTCGGCGCGCACTACTCTAGCAGCGCCTCGACGGCGACCGTGCCTCGACGGCGACCGTGCCCCAACGGCGACAACGCCCTGGCGGCGTCCGCGTCTGGCGCCGGTAGTAGACTGACCGGCAGGCGCTGGGGGAACCATCGTTCGACGACCGCGACAAGCGAGGTGGGCGATCTTCGAAGCGACCGATCGGCGGACTGTGCGAGGCGGCGGTGCCTGAGCTGCGGCCGGCAGGTCCCACGCGCGTGACGTTCGTCGGTCAGAGCACGGCCCTGATCGAGATGGACGGCGTGCGCATCCTGACCGATCCCGTGCTGAAACGCTGGACGGGACCGCTGCGACGATACGGCGACCTGCCCGCGCCGGCGGTCAGACGCCACATCGACGTCGTGCTGATCTCCCACCTGCACCTCGACCACCTCGACACGCCGTCGCTCAAGCTCCTGCCCAAATCGGCCATCCTGATCGGCCCGCCGCACGTCAGCCGCACCGTCAACCGGGTCGGCTTCAAGACGATCGTCGAGACACGCCGCGACACCGCCCTGCATTTCGGCGACGTCGAGGTGCTGGCGGTGCACGCCAGCCACACGCGGCGGCGCTGGGTCGTCTCGCCGCCGACCGAGCCGCTGGGCTTCATCGTGCACGGATCGTCGACCATCTACTTCGCCGGCGACACCGGACTGTTCGACGGCATGGAGGACCTTCACGACCGCATCGACATAGCCCTGCTGCCGATCGAGACCTGGGGCGTGCGCCCGCCCGAGGGGCGGCACCTGAGCCCGCGCAGCGCGGCCCATGCTCTGAGCCTGCTGCGGCCGCGGATCGCGGTGCCGATCCATTGGGGCACGCTCTACGTGCCGGGCTCGGCGTACGCCGGCAGGCAGGCGACCTACGCCTGGTTTCAGCGCACGCGCAAGCGTCCCGAGGAGTTCGTCCGGCTCGCCGCCGAAAGCGCCCCCGATGTCGAGGTGCGGCTCCTCGAGCCGGGCCAGTCGCTGCTCGTCGAGCCGGCGCCCGACGCCAGGCCGGCGCCCGAGGTCGAACCGGCTCCCGGCGCCAGTCCCGCGCCCGACGCCGAGCCGCAGTGACTGCGAGCCCCGCGACGGGGCCCGCCAGCGCGAGCCCCACGACGCGGCCCAGGGGCGCGCGCGCCTCCGTGATCGCCTACTCGCGCCATGTGACGGCCGACGAACTGCCCAGGATCGCGGCCTCGCTCACGTACTTCCTGACGCTGTCGGTCGCGCCGGCGCTGATCGTCGTGATCGCGCTGCTGGGTCTGGTCGGCCTCTCACCTCACAGTCTCGCGCGGCTGCTCGAGTCGGCTTCGAACATCGGTCCGCAGTGGTTCGTGCAGTTCGTCGATGCCGCGCTGCAGAGCGTCCTTCGCACCGGCGACAACGTCGCCCTGCTGCTGGTCGGCATCGTCCTTGCGCTGTGGACGGTCTCAGGCTATGTCGCGGCGTTCCTGTGGGCGGCGGGCAACGTCACCGGCGTGCGCGACACGCGTGGCTTTTTCGCCCGGCTGCCGCAACGGCTGGGCCTGTCGCTGGTGCTGCTTCTGGTGATCGACGTCGCGATCGCGGCGGTCGTGCTCGTCGGTCCTGTCGCCGCCTGGCTGGGGGGGCTGCTCGGCCTGGGGGACGCGGTCGTCCACACCTGGTCTGTGCTGCGCCTCCCCTTCCTGCTCGCGATCGGCGTGCTGTGGTGTGCCATCCTCTTCTACGCCGCGCCGGCGCGGCGCCGGCCTGGGCTTCTGAACACGCTCGCCGGCGCCGCCGTCGGCGTGGCGGTCATGATCGCCGCGTCGGCTGGCTTCAGCATCTATCTCTCGCACTTCGCGTCCTATCAGCGCGTGTACGGCCTGCTGGGCGCCGCCATCGCTTCGCTCGTCTGGGCCTGGCTGCTCAACATCGGGCTGCTCATGGGCTTCGAGGTGACCGCTGCGCTCGAGGGCCGTCGCAACCGCACGAGCGCCGCGCCGCCTGCCGCCACGCGGCCCGACGGTGGCGGCGCCCGCGGGCTCTGACATAGGCTGGCGACACGAGCGGGGAGAACCCCGCCGGCCGAGCGTGAAAGGGCAGGGATATGGGCGAAGGCAACGCGAACGCCGAGTTGGCCAAGCATCTCACGGAGCACCAACCGGGCCACGACGAGGGGCACGTGCGCCTCGAGATCCTCGAGATCCTCGAGGCGGTGCTGCTGGCGATCGTGGCCCTCTCTACGGCGCTCAGCGGCTATCAGGCGGCCAGGTGGGACGGCGTCAGCGCCAGGGACTACGCCACGTCGTCGCGCCTGCGCGTGCAGTCCGAGCAGACGTATCTGGCGAGCAACCAGACGATCATCTACAACTCGGGCACCCTCACCGCGTGGCTGCAGGCCGACACCTCGGGCAACAAGAAGCTCGCAGCGATCCTGGCCCGGCGCTTCACGCCCAACTACGAGGCCGCCTTCAAGGCTTGGCTCAAGACAGACCCGCTGAACAACTCGGCCGCGCCGCCGGGGCCGCGCTACATGCCGCAGTACAAAGATCCGCTCGCCGCGCAGGCCGCGGCGCTGAGCAAGCAGGGGAGCGCGCATTACAACGCCGGCATCGCCGATCGCGACACCGCCGACAAGTACGTGCGCCTCACGGTGATCCTGGCCGCCGTGCTCTTCCTTGTGGCCGTCGGTCAGCGTTTCAAGATCCGCCGGGTGCGCCTGGCCGTGCTCGGCATGGCCGGCGTGTTTCTGGCCTATTCGGTGGTCCTGATCGCCATGTATCCCAGGGCGTGAGATGACGGCGCACGGCTCGTTGCGAAGTGCGCCGCTCCGGGAACAAGCGATCGGCAGGGCTCTCTAGGAGGAGACCGATGGCAGAGGGAGACGGCAGGCGGGGCGCCGGCGGCCGGCCGCGGATCGGCGTGATCAGCGACACCCACGGCTACCTCGACCCGCGGGTGCCGACGCTGTTCAGGGGCGTGACCCATATCATCCACGCCGGCGACGTCGTCGACGCGGCGATCCTCAACACGCTCGAGGCCATAGCGCCGCTGACTGCCGTGTCGGGCAACGTCGACGGCGACGAGCTTGCGGCGTCCCTGCCGAGCGAGGCGACGGGCGAGATCGCCGGCGTGCACTTCGTGGTGGGCCACAAGCGCAAGCGCCTCATGAAACGCCTCGCGGCCGGACGCTATGCGGTCGGTCCCGACGGAGCGCCGCCCGACCTGGTCGTGTTCGGCCACGATCATGTGCCGGCGGCCGCCTGGATCGACGGCACGCTGTTCCTCAATCCAGGCACCGCGAGCTCCCCCGATGAGGAAGACGACGGTCCCACCGTGGCCGTAGTCGAGATCGTGCCGGCCGGTCTCGCGGTACGTTTCATCCCGCTCGAACGCTCGTCACAGGCTCATCGCCACCGCCGCGCGCGGCCGTCCGCCGAGGAGCGTAAGGGGTAGGGGACGCGGCCGGCGCGAGCCGGGTCCCGTCTTCAGGCCGCCTCGCGCGACACCGAACAGTACGAACACGGACAGCCGGCGGCGTGACGCCAGCCATACTCGATGCCGACCGAGAGGCGTGAGTGCTCGTGCTCGTCGAGGGCGCGTGACGGCGTGCCGACGTCGATCGGTGTCGGCGCCTCCGGCCGGCGGACGTCGAAGAGCCGTCCGTCGACGAACAGCAGGTGGTCGCCGAACTGTCGGTAGACGGCCGGTCGCCCGGCCGCGAGCACCTCTTCGAAGGTCAATCGCCTGCGCCCCGCGGTAGCCATGACGGCCAGCGTGCGCGGGACCTGGTGGTCGTCAGTCACGGCAGCCTCCCTGCGACTCGCTGTCTGGTGCCACGGGGCGGGTCGACGACAGGAGGTCACCAAAGGACGACCCGCCCCATGGCGTACATGCCCAATGGTGGCCGGACCGTATCGCCGTTCAGGCGGTCCTATGCGATCTGTTCCGGGTTCGAGCCGGCTGCTCTCAGGGTTCTCACAGGTTGGTGCCAGCAGAAGCTCAGATACGGCGTCATAGACTCTACGGCACCTTCCGTGAGGAGCCACATGAGCCGACCAGAGCCGATGGCCGAAGGCGACGCCACACCCGCCGCGCCCCACCTCACCCCTCCCCGACCTCATCCTGGACGCCCGCGGCATCGAGCGCACCTACGGCCAGGGCGAGATCGCCGTGCCGGTGCTGAAGGGCTTGGACCTGCAGGTAGCCCGCGGCGAGTGGGTGGCCTGCACCGGCCGCTCCGGCTCGGGCAAGAGCACCCTGCTGCACGTCCTGGGCCTCTTAGACAGCGCCGACTCAGGCTCCTACCTGCTGGCCGGCCACGACGTCTAGTGCCCTGGATGACTCAGAGCGCGCCCGTCTGCGCAACGAGCTGCTGGGCTTCGTCTTTCAGCTCCACAACCTGCTGGCCCGCACCTCGGCCTTGGAGAACGTGGCCACCCCCCTGATCTATCGCGGCCTGCGGCGCGCCGAGCGCCTGCGGCGTGCCCGGGCGGCCCTGGAGGCAGTCGATCTGTCAGACCGCGCCCAGCACGACCCCAGCCAGCTCTCCGGCGGCCAGATGCAGCGCGTGGCCATCGCTCGGGCGCTGGTCGGCGACCCCGAGCTTCTGTTGGTCGACGAACCCACCGGCAGCTTGGACCTGAAAGCCACAAACGAGGTCCTGGAGCTGCTCGACCGGCTGCACGGCGAGGGCCGCACCATCGTCATGATCACCCACGAACAGGACGTCGCAGCACATGCCGACAGACGGCTGGTGCTGAGCGGCGGCAGGCTGCACGACGAACACGCGACGGAAGGATGGCAATGATGCTTCTCAGTTTGCGACCGTCAAGCCGGCGGCGCGCCGCCGGTCTCGGCGCCTGTCTCGCCCTTGCTCTCGGGGCGGCCGCGCTCGTGGCGGGCTGCGGGAGCTCGAGCAAGACCGCCGCGGCGACCACCGGGCGCACCGTGCAGGTCCTGGCGACGGTGCAACGCGGCGATCTCGCCGAAAGCGTGATGGGCCGAGTGACGCTGAGCTCCATGAAGAGCAAGGTCAACGTCAGGGGCACCGTCCAGGTGTTCGGACAGGACGCCTCGCAGGTCGCGGCCGGTCAGCAGGTCACCGTGTCGTTCATCCAGTTGCCGGCCGGCGCCCGTCAGTACTTCGGTCAGGGCTCTCCACGGCCCAGCGCCGCGCCCTCCGCCGGCGGCGGCCAGGGCTACTCCGGCGGCAGCGGCGGCCAGGGCTACTTCGGCGGCGGCGGCCAGGGCTACTTCGGTTCCGGCGGCGGCACGGGTGGCACGGGCGGCGGCTTCTTTGGCCAGGGCGGCGGTCAGGGCGCGTTTCGCGGCAAGACCGCGCAGGGGACCGTGACCGCGGTACAGACGGGCAGCTCATCCACCACGGCCACGGCTACGATCACGATAGCCAAGCTGCCGGCTGGCGTCACCGCCAAGTACACAGGCATCGCCCAGATCCAGGTCAAGCTCCTGGCCAGCAACGTGCTCATCGTCCCCACGGCGGCTATCAAGGGCAGCGGTGCCAACGCCACCGTCCAGCTGCTCGTCAACGGCAAGACCTCCACGCAGAGCGTCGTCGTCGGTCAGCAGACGCAGACCGAGTCCGAGATCACCTCGGGCCTGAGCGCCGGCCAGAACGTCGTCTACACGCGCACCTTCACGGGCCGCTTTCCGGGCTCGCGCGCGAATGGCCAGCCGGGCGGGCAGGGGTACCCGTCGTTTGGCGGACAGTCGAACGGCACTACGTCCGGCGGCACCACGAGCGGCACATGATCGGTGTCGAAAGACAACATCGGGCGCGGTCGCCTGAGCGACACGAAGGAGTCGAAGACCAATGAGTAAGAAACGCCGCTGGTGGCTGATCGTCCTGATTGTGGTGGTCGTCGTCGCGGCGGCGACCACGGCTGCCCTGCTGCTGCTCGATCGCAACAAGTCGACGGGAGTCCACTACCTGACATCCACCGCGGCCACGGGGACGATTGCCCAGACTGTGCAGGCCGACTTCACTCTGGCCAGTGCCCGCGACTCCATGACGATCTCGCTCAGCGGCACCGGCAGCACGTCGAGCGCCTCGAACAGCAGCGCGGCAGCCACGACCGCCAGTGCCACGACCGCTCGCGCTGCGGTCATCACGGTCAGCGACGTCACCAGCGGCTCTTCGGCTCCGCACGAGGCGACGGCCGCCGGCCCCGCGGTCACAGAGAGAGTGGTCACGACCGACAGAGCGACCACCACCGACGACCCCTCGACGCCGACACCCACGCCGGCGCCGACGCCCACGCTCACGAGCTTTGCGCCGACCTCAGGCCCGGTGGGCAGCAGCGTGACCCTGACCGGCAGCGGCCTCACCAGTACCACCGCGGTCAGCTTCGGCGGGAGTGCGGCGTTCTTCAAGGTCGCAAGCGACACGAAGGTCACGGCGATCGTACCCGCCGGCGCCGTCAGCGGCCCCATCACCGTCACAACCGCCGGCGGCACGGCCACGAGCGTCGGCCGCTTCACGGTCGCGTCCAACTCCAGGCCCACGCCCACGCCGAGCCCGTCGCGAAGCGCCCATTCCGGCGGGAGCGGTGGCAGCTCGTTTGCCAGCAGGAGCACCGGCACGACTGCGAGCAGCGGCGGTTCCACGACGTCGAGCGCGAGCGCGGCCGCCTCGAGCGGCGCGAGCGGTGTGGTGACCGGCATCGCGCTGGCCGCCGGCAAGACGCCGCGCACGCTCGAGCACCTGCTCACCGTCTCGGGTAAGCCCATCTACGCCTTCGTGAGCCCTACCCCGCTGTACACGACGCTTTCCACCAGTCTCTCGGCGGGCGACCAGAGGTCCAACGTGGCGGCCCTGCAGCACGCTCTCAAAGACGACGGCTACTTCACCGGCACCATCAATGGCGACTTCGGCACGACCACCCAGACCGCGCTCGAAGACTGGCAGGGCGCCCACGGCCTGACCAAGACCGGGGAGATCACCACCGCACAGTTCGTCTGGGTTCCCAGGGGGGCGACGCTTGAGTCATGGAACGTGAGCCTCGGCGGCAGCGTCGGCAACTCCACCGCGCTGGCCACCGTCGACTATCCCCGTGACCTGATCGCCCAGGCGCTCGTGACGCAGGCCGACGTCTCGTCGCTGAAGGTCGGCCAGAAGGCCATCCTGACGATCGACGGCGAGACGAGCGACCCCTTCACCGGTACCATCACCTCGATCGCCACTCAGCCCGCCTCATCGGGCTCGTCGGGCGGCTCGTCGAGCACCGTCGAGTACACGGTCGACCTTGTCCCGCGGGCTCTGCCGTCGCTCGCCAGGTCGGGCATGACCGGTTCGCTCACAGTCACGATAGCCAGCCGCAGCAACGTGCTGGTGGTGCCGACGAGCGCCGTGAGCGGCACCTCCTCGGCGTCGTTCGTGCGCGTCATGATGAGCGGCACGCCCACCTATCGCCAGGTCACAACCGGTCTTGCGACCTCGTCGCTCACGCAGATCACGAGCGGTCTTGCCGCCGGCGAGACGGTCGTCACCGGTCAGTACACGAACTCGGCGACGAGCACGAGCACGAGCGGCGGTCTGGGCGGTTTCGGCGGGTTCGGCGGCGGCGGCGGCTTCATTCGCCGCTCGACCGGCGGTTCCACGAGCGGCGGGTTCACTGGCGGCGGCGGCCAATGACGGTTTTTCTCGAGTCGCTGCGCCTGGCGTTCTCGAGCCTGCGCGCCAATCCGCTGCGCGCGGTGCTGACCATTCTGGGGATCGTCATCGGAGTGGCCGCGGTGGTCGCGCTCACCTCCATAGGCAGCGGCTCGACACGAGCGGTCGAGAACCGCTTCAACGCCTTCGGCACCGACACGATCACTGTCCAGACCAGCCAGTTCTCCTCAAGCGCCGCGCCGATATCGGCCGGTGATGTGGCCGCCATCGACGCCACTCCAGGAGTCAAGGCGACCGTCACCTCTGTGAACACGAACGCCACTGTGGCGCTCGGCACGACCAGTGCCACCGAGACGATCAGCGGCACGGCGCCGCAGATCGTGGCGATCGACCACCTCACGATCGAGGCCGGCACCTTCTTCAGCGCCTTCGACGCGAGCCACAGCCTGCCGGTCGCGGTGCTGGGCAACACGGTGGCCGGCGACCTTGACATCTCACCGTTGCGCGCGGTGGGCCAGACGATCGATGTCGGTGGCGTGCAGTTCAAGGTGATCGGCGTGCTGGCTGCGCAGGGCGGTGTCGGGTTCGCCTCGGTCGACTCCAGCGTACTGGTGCCACTGGGCGCGATCGAGGGCCGCCTGGTCGCCTTCAGGCCCGACATCTCGCAGGTCCGCGTACAGGCCGAGCCGGGCGCGGTCGGCACCTTTCAGGCGGCCGTCGAGACCACCCTGCGCACGCAGCACGACCTGACCAGCAGCGAGCAGGACGACTTTCAGATCATAAACGCGAGCTCCATCGCCTCGGCGGTCTCGTCGTCGACCAAGACCCTCACCCGCCTGATGGCCGCCATCGCCGCGATCAGCCTGGTGGTGGGCGGTATCGGCGTGGCCAACGTGATGCTGGTCACGGTGCGCGAGCGCACCCGTGAGATCGGCGTGCGGCGCGCTGTGGGCGCCACCCGGCGCGACATCGTCGTGCAGTTTCTCGTGTACGCCCTCATCACGAGCATCATCGGTGGCATCCTTGGCCTGGGCGTGGGCATAGCCGGCGCGTATATCGGCGGTTCGGCCCTGAGCGTGTCACCGGTGTTCTCGGTGGCGACGGTCAGCCTGGCGCTGGTGGTCGCCGCGGCGGTCGGCATCCTGGCCGGCATCGGTCCGGCCGTGCAGGCCGCATCGGTAGAGCCCACGGCGGCGCTGCGCTACGAGTGACGGGTGCTGCGGGCCTCGCCGCTCCCCGAGCGGCCGGTTGGCAACGACTTTTCGCCTCACATATGTGGCGCCGTCTTGCGCCGTCGCACGAGCGGTCTAGTATTTACGCAGAGGGGTCGCGCAGGCCAGGGCGTCGGCGTGCCCGCCACGGAACCGGGGAGGGTCCATGAGGCGTTTTGCAGTGTGCGGCTTCGTCGTGCTGGCGGCCGGCCTTGTGCTGGCGCCGGGGGCGCTGGCCGCTGCGGGGGTCAGGCACATCGCTCCGTCGGGAACCCGACAGGCGATCCCCTCCGGGGTCGACTTCCAGCGGCTGGGCGACACGACCTACGACATCAGCGGCCACGTGCTCAACTGGGACGGCAGCGCGGCGGTCGGCGCCGAGGTCGACTGGGGCTCGCGGGATGGCGGCACCTACACCTTTGGGGGAACCAACATGCCGTCTGAGAGCTCGCCCGGCACCGACTCCTCCGGCTACTTCGCGTTCCCCTCGGTGACGTCGGCCCCGACCGCGAACTCCGACGACCTGACGGTCTGGTATTCGGGCCCATCCGCCAGCCCGCTGCCGGCGTCGTGGCCCGAGAAGTTCGAGACCTGGACCGACGACTTCGCCACGCAGGCCGACTACACGCTGCAGCCCGGCGCCGTCGCGCTGAATGTTGCCAACCTCGGCAGCGAGGTCGACAACGGCCCGGCCGATGTCTGGGTGTCGGGTGTGCCGGGATGCACCGAGTCCGGTGTCGACCTGACCAGCGGCTCGGGCACCGCCTTTGCCGTGCCAGGCAGCTTCAGCGATGTGACCGTGGGCTTCTACAACGAGTGGGGAGCGATACCCGCGGCGGTGCAGTGGCAGGGGGACGCCACCGTGAATGCGGGGGACACGTATTCCACCGTCTCCCTCGACTGGACGAACGCGCAGAGCGCCGCGCTGGCCGGACATCTCATTCAGCACTCAGGCAAGGCCGGGTCGGTCGTGAAGATGGAGCTCGGCAACTGGGCCGCGAACCAGCAGGCGACGTTCTACGTGCGGCGCCCGGACACCGGAAAGACGTGGACTCTGGCCCAGTCGTACACCTCGAACGGTACCGACGCGACCGTATCCCTCAAGATCCCGACATCGGCTCCGGTCGACCTCTACGAGGTTCACGCCGCTCGCTCCGACTCCGGGGAGCTCTACGGCGTGCCCGACCTCATGGATATCTTCCAGGTCTGCACGTTCAAGACATCGGCGAGCGCCATCCACCACGGCAAGGCGGTTCGGCTCAGCGGCAAGATCCCGGGCATCGGCTCCGTCGTCATCTACTCGCGACACACGTCGGCCGGCCAGCCGGCCAGCCTGGCCGCCGCGGGATGGGTGAAGGTCGCCACCTGCAAGTCCAAGAAGGGCGTGTTTGCCACCGGGCTGCTGCATCCGAAACGCACCACGTGGTATGTGGCGAAGTACGTGGGCTACGACTTCAAGGCCTTCACGTCGGTCATCAAGGTGACTGTGCACTGACCGGGCCGCGCCGACGCGGTCAGAGGCTCCGCGCAAGAGACAAAAGAGACGACCTCGCGGGACCGGGGCGAGCCGCGAGGCTCGCCCCGGTCCCGCCGTCATCGGGGGCCTTCTTCGTCAGAAACGACGTCGACCCTGACCGCCGGCTCAGTTCGCCGACTTCACGGGCACACGCGGCCGCTACGACACACACGGTCGCCACGCCGCGCGCGAGCCCGACGACGATGGCGCGCGCACCCCTCGTGGCCACGACGGCCTTCCTGCCTTGCGGAATGTTCATGGCGACAGGATGGGGCCGCCGGGCCGGATCCGAATAGCGGCCGGCGTTCGGCTTGAGGGCCCGCGTCAGCTCCGAGGGTCTCTGATCAGCGCCATGAACAGCGGGGCGGCGGTGGTCTTGTCGGTGAGCAGCAGAAGGAACGGGTGATCGGCGCGGATGGTGAGCGGCGCGAAGGGCGCAGAGCCCTCGGCGACGAGGGCGGCCGTCGCGGCCGCCGCCTCGACACCCGTTTCGTTGACGTTCAGCACGGCCTTGTGCACGACGCGCTGGATGTAGACGCGGCCCTGCGTGCCCGGCGCCACGATGCCCTGCAGCTCGGCCTGCGACGGCGAGAAGGCCGAGATCATGCCCAGGGCCTCCAGCTCGGGTTTCAGGTCGGGGCTCGAGAAGGCGGTGTGAAGGCGCGGCAGGTCGAGCATGACCTGGGCGGTCCGGGCGCCGCGATACAGCGCGTCCAGACCGCTCCGCTGAAACTGAGCGAGCAACGACTCGGGTGTCTGGCCGGAGCGCGGCACGACCACCCAGGCGGTGACCTGACCCTTGGTGGCGAGGGCCACAGCGTCGTAGCTCGGCGTCTGGGCCACCGGGCCGCTGACCGGCCCGTTCATCGTCGGCACGCTCACGGTACTGCCGTCGGCCAGGGTGAAGGGGGCCGCATGGGTCGCGCCGGCCGCGAACGGCACGCGCCAGTCGGCCTTGACGTGCACCGTGTTCACCACGGTGAGGATCGTCTGGTCGGTGAAGTAGCCGGGCTGGACGATCTGCTTGATCAGGTCGTTCGTACGCTGAGCGACCCAGTCGTTCACGGCGCCGGCAGCCTTGGAAGGGTCGGTCGGCAGCGGCTGCGTGCCGGCGGCATAGAAGGCGCGAGCGGCGTTGAGGAACGCCGGGTTGAACGCCACGCCGTCGCGCAGCCAGAGCGAATCGGCGATCTCGACCGCGGGCTTGCCGCCGGCTTGCGCCGAGGCGATGAGGTCGGCCCAGGCCTGGTTTGTGGCCGGCAGGGTCAGGCCGTCCAGGGCGAGCGCTCGGCGCATCTCGGTCGCGGTTTGCCCGGTGGCGCCGTTCAGCAGCAGCGAGAGCACGGCATGGATCGAGAGCGGCGAGATGACCACGTTGCCGCTGTCGTCACGCGCCTCGTCGGCCAGCAGGGCGAGACCGAAGCGGTCGAGCGGCGCGGCCAGCAGAGCAGCCTGGGTCGTGGCCGCGGGGTCGCCGCGGGCCGGGTTCAGGGGCGTCGCCGCGGCGCGGGTCGTGGCATGCAGCGTGGCGACGACCGCGACCGCGGCGCCACAGGTCGCGACGAGCACGATGGCGATGATGACGATGCGGCGCATGGCCCCTCCCCTTGTCTTGCGGAGCCTACCTACATTTTCCGTCTGCAAGGGAGAGACGCCGCGAGCCGCGCGGCGGTTCGCCGGACGCTCGGCGGGCGCACGCCGGCGGTTCGCCGGGCGCTCGCCGCCGGGCGCGAGGCTGCTAGGCCGCCTGGGGCACGACGAGCAGGGGCATCGTCGCGCGATGCACGAGGTGGTAGGGGGTGGAGCCGAGCAGCAGGCCTGTCAGTTGTGACTCGCCGCGCGAGCCGACCGCGATCATGTCTGCCTTGGTGCGCGCGGCGACCTTCAGCAGCGCTTCCGCCGGACGCTCGTCTTCGAGGACCACCTCGGCCGGCACGCCACGCTCGCGGGCCACCTGGAGGGCTTCTTCGGTGACCTTCCTGCCCAGCGCGACGATGTTCTCCGGCGGTACGAGCGACGATGCCCCTATGCGCGGCGGCGCGTCGGCATAGGTGATCACCACCCTGCCGTCGGGACCGGCGAGCCCGAGCGCCTGATCGAGCGCCGCCTTGGCACACTGTGAACCGTCGTAACCCACAACGATAGTCAAGCCCATCGTCTTCTCCTTCAAGCTCGAGGCGCGCGCCGGCGTCGGTGATCGGATGCTCCGCGGTGCACTCCCGCCATGGCGGCCGGCATACTGCCGACGGCCTCGCTTGCGAGGCCCTGCCGGCCTAGCTATCCCCTTGCGAGGCGGCCGGAAACCGCGTTTGAGCGACACGCGTCGCTCCGTGCTAGGCTATCGGTGGGAGGGCCCTTATGCTGCGCGCAGCGCCGGTCAGGTGCGGGTCGCCCCAGGTTGAGTCAGTCGAGTGACCGCCGACAAAGGGAGGGAGACCGTGAAGCACGCTCCTCAGGTCTTGCTCATCGTCGCCGCGCTGACCGTCGCCATGAGCGCCGCCGTCGCCGCGGGCGCCGTCGGCGTAGCCGGCGCGGCGAGCGCGGCGAGCGCCACCGCCGCGGCGAGCGCCACCGCCGCGCGGGTCGGCTGGACGGCCCGCCAGGCAAGTTCCGACGCCCCCCTGCTGTCTGTCGCCACGACCGATGTGGCACACGCCTGGGCGGTCGGCCCCGGCCCGACCATCGTGGCCACCACCGACGGTGGTGCGACGTGGGCCCCCGAGGCGCCTGCGACCACGAACGACCTCTATGGCGTCACCTTCGCCGACGCCACCGACGGCTGGGCCGTCGGACCCGCCGGCACCGTGGTCGCCACCACCGACGGCGGCGCCGACTGGACGCCACAGAGCGTCCCGACATCGCAGACCCTGATCAGCGCGGCCAGCCGCGGTCAGAACGCCTGGGTGGTGGGGGCCGGCGGCACGATCCTGGCCACCACCGACGGCGGCGCGACCTGGTCGGCACAGAGCGCGCCGCGCGGGCAGGACCTCTTCTCTGTGACGTTCGCCGACCCAGGCCACGGCTGGGCCGTGGGCGACGACGGCACCATCCTGGCCACCACCGACGGCGGCGCCGTCTGGACCGCTCAAAAGTCGCCGACCGCGGACTATCTGAACGGCGTGGCCTGCCAGGGTACGACACGCGCCTGGGCGGTCGGCGAGAAAGGGGTCATCCTGGCCACCAGCGACGGCGGTGCGCGCTGGCTGGTCCGTCGGGCGCCCCACGCCCACGCGCCCGATCTCTACACCGTCGACTTCGCCTCGAGGAGTCACGGCTGGGCGGTCGGACTCGGCGGCCTGATCCTGGCGACGGTCGACTACGGCAGAACGTGGCGCGCGCAGCGCTCCCCCTCGGACCAGGTCTTCACCTCAGTGGACTTCACCGACCCGCTTCACGGCTTCGTCACTGAGATCACCGGCGCGGTGCTGACCACCACGACGGGGGGATGGTCCGACAAGCTGCCGCCGACCGTCTCCGCCACCGGTGTCGCGGGCTGGCATGGGCGCCCGTTCCATGTCCGGCTGCAGGCGGCCGACGGGCAGGGTTCTGGCGTGGCGACGGTGCAGTATTCGTTCGACCATCGCGAGACCTGGACGACGGGCGTCACGTTCGCGGTGGGGGCGCCGGCCGATCATAGCAGCGACGGTAGCCACGAATTCTGGGTGCGCGCCGTAGACAACGCCGGCAACGTCGCGCCCACCCGCGCCTTTCATGTGCGCATCGACACGCGCCGCCCGGTGGCCAAGGCTCTGTGGGCGGGCCGGGCGGTCAGCGGTCAGCCGGCGGCTCTGCTCTGCGCCGTGAGCGATCCGCGCCCCGGCAGCCCGACGGCAACGGTCACGATCACCGTGCGGACGGCGTCCGGCCGGACGGTGAAGATCCTCAGGTTCGCCCGGCGCCCGGTGGGCCAGAAGCTGACCTGCCGCTTCCGCTGCACGCTGGCCGCGGGGCACTATCGCTTCTTCGTGTCGGCGACCGACGCGGCCGGCAATCGGGCCGCAGTCGCGGCCGCCAATAGCCTCACAGTCCTGCCGTAGCCGGCGGGTCCGGCGGGTCCCCGGCGCACGTCGTCGACCGGCGCACGTCGCAACCGTTCACATGCCGCCGGCCTCTGGACGACGCCTTGCAGGTGCATAGAATAGGTGTGTCGACGAGGACTGGTGTCCATGCCCGAGTACAAGTTTGTCTGCAACGAGTGCGGCAACACGTTCAAAGGGCTGACGTCACACATCGGTGACGAGATGTGCCCGGCCTGTGGCGGTTTCGACATCGAGCTTGTGCCGGCCCTCCCCGGCGAGTCGGCGCAGGCCGGCGACCCGCGGGACGCGGGCGACACAGACACTTAAGCTCCGCCGGTCGAACAGCCTTGGGGCCGGCGGCAGAGCCGCGGCGCGAGTGCGTGGGCCACGCCTGCCGCGCGGGGGCTTTGCGTCAGAGGCCCGAAAGGAGAACGGCCGTATGTCCGGCTTACGCGAACGCAAGAAGGCCAAGACCCACGCCGCCATTCAGGAACACGCCATGCGTCTCTTTGCCGAGCAGGGCTACGAGGCGACCACGGTCGAGCAGATCGCCGCGGCCGCCGAAGTCTCGCCCAGTACGCTCTTTCGCTACTTCCCGACCAAGCAGGACATCGTCCTGCACGACGCCCTCGACCCGCTCCTGTTCGCCGCTTTCGGCGAGCAGCCGCCGGAGCTGTCCCCGATCCAGGCTCTGCGCGCCTCGATGGCCGCGGTCTTCAGCGGTCTCACGCCCGAGGACCTGGCTCTCGAATACGAACGCCAGGAACTGATCCTCTGGTCCCCGACCTGCGCGCCCGCATGCTCGACGACCTGGCGATCACGATCCGCCAGGTCGCCGAAGTCCTGGCGGCGCGGGTGGGGCGCTCCGCCGACGAGCTGCCCGTGCGCGCGTTCGCCGGCGCGGTGATCGGAGCGGGCATCGGGGTGTGGCTCACGGCTTCCGGCTCGGCGCCCTTGACGGCCCAGGGCATGGCGGACCTCATGAAGGATTTCGACGCCGCCATGGTCTTCCTCGACGGCGGCTTGCGCCTCTAGACTTCAGGCCTCTTCGACGCGCGGCCGCCGGCGCCGCAGCGCCAGGGCGACGGCGACGACCGCCGCCACGACCACGAGCGCCGCGACGGCGACGATCAGCGCCGTGTCGCCCGAACCGCCGCCGGCCGTCGCGGTCCTGGGCTTCAGGTTCAGGTACGAGCCGATGAAGCCCTCGGCGTAGAAGGCCGGCCCGCTGCCGTCGAACATCTGCTGCCAGCCGGTCCACTTCGTCGTATTGTAGGCCTCGAGATAGTCGGGGTACGCGAGCACCACCCAGGGCGTCTGCTGGTACATGATCTGCTGCATCTGGGAGATGGGCGTCTGGCGCGACTGGGGGTCGATGGTCGACGACTGCTGGGTGTTCAGCGCGTCGTATTGGGCGTTCGACCAGAAGGGCTCGTTCAGGCTCCCGATCTCGCTGGTGGTGAGGCAGCTGAGCGTCTGACCGGGGTCGAAGTAGCCGGTCCAGTCCCAGACCACCATGTCGAAGTCGGGCTTCCAGACGCTGCCGTGGGAGTTGTAGATGTCGGACGTGAGAGCGCCGTCGTCGACGATCGAGAGCTTGATCTTGAGTCCGAGGTCGTCGAGCCAGCCTGCGATGAGCTTGGCGTCGACCTGGTTCGGGTCGCTGTCGGTCGGGCTGTATAAGCGCAGCGTGATGGGCTTGCCCTGCTTGTTCAGGCGCACGCCGTTCTTCAGCGGATAGCCGGCCGCGGTGAGCAGCTGGCCGGCTCTCGGGGGTCGAACGTGTAGGCCTGGCCGGCCGGCGGCTGCCAGTGGTAGTCGGGATCGGCGAAGCTCTCCGGCGGGATGATGGTGGTCCCCGGTGCGGCCAGGCCGCCGTAGGCGACCGAGCACAGCTGCTGGCGGTTGATGGCGTAGTTCAGGGCGTTGCGGAACCGCCAGTCGCGCAGGACGGGGTTGCCCATCGAGCTCGCCTTGTCGTAGCAGTTGAACTCGAGGTAGTCCCAGTCGTAGTAGTGGTAGGCGACCGCCTTGTAGCCCGCGGTCGACTGGAGGGCCTTGAACTCGGCCTCGGGGACGCCCCAGGCCGCGTCGAGGCTGCCTGTCTTCAGGTCGGAGACCATGGTGTCGGCGTCCTGGTAGAGCTCGAAATAGATCTGGTCGATGGCCGGCTTCTTGCCGTACCAGTAGGGGTTGCGGACCATCTCGACGTAGCTGCCCTTGACGAAGGCCACGGTCTGGAAGGGGCCGCTGCCGATGATCGGCGGCTTGTTGACGTAGCTGGTCTGGACGATCTGGGGCGAGACGTGCGCCCAGATGTGCTCGGGCAGGATCGGCACGGCCGCCTTCTCGAGGTCGGCCTTGGGCGCCGTGCAGACGATCCTTACGGTCGTCGGGTCGATGGCGGTGACCGTCTTGATGCCGACCGTGTAGTTGGTGAGGTTCGTCAGGTCGTTCTTGATGATGTAGGTGTAGGTGAAGGCCACGTCGGCGGCGGTCAGGGGCACACCGTCCTGCCACCTGACGTTGGGTCGCAGGTGGATCGTCCAGACCTTGCCGTCGGCCGAGATGCCGCCGTTGGCCTGGGTCGGGAACTGCGCCGCCAGGTCGAGCGTCGGCTGGTTGTGGTCGCCGTAGCCGAACAGGAACGAGTAGTTGAGCGCCCAGATCTCGTAGCTCGAGAGCCCGATGAACGGGTTGAGATTGTCGGGTTCGCTCGTCCAGCCGATCCGCAGGACGACCTTGCCCGCGCTGGGCGACGGCGAGGGGCTTGCCGCGAAGGCCGAGACGAGCCCCAGGACAAGGCTCCCGGCCAGTACTACGGTGAGGGCCAGCAGAGCGATGCGGCACGTGCCGCGTGACACCTTCGGATCCACAGTGCTCCCTCCGTTCGGGCGGCCGACCAGGTGAGTCTGAGCGGTGGCGGCGAACGGTGTCAAGGCAACGGCACGAAGCTCCTGTCGGATAGCCTCAGGGTCGCGCGATACCCGGCCGACCGGGCAGCCCGCACACCGCGATCGAAGGCCAGCCCTACCTGCCCGGGCTCGTGGGCGTCGGAATCGATGACGAGCGGCACGCCGAGGTCGCGGGCGCTCGCCAGCAGGCGCTCCGACGGATACATGAGGCCCGCCCGGTCGAGGATGCCGCTGGTGCAGAGCTCGATCGCCGTGCCCGCGGCGGCCACGGTCTCGAGAGCGGTGTGCTCGTAGGCTCCGACGTCGTGGGCCGGCTGCCCGCTCCAGACCGTGAGGTAGTCAAAGTGCGCGATGATGTCGAACAGCCCGCAGCCGGCCGCTTGTGCGACGGTCTCGTAGTAGGCCCGATACACCGCATCGGGGTCGGGCCAGCCGGGGTGACCGGCAACGCTTTCGTCGTCGAAGGCGAAGCGCCCGACGAAATGCACGGCGCCGATCACGTAGTCGAGCGAGAGCGCGGGCAGCGTGTCGGCGAGCCACTGCTCGTAGTCCGGCAGGTAGTCGGCTTCGACACCGAGCAGGACGCGTATCTCGGGGTGGCGCGCGGCCGCGTCGCGCACGTCGGCGGCATAGCCGTCGAAGAGTGCCGGGGCGATGCCGTACGACCCGGCCTCGCCGAGACCGGGCGGGACGAGGTGGTCCGAGATGCCGATCTCGGCCAGTCCCAGAGCGGCCGCGCGCGCGACGCAGTCGTCGATCTCGCCCTCGCCGTCCGAGTAGCGCGTGTGGACGTGGTAGTCACCCAGGGCGTGATAGCCCATGAAGCCGGACGTAGCCATTCGCCCCTCCTCGGCGCCGGGTGCGGGCCGGAAGCTCGCGCCGATGCCGCGTCGCTCATTCTGCTCGGCAGCCTGCGCCGGCCAGCGCGGGCCGGCGGCCGTCACTACGGTTGCGCCACCGTGATGCTCACCGGCACTGAGCCAAGGTGGTCGCCGCCTTCGGTCTGGGTCCCGTCGGAGACCGTCGAAAAGTGCAGCGTGCCGGTGATCACGTCGCCGGGCTGGGCGTCGGCCGGCACGTCGATCGACACGTGGATCGTGCCGGTGTCGCCGGGTGCGACCACGACTGGGGCATCGGCCGTGCCGGATGCTGTGAACCCGTCGATCGCAGTGGGCGCCTCGTAGCTCACGTTGACCGTGTAGTCGGCGTCGGCCGGCGGCAGGGCCGGGTTGCCGTAGCCCAGGATGAGGGTCCACAGCCCGGCCATCGGGTTGACCAGGAGGATCGTATTGCCCGCGCTGGTCGGGGCGAGGCTCTCGGCCTTGTCGGTCTGGCTGGGGTCGTACAGGCCCAGGTCGACCAGCGTGTTCGGGTCGGAGCTCGTCCAGGTCGCCTGGGCGGTGACCTGGGCGACGTTCTGCGGCAGGGTGAAGGTGAGGATGGGGGAGACACCGTCGAGCGTGCCGGTGAGCGTGCCGGTCAGCGGATCGAGGGCGACGTCGTGGTACTGAGGCGTTCCGTCGCTCGTCGCCTGGCTTTCGGCGTACGCCGAAAGGGCGGTGGCGCCGCCGTCCGCGACGGTGAAGTCGGCGCTGGCCGTGCCGCCGGCCGGCGCCGTGGCCGTCCAGCTCGCCGGCGCCACCACGGGTGTGTTCAAGACGACCGAGCCGCTGTAATGCTCGGCAGACGAGTTGCCGTCGAAGCCGGCGGCCCACACCACGACCTGCCACTTGCCCGGCTGCGGCGCGTCCCAGATCACCTGCTCGGCAGTGTGAGTGAAAGCCTCGTCGGGCACCGAGAACGCCATGTAGTCGGGATACCAGACGAGGTCGCCGCCCTTGGCGTCGCGGAGGTCGCCGTTCGGGTCGATCAGGTAGAGGTCGACCAGGTTGCCGGTGTCGGGCCAGTGCAGCGAAGCCGTGATCGAGCTCGTGCCCTCGGGCACCTGCACGTCGTAGAAGTAGAACTCTCCGCCCGAGTACTCGACGGTCGAGCCCTTGATCGTGCCGCTGAAGCTGCCGACGCCGTTCGTCACCTTGACCGGCACACGAACGGCGACGGGGATGGTCGAAGTCGTGGCGCCGTTACCGACCGCGATGCCGCCGAACGAGGTCCCGGCCGCCTGCGGGGCGGTGACGGTGGCCCTGACCCGAGCCGACGCTCCGGGCTTGATCGTGACGCTCTTGCGTGACACGGCGATCGACGCGGCGCGCACCCGGTGCATGAAGCTGATCGAGAGGTGCACGATCTGCGGGGTGGTCGGCTCCATGCCGCTGGTCGGCTCGATCCGGATCTTCCACGGCTTGTGCTTCAGTGCGACGGGCCGCTGGCCTGCCGGTCCGCGCAGCGCGATCTGGTCGAACGACAGGTGACCGTAGCCGCCGCCCGTCTCGCCGTACGACACGAAGTTGCCGTTGGAGTCGTACACCTTGCTCTCCAGCGAGACGTAGGGCCCGGACGGCCACGTGACCCGGGCCTGAACGAAGTCGGTGCCGGCCGGCACCGTGAAGCTCTCGGTGCCGATGTAATCGGGGCCGGTCAGGGTGATGGGGGCGTGGGTGATCGTCTTGAACGTAGCGAAGGTCGTCGGCTCGAGGGTGACGCGCTCGGTCTTTGAGCCGGTGTTCGTGACGACGATGGTCGTCGTCGCCTTGGCGCCTCCGGCGACCCTGGCCGACCAGCTCGAGGGATTCTTGGGGTCGGCCCTGACCGAGGCCAGGAACGAGTCGCCCTGGTGGAGGACCTCACGCACCGCGGCGGCAGCATTGACGAGACCACTGCTCTGGTCGAGCGCGGGGTAGCCGAGGTTGGTGGCCGTGCTGGCTAGCAGGTTCTTCCAGTACGACGGAGCCGGGAGGCTATGGCCCGGATGCTTCATCTTCCAGGCCGATTCGGCCAGCGCCAGGTCGCCGGCGACGACCGGGCAGGACATGCTCGTGCCGCCGAAGTACTGCACGCTGGGGTCGTTTTCGTCGTTCACGGGGGACAGGGCCCAGCCCCAGGCGCCGAAGGCCATGATGTCGGGTCTGAAGTCGCCCCGCGAGTTGGGTCCGCGGCTGGACCAGGTGATGACCTGGTCGCCCTTGTAGGCGTTGCCGCGCACCCGGTAGCTCATCTGTGAGTCGGCCCGCCAGCCCGTCGTTGCGCCGACGGCGAGCACGCTCTTCAAGTCGGGGGCGGAGCCCTCGGTGCCCTGGCCGGGCCCGTCGTTACCTTCTGAGTTGACCACGGTGATGCCGTGGTCGATCGCGGCCTGAAAGGCCAGGGCCGACGGGTCGGCGCCGTTCGGGGGAATGTACGTGTCGCCGAGGCTGCACGAGATGATGTCGACCTTCTGCTCTATGAGCCACTCGATGCCGCGCATGATGTTGGAGTCCCAGCCGCCGTCTTCGTCGATCACCTTGGCCATGTAGATCTTCGCCCGGGGGGCCATGCCCTCGATGCGCATGGTCGTGCCCGTGATGTCGTTGTAGACCGGTTTGCCCTGGGCCGCCACGCAGCCCGAGGTCGCGGTGCCGTGGCCGTAGTTGTCCTGCAGCCCGTCGCCGGTGAAGTCGCAGTCGCCGCCGATGGCGGCGGCCAGGTCGGGATGGGTCGCATCGATGCCGGTGTCGAGCAAGCCGACGCGGATGCCCTGGCCCATCACGGGCCGGCCCTTGACCTTGAGCGACCAGGCCTCCTGCGCGTGGGTGAGCTGCAACGCCTCGGACTCGAGCGGGGCCGCCGCCGAGGCGTCGCCGGCCTTGGCGGCGCTCGCGACCAGGCCCGTGTCCACGTCCGGGTCCTTGGGAGCGGGCACCTTGTGGTCGGCCACGACGCTGCGCACGTTGCCGTCCTTGAGCAGGGCCTGCAGCGTGGACTGCGACACCGTGGCCGCCACGGCCGAGAAGTAGTGGTAGCGGTAGACGCCCGCGGCGTGGCCGCGAGCGAGCCTGCCGACCACCTCGCCGGCGCTGGCCCCGGGCTTGAGGACGACGATCACCTTGATCGTGGGTCTGTCGGACGAAGTGGCCGCTCGCGCCCGCATGCCGCCGCCGAGAAGCGACGCCGCAGCGACGCAGAGCGCCACGAGTACGAAGATGCGACGGTTCATGGTCCCCCCGGCTCGTGGATCCCCTGTGAGCACACCCTGTTATAGAGGACGAGGCGGCGTGGCCGCAAGCGTCTGGTCCGGCCGCCGTTCCCCGCGCGTCAGGGCCCTGAGACCAGCTTCCCTCCGGCCCAGCCGTCGTCGGTTCCCAGCGAGACGTTGAGGCCGCCGCTCACGCTGGTGGCGAAGCCGCTCGCCTGGTTGTTCTGCCCGCCGCTCACGGTGGCGAACTCGTAGCTTGCGATGTTGTCCGTGCCGCCGCACACACTTGTCGCAAAGTCGCTTGCCGTGTTGCCCTCACCGCCGCTGACGCTGGCGTAGGGGGCGTTGATAGCGTTGTCGTTGCCGGCAACGAAGCCGCCGTAGCTGGGAAAGGCCTGCCAGTCGCCGACGATCAGGTTGTTGGAGCCGCTGCGTTGCGTGGCGGGGCCGCCCGAGAGCGGCGCGTCGTAACCCACGATGGTCGGCGGACGCTCTCCGCAGTCGCCTCGTACGTGTGTATCCGGTACAGTACGCTGGTCACGTTATCGACGCCGACAGACTTGTTGGGGAGTCTCGATCCGGGAGGAAACGCATGAGCGACCTGGAGCTGCCGTTCCGCCTGCCCGTGTCGTGCGTCCGCATCGCCGGGACGCGCGTCTTCATCCACGACGCCGTCCTCGGGCACGACGACACGTCGGCCCAGGCCGCCGTCAGCCTCGAGGTCGTCGGCCGGCACGAGCCCTCGCTGCTGCGCGTCGCCGAAGGTCTCCTGGCCGACACCGGCGTGGCGTTCGAGTGGACCGACGACGGCCGCCTCGTGACGAGCTCGGTCGAGCTGACGGGCCGGGCCGGCACGGTCGCCGTGGGCGCGGTGAGCGCCGGCGCCTCGATCGCAGGCGTGCTGCTGGGCAGTCCCGCGATGGCGCTGTCGTGCGCCGGCGCGGCCACGGCAACGGCGTACAGGCTGGTCGGCGCCGGCGGCCGGGCCGCCGGCGCCGTGGGCGTCGTCGCGACCGGCGACCGCCGCGCCGGCTGCGGCCGGCGCGGCGACCGGAGCCGAAGCTCGAGCCGCCGCCGACACACAGGTAGTCGCCGCCGCCTACCGGTCGGCCCATCCCGACGAGAGCGAGGCGCTCGACACCTGCGCCGCCGTTGTGCCGGAGCTCGTCCGCGGTCTGGCCGACGCCCTGCGCCGGGTGCCGGCCGCCGCCGACGACAAGGCGCGCGCCGAGGCGCTCGACGCGGTGCGCGCTGTCGAAGGCGCGCTCTCCTCGGCGCGCGCCGAAGTCGGCGCCCTCGACGAGCATTTCCGCGCCTGGCGAGCCGGCACGATCGCTCAGCGGCTCGAGGACTACGAGTTCCTGCTCGAGCTCGACACGCTCGTCGCCGCGCGCGCGATGCCTGAGCTTGCCGACGGCCGGCTGCGCTCGTCGGGCGCGGGCGACGAGGCCAACGCGGACGCCATGGTCGCGGTGCAGGCCGCCTTCGCGGCGCTGGGCCTGGTCGTGATCGTCGAGGACGACGCCGGCGTCGGCCGAGCCGGCGCCGGGGTCGTCCCTCCCGCGGTCGAGGAGAACGAGATCCTCGTGCCCCTGCCGCGGCGTGTACGGCTCACGACCTACGAGCTCGGCGCCGACGGACAACTCGTCAAGCGCTCCTCCACTACCGCGCTCGTCATGGACGAACGCTGCCGCCACACCGTCGTGCGCATCTCCAAGGCACTGTTCGGCAAGCGCGACGTCAAGCTCGGCTTCTCGGCCGGCAGCGCGCTCGCCTCGCTGCGCGTTGCGGCCACCTCCGAGGCTGCCGGCGCGGCCGGCGCGGCCGGTTCGTTGCCGGGAGCCGTCGGCCTTGCGCTGGAGCGCTCCAAGCGGATCGTCGACCGGGTCGCCGCCCTGCGCGGCGCCGTCCTCGACCAGCAGATCTCCGTGCTGACGAGGCAGTTGCAGCTCAAGCGTCAGGAGATCGCGCAGGCGGGCCTGCTGGCGACGGCGGGGTCGTACGCGGAGCTGGCCGAGCTCAAGCGCCAGGTGGCCCTTCTGGAGCAGCGCAAGGCGCTGCTCGCGCTCGAAGCCGATCTCGGCGTCGGCGCGCCGTCGGTCGCAACGGACGCCGCGACCGACGGCGCAACGGCCGACTCTTGACCGGTCATCCGACCGCTGCTTGACTGCCGCCACGAGGGCCGTCCACTCGAACGAAGAAGAAGGAGCGTCATGCCAGACCCGGTCTACAAGCTCGGCAAGCTCCCCAAACAGGACGACGATCGCAACCTGATGCTGGCCCGATACCTGACGCCGGCGGCGCCGACGCCGCCAGCCGCCGTCGACTACGCGTCGGCGGTCAAGGACTGGGGCATGCTCGGCAACGACACGGTGGGCGACTGCGCCTTTGCCGGGCAGGCTCACGCCGACATGTTGTGGGCCGCCAACGCCGAGCACCGCCAGCTCCCCATCACCACGGCGATGGTGCTCACCGCCTACTCCTCCGTGACCGGCTACGATCCTCACGACGACGGCCCCGGCGGTAACCCGACCGACCGCGGCACCTCCCTGCTCGACGCCCTCAAGTTCTGGCGCAAGCGCGGCATCGACCGCCAGACGATCAAGGCCTTCGTCGAGGTCGACACCCAGTCGGTAGAGAACGCGAAGCTCGCCATCGACCTGTTCGGCTGCCTTTACGTTGGCGTCGCGCTGCCCGACGCCGTGTTGCCGAGCGGCCCCGGCGAGCTTCCCTCCTGGACGGTCACCCCCGACGGCACGCCGCGCACGAAGCCCAACCCGCACAACGGCCACTGCGTCGTGTACGCCGCCTACGACGCGACCGGCCCGACGGTGGTCACCTGGGGAACGACCGTCAAGGCGTCGTGGGGCTTTCATACGGCCTATTGCGACGAGCTCTACGCCGCGCTGTCGCCGGTGTGGCTGCGCCACGACCCGCCGGGCATCGACGTGGCGACTCTCACCGCCGACCTCGAGCTGGTCGCGCGCCGCTGACTAACGCCGCCGGGCGGGCGCCGCGAGGGCGTCCGCCCCGGCGAGCCGCCAATCTCGAAGGAGGATGTCGATGACCGAGCCCCGCGAGATCGCCGACCAGGCCGACGAGGTCGTCGGCGGCCTCTACCATTGGCATATCCACAACGCCAACATAGGCGGCGGCATATCGAGCTCGCATGCCCTGGTCGACGGCGATGTCTGCGTCTTCATCGACCCGGTGCGTCTCGCCGCCGAGGCCCTGGCCGCCCTGCCGCAAGCCGGACGCCGTGGTGCTGACCGCCCGCTGTCACCAGCGCTCCGCCTGGCGTTACCGGCGAGAGCTCGGCGCCGAAGTCTGGCTGCCGGCCGACGCGGCGGCCGCCGACGAGGAACCGGACCGCCGTTACGCCGAGGGCGACACGGTGCCCGGCGGTCTCGTCGCGGTCCGCACGCCGGGGCCGGAATGGCCGCACTTCTCGTTCCTGCGTGCCGCGGAGCCGGCGAGTTCTGTTCTGTTCCGACCTCATCGGCCACGAGGGCGGCGGCGTGCTGCACTTCGTGCCGCCCGAGTATCACGAGGATCCCGCCGAGACCCGGCGCAGCGTCGAGCGGCTGCTCGACCTGCCGTTCGCCATCCTCTGCTTCGATCACGGCACGCCGCTGCTCGACGATCCCAAGGCTGCCTTGCGGCGGCTGCTCGAGTCGACGTAGCCGGGGGGCGCGCCGCCAGGTTTGGCGCGGCGGGCAAGGGGCGACAAACCTGGAGTCCGAGGAGGGAGAACAGAAACGAGTATGCAGAGCGGCAATCGAGGGCCCGCGCTCGCTCAGACGGCGATCGCAGCCCAGGGTCCGACTTGTAATCTGGACGAGGTCATCATGACACTCGGCCTGTCGAAGACCTTTCCCGGCGGCATCCGGGCGGTCGAGTCGCTCGACCTGACGGTCGCGGCCGGCGAGATTTTCGGCTTGCTCGGTCCCAACGGCGCCGGCAAGACGACGACCGTCGGCATGCTGTCGACGCGCGTCGTGCCCACCTCGGGCCAGGCCTGCGTGGGTGGCGTCGACGTGGTCGCCGAACCGGCTCTGACCAAGCAGGCGATCGGCGTCGTGGCGCAGTCCAACACGCTCGACCGCAGCCTGACGGTCTGGGAGAACCTGTTCTTTCACTGCCGCTATTTCGGCATGGCCAAGGCCGCGGCGCGCGCCCGCGCCGACGAGCTCCTCGAACAGTTTCACCTGGCCGATCGCGCCAAGGCCGACGTCTACGCGCTCTCGGGCGGTATGGCCCAGCGACTCATGGTGGCGCGCAGCATGGCCCACCGGCCCCGCATCCTCTTTCTGGACGAGCCCACCGCCGGCCTCGATCCGCAGAGCCGGCTCGCGCTGTGGGAGATCCTTCGCGGCCTGCACGGCGAGGGCCTCACCGTGCTGCTCACGACCCACTACATGGAGGAGGCCGACCAGCTCTGCGACCGCGTGGCCATCATGGACCACGGCCACATCCTCGCTCTCGACACGCCGGCCGGTCTGAAGGCCTCGGTCGGCGCCGACACGATCGTGCACGTCGCCACGACCGGCGATCCGGCCGCGTTGGCGGCCGCCCTGACGGCGGGTCTCGGCGGTGGCGCCCGGGCCGAGAGCGGCGAGGGCGCGGTCACGATCTTCCTCAGGGGCGGCGACGGCGTGGTGCCGCGGATCGTGGCCCACGCCGAGTCGGGCGGCTTTGCCATCACCGACCTCTCGGTCCACGAGCCCACGCTCGAGACCGTGTTCATCACCCTGACCGGCAAGGAGCTGCGCGAGTGAGCGCGATCGTTCCCGATCCCGCGTTGCGCGGCGCGATGGGGTTTCGCCCCACGCGCTCGGCGGCGCTGATCGCTTTCTGGGCCCTGCTGCTGCGCGACCTGCGCGTCCTGCGCAAGACGATCGTCGTGTTTGCCATCCGCACCGTCATGCAGCCGCTGCTGCTGGTCTTCGTGTTCACCTACGTCTTTCCCAAGATCGGCCAGGGCGTGGGTGGCTCGTCGGCCTCCGAAGCGAACTTCTCGACGCTGCTCATGGCCGGGGTCGTGGGGACCTCGATGATCTTCCAGGGGGTGCAGGCGGTCGCCCTGCCGCTCGTGCAGGAATTCGGCTACACGCGCGAGATCGAGGACCGGGTGATGGCGCCGATGCCGGTGTGGGGGGTGGCGGTCGAAAAGATCGCCGCCGGCGCCGTGCAGGCGCTGATCGCCGGCCTCGTCGTGTTCCCGCTGGCGGCGATCATCCCGGCGACGCCGGTGCACCTGCACGTGCACTGGCTGTTCCTGTTGACGATCGCGCCGATCGCGGCGGTGCTCTCCGCGGCGCTCGGCCTGACGATGGGCACCCGGGTGAAGCCCCAGCAGGTGCCGCTGCTGTTTGCCATCGTGATTTTGCCGATCACGTTCCTCGGCGCGGTCTACTACCCCTGGGCCTCGCTCGCACCCATCCGCTGGCTGCAGATCCTTGTGCTGGTCAATCCCCTGGTCTACATGTGCGAGGGCTTTCGCCTGTCGCTCACTACGGGCATCGTGCACATGCCGATATGGGCGATCTACCTGGGGATGGTCTTCTTCGCCGTCGTGCTGTCGTGGGTCGGCATCGACGGTTTTCGCCGGCGCGTGCTGAGCTAGTCCCGCGGCGCCGGGACGTTCGTCGCGCGGCGCTTGTACGCTAGTCCCGCGGCGCCGGTGCGCTCAGGCGGGCCGCGGCGACCGCCGCGATCAGGTCGAGCAGCTCGGCGACGCCGTCGGACGGCGCCTGGCGCAGCGTCGCCGTGATCGTGACGCGGCCGCTCGTCTCGCAGCCGACCAGCACCCGACCGTCCCGGCCGGGGCGCTCCGCGGGGCCGGCCTGCCATGACTCGAACTCCGGCTCGGCGGCTTGCGCGGCGCCCGACGAGCGGCGCGGTGTCGTAACGACGCAGGAGACCGCCTCCAGAGCGTCGCAGACCGCCCGCGCGAGACGCTCGAGCAGCGTGGCCTCGTCGGGCTCGGCGAGGGCGCCGGCGAGCGGTGCGGCGACGTTGTGCAGGGCCTCTCGCAACCCCGACAGGTCGTCGCGCCCGGAGCGCGACGCGGCGTGCAGCATCGTGTTGTGCAACGCCACCGCGGCCTGGCCGGCCACCGCCTGGCAAAGCCGCAGCTCCTGGCGGGAATAGGAGCGGGCGCGCCGGGCGTCGCTTGCCTCGAGCAAGCCGATCGCCTCGCCGCGGTAGACCAGGGGCAGCATGAGCAGGCTGCGGTCACCACCGGCGCGCAGGGTGGCGACCTCGGCCGCGTCGGCGCGGGGGTCGTCGACGTTCACCACCGCCGCGATGTGCTCTTCGAGCACCTTGCGCGTCAGCGGGTACTGCCGCAGGTCGTAGACCTCGGTGTCGGGCAGCCGCTCGCCGGTGGCGTCGTATTCGGCCAGGGCGTGGACCCGGCCGCTCTCGCGGTCGACGCTCGACACGGCGCAGAAGTCGCAGTCGAGCAGATGCGTGACGCGGCGGGCGATCTCGGCCAGCAGCGGCTGCAGGTCGACCTCGCTGGCCACGGCGACCGAGGTCTCGACGATCGTGTCGAGCTCGCGTTCGCGGGCGCGGCGGGCGGCGAGCTGCGAGCTGCCGCCGATCGCCCGGGCGAGCTCCTCGATGTCGTCGACGGCGATCCGGCGATGGCCGCCGGCGGTGCGCGTACAGGGCAGAAACCCCGTCGCCGTCCAGCGGCGGATGGTGACCGGCGAGACGCCGAGTCGCCGGGCCGCATACTGGACGCTCAGGAAGGCGCTCATACCGGCAACTTATCCCGGGTCACGACGGTGGTCAACTACGAGCAAGTATGGCATCGACTTGTGAGCAAGTTTGAGCAAGGACTAGTCCTGTCGATTCTCGGCGAATGCTGGGAGAATCTCGCCAAGGGGGGTGAGCGGCGCCGCCGGCGTCGAGCAAGATTCGACGACCCCCTCAAACAAGTTCGCGGCGGGCTTTCCGCGGCGGACGGTCGAAAGGGTGATAGGTATGCGCGTGCTGCAACTGGGTTGCGGTTCGGTGGGCGAGGTGTCGTCACGCACCATGGCTCCCGACCCCGACGTGAGCTGCGTCGTACTGGCGGACATCGACGAACATCGGCTGGCCGACGTCGCCGCCAAGTTGCCGGCCGGCAAGGTCGAGACGCTGCGGCTCGACGCCACCGACAAGGAGGCGCTCGTCCACGCGCTGGCCGGCGTCGATCTGTGCTTCAACGCCCTAATCCCCGAGCTCAACCTCGACGTCATGGCCGCCTGCCTCGAGGCCGGCACGAACTACCTCGACATGGCCGCTGCCGGGCCGCGCGACGTGGTGGGCACGGCCGACGTCGACGAAGAGATCGCCCTCGACGCCGAGTTCAAAAAGCTGGGCCTCACGGCGCTCGTCTTCTTCGGCATCGATCCCGGTGCGAGCGACGTCTTTGCGCGCGCTCTGTACGACCAGTTCGACACGGTCGAGCGGCTCACCGTGTTCGACGGCGACAACAGCTCCGCCGACGGGGTCGACTTCGCCCCGAGCTTCTCGCCGACCACCATGGTCGAGGAGTGCCTCATTCTGCCGCCGCATGCCTTCGAAGACGGTCAGAAGATCCGGCGGCAGTCCCTCAGCACGACCCGCGAGTTCGACTTTCCGGCCCCGGTCGGCAAGCTCAAAGTCTGGAACGTCGACCACGAAGAGGCCCAGCTCATGCCCCTGTTCCTGGGCGACAAGGGCCTGCGCGACGCCGACTTCTTCATTGCCCTCGACGACCAGTGGGTCAACCTGCTGCTCACCTGGCGCAAGCTCGGCTTCGACCACAACAAGGAGATCGAGTTCGAGGGCGCTCGCTTCAGGCCTCTCGACCTGCTGGTCAGCCGGCTGCCCAAGGCCGTCGATCTGATCGGCCGCATGCACGGAGCGGTCTGCGTGGGCGCTCTCTGCGACGGCACCATGGCGGGCAAGCGGGTGCGCCGCTACATGTATCAGATCACCTCGCACGACGAGGCCTTCCGCACGATGGGCGTGCAGGGTACCGGCTATCAGACCGGCATCCCGGCGGCTTGTGGCGCGCTGCTGCTGGCCAAGGGCATCTGGAACAAGCCGGGCGTGTTCGCGCCCGAGCAGATCGAGCCGGCGCCGTTCCTCGATCTCATGACCGCTCACGGCACGCCGTGGGGAGTGGTGGACCTGCCGCTCGAGGCGTAACCTCGGGCTGGTTTCAGAGCCAGATTCTCTGGGGGGAGGGTCGCATGACCGAACAGCTTCGTGTCGCCGAGCCGCTCGGCACGACCGAGCAGCTTCGCAAGGTCAGGATCTCGCTGCTGACGGCGGTGGCCATGATCTTCATCTTCGTGTCCTCGGGCGCATTCGGTATCGAGGACATGATCAGTTGGTCGGGGCCGGGTCTCACGCTCCTCATGCTGCTCCTCCTGCCCGTCTTCTGGGCCATGCCCATGGCTTTGGTCTGCTCCGAGCTCGGCTCGGCGCTGCCCGAGGAGGGCGGCTACTACGTCTGGACGCGGCGCGCCCTCGGCGAGTTCTGGGGTTTTCAGTGCGGTTGGTGGTCGTGGACTTGTCAGTGGGTCGATTCGGCGGTCTACATCGCGCTGATCCAGGTGTACGTGCACGGCTGGTGGCCGCAGTTGAACGGTTGGGAGATCTGGGGCATCGGCGCCGTGCTGATCGCCGTCTTTGCCTACACCAACATCCGCGGGCTCAACATCATCGCGCTCAGCTCGGTGCTCTTCACTATCATTATCGTGGCTCCGTTTCTGGTCATGATCGTGCTCGGCCTCGCGCACTGGCACGGCAGCCCGTTCCAGCCGTTCGTGCCCCATGGCCAGTCCATGTTCAGCAGCCTGAACCTCGGTCTCGCAGTCGGCGTCTGGATGTACTCGGGCTACGACTCGATGTCGACCATCGCCGGCGAGATGGAACACCCTCGCCGCATCATCCCCAGGGCGCTCATGATCGCCATGCCCATCGTCGTCGCGCTCTACTTCCTTCCGACCCTGGCAGGGCTTGCCGGCTGGGGGCACTGGGCCTCGTGGGGCACCGGTACCGGCCAGACGACGTTCGTCAGTGCCGCCAGGGATCTGGGCGGACCGATCCTCGGCTACGTGATGCTGGGCGCCGCCGTGATCAGCAACATGGCGCTCTATCAGGACTATCTCACCTCGGGCTCGCGGCCGGCTTACGCGATGGCCGAGGACAACCTGCTGCCGAAGTCTCTCTCGAGAGCGCATCCCAGGTTCGGCACGCCCTGGATCTCGATCCTGTTTCTCGCCGGACTCAACCTGGTGCTCATCATCGGCTCGTTCGCCAACCTGGTGGTGATCGACGTCTTTCTCAACATGCTCTACTACCTGCTGATCTTCGTGGCCGCCATCCGCCTGCGCCAGAAGGAGCCCGGGCTCGAGCGGCCCTTCCGCATCTGGGGCGGGACCGCGACGCTCATCGCGATCTGCGCGCCGGCGATCTTCATCGCCTTGGTCACGCTCTACACCAACGCGACCGACACCAGCACGACGATCTTCGGTCACGCCTCGTTCACCGTCTTCGGCTGGACGTTCGGCTGGTACGGCATCGGCGGCGTGATCGCCATGCTCGCCGGGCCGGTGGCCTATCTGTTCTTCAAGCACACGCTCGGGGGACCGCCGCCCGACGAGGTGGCCACGGCCGGGCCGACCGGCGTGGACTGACGTTTCTTCTCAGCGGGGCTTGTTCAGCATTCGACCGTTAGGCGTGTCGTAGACTGCTCGGCGAACCTGTCCACTGAGCAACTGACGACCAAGGAGCATGTATGAGCGAACTGATGGTCCTGGGCTTCGAGAACGAAGCCGCCGCCGACGCCTTCGGGCTCACGCTGGCCGACATGCAGAAGGACATGATAGTCCAGTTGCAGGACGCCGCCGAAGTGGTGCGTGACCCCGACGGCAAGCCGCACGTCAAGCACGGCAATCACCTCGTGGGCGCGGGCGCCATGGGCGGCGCCTTCTGGGGCATGCTGTTCGGCCTGCTGTTCTTCGTACCGTTCCTCGGGCTTGCCATCGGCGCCGGCATGGGCGCCCTGTTCGGCAAGCTCGGCAAGACCGGCGTCGACGCGCAGGTGCTGCAGCAGATGGGCGACGCCGTACCGCCGGGCAAGGCCGGCTGGTTCCTGGTGACGTCGCAGATCACCGAAGACAAGTTCCTGGCCGCCGTGAAGGGCACGAACGCCACGCTCGTGCGTTCCAACCTGACGGCCGAGCAGGAAGAGCAGTTGAAGCACGCCTTCGGCGCGCGCAAGCACGAGAAGTAGGACAGGACTTCGCAAGACAGCCGAGCGGGATGCCTCCCGCTCGAGCCGCGAGAACGTCCCCACGGGGGCGGGGCGACCGCAAGGTCGCCCCGCCCCCGTCCGCGTGAGGAGCCGGCTGCTCACGGCCACCGGTCGCCCTGGGACTCGGCATCCGGGCGGCGCGACCGGCGACCCGCGAACGGCGACCCGCGAACGGCGAACGGCGATCAGGGACCGGCCGGCCGGGTACTTCACGTCCATGGCCACGTTGTACGCAGGGACATCCGGATTTGCCTACCCCGCCTGGAAGCCGGACTTCTATCCTGCCGACGTGCCTGCGTCGCGGTTTCTCGAGCACTACGCCGCGCATCTCAACAGCGTCGAGATCAACTACACGTTCCGGCGCACGCCGCGGGCGACGACGCTCGAGGCCTGGGCGCGCGCCACGCCGCCGGGCTTCACGTTCGCCGTCAAGGCCCATCAGCGCATCACCCACGGTGCGCGCCTGCGGGACGCCGCCGAGGCGACGGCCTTCTTTCTGCAGGCCCTCGAGCCGCTGCGCGTGGCCGGCAGGCTGGGTCCGATCCTCTTTCAGCTCCCGCCCTGGCTGCACGGTGATCCGGCGCTCCTGGCTGCGTTTCTCGAGCTTCTGCCGGCCTGGCGGCGCGCGACCGTCGAGTTCCGCCACGAGTCGTGGCTCACCGACGAGGTCTTCGACCTGCTGCGCGAGCACGGCGTGGCGCTCTGCCGGGCGGACACGGAAGGGCTCGTCGTGCCCGAGGTGGTCACCGCCGACTTCGTCTATGAGCGGCTGCGGCGGCCCTCGTACTCAGCCGACGAGCTGGCCGCCATCGCAGCCCGCGCCCGCCGGTTGCTGGCCGCCGGCCTCGACTGCTACTTCGCCTTCAAGCACGAGGAGAGCGCTGCCGGGGCGCTCGAGGCGGAGTGGCTGCTGCAGGCGGTGAGAGGCGCGGCAGCGCCCAGGGCCGACCGGCCGCCGAAAGCGGCGTGACTGCCGACGAGCGCGTGCACGCCGACGAGCGCGTTCACGCCGACTACCGCGGACGGCGAGCGGCGCGCCGCTCGCTCAGCGATCCAGCTCGGGCCGGGAGGGCTCCGGGGCCAGGGTGACCCAGGCTACCAGGCCAGAGATCAGGATCACGACGCCGGCCACCACGAGCGAGATGGTGAGGCCGGCGCGAAAGGCGCCGTAGGCCGCGTCGATCACCTTGGCCACGATCGGTCCGAAGGCCTTCGCTGCGGCCGCAGCGCCGCCTGAACCCTTGGGCACCTGGCCGGTCTCGACCGCGGTGATCACCACATCGCGAAACGCGGGCGGTATGCCCAGGCTCGCGAGCCGCTGAGTAAGGTCGACCGTCAGGTGGCCGTTGACCAGCGAGCCCAGCACCGCCACGCCGACCACCGCTCCCAGCTCCCGGCTGGTCGTGGTGGCGCCGGCGGCCATGCCGGAGTGTTCGGCGGGCACGACGGCGAGCGCGACGGAGGTGACCGGCACGACGGCCACGCCGAAGCCGAGCCCTGCCAGCGCGAGGGTGAACGCCAGCGTCAACGAGTCGACGCTGCCGTGCAGGGCGAGGTCGGTCGAGAGCATACCGATCCCGGCCGCGAGGCAGCCTACCATGGTCGGCAGGCGCGGCCCGGCGCGGGCGACCCAGCGGCCGGTGAGCGCCGAGGCGGCGATCATGGTGATCGCCATGGGCACGAACACGGCGGCCGTGCGGTACGCGGAGTAGCCCACCACGACCTGCAGGTAGAGCGCCGTGAAGAAGAAGATCGAAAAGACGCCGAAGTAGGACGCGAAGGCGACCGTCAGCGAGCCGGTGAACGACCCTCGCCGAAAGTAGGCGGGGTCGAAGATGGGGTCGGCGCTGCGCTGTTCGACGTACCCGAACAGGGCGGCGGCGATGCCGCTCACCACGAAGAGTGCGATGACCGCGGGGTCTCGGTACCCGGTGGTCTCGCCGTGGATGACGGCGAAGATGGCGGTGCCGAGCGCGAGCGGGCCAAGGACGAATCCGGCGACGTCGACGGGGCTCGACACCGGGTCGGAGCTCTCGGGCACGGTGACGAGCGCCGCCAGTATGACGAACAGCCCGGCAGTGAAGCTGAACCAGAACACGAGGCGCCAGCCGGCGAGGCCCACCAGGACACCGCCGATCACGGGCCCCAGAGCCAGTCCCAGACCGGCGACGGCGACCCAGACCCCTACGGCGCGCGCCCGGCGGGCCGGCTCCGGGTAGAGGTGGCGGATGATCGACAGCGTGCCGGGTTCGCTGGCGGCCGCTCCGACGCCCATGACGACGCGGGCGCCCACCAGCGTCGCGACCGTGGGCGAGAGCGCACCAAGCAGCGAACCGACGATGAACACGCCGAGGCCGCCGAGCATCACCCGCTTGCGCCCCAGGCGGTCGCCCAGCATGCCCATGCCCAGCATGAGGCTGGCGAAGGTCAGCGCGTAGCCGTTCACGACCCACTGGAGCTGCGAGACGCCTGCGTGCAGGCTCGACTGCACGTCGGCCAGCGCGACGCTGACGATGGTCGTGTCGAGGAACGTCAGAAAAAGGACGGCGCTGAGCGTGGCCAGCGCGGCGTGGCGGCTGCGTCCCGCAGCCGCCACGCCCGCGCCGCCCCCCGCTTCAGTGCCGATCATCGGGCGCCGGGCGACCCGGTCACGGTGAGGCTGTGGGCGAGCTCGACGTCTGAGCCTGCTCGAGCTTGAGCAAGGCCTGGAAGCTGGGCGCCGAGACCTTCCAGACGCCGCCCTCGAGCACCGCCTGGCCCTTCTGGCCGGGCAGCGCCACCTGACCGTTCTCGACGATCGAGTAGGTTACCGTGGCCGTGGTCGGCGAGGTCACCTTCACGGCCGTCACCTGAGCCGTGCTCGCCTTGGCGAGCGGCGAGGCGGCCTGCGCCGTGAGCACGGTCGCGAACTGCTGGCCGTTCTGCAGCAGGGCGATCTTGCGCGTGGCCGGCGTCGTGCCGTTGAAGAACGTCTGCCAGTCGCTGGTGATCGCCGCCGTCGACGACATGCTGGCCGTGGCGCTGGGCGTCGGGGTCGGTGTCGTTGTCGTCGAAGAACTGCTGCCGCAGGCGGCCACCACCAGGGGCAGCGCCGCGAGGCACGCGACGAGCGCGGCGCCGCCCGTCCACCTGCGTGTGAGGATTCTCCTCATGGGCTCGCACCTCCAGTCGAATGACGGTCGGCCGCATTCGACCGCAGCGGCCTCGGCCGTTCCTATTCCCATAGCGCGCCCGTTTACACCGATGCAATCGATGGGCACGGGCCGATGCGCACGACCGGCTCCGGGCAGCCGATCTGAACGAGTGGCGCCGGGCGAGCCTGTCGCGCTTGCTCTCGCTCGCGGGGACCGCTTGCGCTCGCCCGCAGGCACGGTAGTGTACGCGCATATGATTCATGCAAAACCTCGCCGCGCGGCGAGGGGAAGGAGAGCCCAGTGTCGATCAAGCTTGATGGCAGCTCGCTGACGATCGAGAAGCTCGTACGCATCGCCCGCGAACGCGAGACGGTCGAGCTCGACCCGCGGGCCCTGGAGCGCATCCGCGTGTGCCGCGTGATGATCGAAGAGAAGATCGCGGCCCACGAGACCATGTACGGCACCAACACCGGCATCGGCGAGTTCTCCGAGGTCGTGCTGTCCGACGAGCAGGTCAAGCTGTTCCAGCGTGCGCTCGTCTACAACCACGCCGCCGGCATCGGCGAGCCGGCGCCCGAAGAAGTGGTGCGCGGCGCGATGGCCGGCCGCATCAACGTGCACGCCCACGGTAACTCGGGCATCCGGCCCGAGATCACCGAGACCCTCGTGGCGATGCTCAACGCCGGGGTGACTCCGGTCGTCTGTGAGAAGGGCTCGGTCGGCGCCTGCGGCGACCTGGCGCCGATGGCCCAGCTCGCCCTCTCGCTGATGGGCGAGGGCGAATCCTTCTACCAGGGCGAGCGCCTGGCGACTCGCGAGGCCCTCGAGCGTGCCGGCATCCCGATCCCCGGCCTGCAGGCGCGCGACGGTCTGGGCACCATCAACGGCGCCAACGTGCTCACCGCCATGAGCGCCCTGCTGATCTACGACACCGACCGCTGGCTGCGCCAGGCCGAGATCGCCTGCGCGATGAGCCTCGAGGCGTTGCTGGCCAACCTCAAGCCCTACGACACCCGCCTGCACGAGCTGCGCGGCTTCGCCGGCGCGGTGCGCAGCGCGGCGGCGATCAGGCGTTGCATCGCCGGCTCAGACCTGGCGAGCGGCAAGATCAAGACGAAGGTCCAGGACGCCTATTCCATGCGCTCCTCGCCCCAGGTGATCGGCGCCGCCCACGACGCCGTCGCCTGGGCTCGCACCCAGGTCGAGATCGAGCTGAACGGCGTCGGCGACAACCCGATCTGGCTGCCCGACGAAAAGCTCACGCTCACCGGCGCGAACTTCCAGGGCACGCCGGTCTCGCTGCCCATGGAGATGGTCGGCCAGGCGATCACCATGGTGAGCGTGCTCTCCGAGCGGCGCCTGAACCGCCTCGAGAACCCCGCCTTGAGCCAGGGCCTGCCCGACTTTCTGACCGCCGAGCCGGGTTTCTACTCCGGTCTCATGCTGAGCCAGTACACCGCCGACACGCTGATCACCGAGCAGCGCATCCTGGCCGCACCGGCGGCGACCATGTCGATCCCGGCCGCCGCCGACCAGGAGGACTTCGTCTCGATGGGCATGAACACAGCCCTGAAGAACCGCCAGATCCTCGAGAACGCCCGGGCTGTGGTGGGCATCGAGTTCATGGCGGCCACCCAGGCGCTCGACTTTCGCGAGTTCACGCCGGGCAAGGGCGTGCAGGCCGCCCACGAGGTCGTGCGGCGCCACGTGGCGCACCTGGCCGAAGACCGGCCGCTCTACCCGGACCATAACGCCATGGCGGGGCTGGTCGCCTCGGGCGAGATCCTCGAGGCTGTCGAGGCCGCCGTCGGTCCGCTGGGGTGACGGACGCGGCGTCGAAGGCGGGCAGGGTATTGCGCCGGCGTTGACGTCGGCATAAGCTGCTGCATCATTCTTATGCAAGGGGGCTTCGTCTCCGTCGTCGGCATTCCCGCCGGCCGGGGCGTGCCCAGAGCCCAGAGACGCTGCTATCGCCAACGCCCGCGGACGCGCGGGGCGCGCGTGACGTAGTATCGTGTGGTTGTTATCCGAAGGCGGCGCCGCTCGGCGCCACCGAAAGGGGGATGGACGATGAGTTTCCCACTCCACCGGGTGTCGCGGAGGTCAACGCGACGCCTTGCCCTGTTGTCGATCGCGACCCTGTTCGTGATCGCCGCAGTGGCGCTGCTTGCCGCCTGTGGCAGCAGCAGTCCGTCGAGCAGCACGAGCCCGTCGAGTACGACTGCCGCAACGACGACGGTCGCCGGCATTCCGATCTCGGTCGACCCTGCTCTCAAGCCGATGCTGCCCGCCGGGATGACCTCGATAAGAGTCGCCAGTGACATCCCGTATCCGCCGTGGGAGTACTACGTCAGCCCCACGAGCAAGCAGGCGACGGGCTTCGACTACGACCTCTCGCAGGCCCTCGGCGCCGTGATCGGCGTTCCGGTCTCGTTCAACGAGCAGCCCTTCAGCAGCATCATCCTCTCGATCAAGGCCAACAAGAACCAGGTGGCCATGTCGGACATGTACGACAACGCCGTCCGCCAGAAGGTGCTGAGCTTCGTCGACTACGCCAAGGACACGACGTCGATCATCGTCCTCAAGGGCAACCCCAAGGGCATCACCGACCTGAACAGCCTCTCCGGCAAGACGGTCGCCGTCGAGACCGGCACGACCCAGCAACTGCTGCTGCAGAACCTGAACAAGCAGTTCGCAAGCTCCGGCAAGGCTCAGATGAACATTCTGACGCTCCCCGACCAGCCATCGGCCTTGCTCGCCATCAAGAGCGGCAGGGCGGTCGGCGACCTCACCGACCATTCCACCGCCGGCTACATCGCTCGCACGACCAACAACGGCAACACGTTCCAGCTCGCCACTGATCCGGCCTCGCCCGACGGCTATTCTCCTCAGCTCGTCGGCGCCGGCATCCTCAAGAGCAACACGCAGCTCCTGACGGTCTGGCAGAAGGCACTGCAGGACCTCATCACTTCGGGCGCCTACGGCAAGATCGTGGCCAAGTACGGCCTCGTGCCGGTGACGTCGGCGCAGATCAACCAGGGTGCCGTGCCGATCAGCGCAAGTCCGTCGCCCTGATCGAGCGACGGCGCCCAACATGGCAGCTATAGGTCAGACACCTGCGGGGGCGGGCGGCGGCGGTGCCGCCGCCCGCCCCGAGGCGATCAAGGCGATCCCCATCCGGCACTGGGGCCGGTGGATCAGCGCGGCCGTCATCATCTACCTGGGCGCCGCGCTGCTCTACTCCTTCCTGAAAAACCCCAATACCGATCTGTCCGTCATCAAGCAGTACCTGTTCTCGTCGCTGGTGCTGCACGGCTGCGTCGTGACGCTCTACGTGACGTTCATCTCGATGGCCATCGGCATCGTGGGCGGCACGATGCTCGCGGTCATGCGCCTGTCGGCGAACTACATCCTGACCAGCGTGTCGGGCTTCTACATCTGGTTTTTCCGCGGCACGCCTGTGCTGGTCCAGATCCTCTTCTGGGGCTACATCGGGGCTGAGTACCCTCGCATCTTCGTGGGCCTTCCGTTCTCGCACCTGGCCTTCGGGTCGTTCTCAGCGAATGTGATCGGCGGCGCGGTGGCCGGGATTCTGGCCCTGGGGTTGAACGAGGCCGCCTACATGGCCGAGTTCGTGCGCGCCGGCATCATCTCGGTCGATGCCGGTCAGACCGAGGCGGCCGAGTCGCTGGGCATGGGCCCGACCCTCACCATGCGGCGCATCGTCTTGCCGCAGGCCATGCGGGTGATCATCCCCGCCATGGGAAACGAGACGATCTCGATGCTCAAGACGACCTCGTTGCTCAGCGTCATCGCCGGGCACGAGCTCATGACGAACGTGGAGATCATCTACTCGCAGACCTTCCAGCAGATCCCGCTGCTGATCGTGGCGTCGATCTGGTATCTGTTCTTCACTACGCTGATGACCATCGGCCAGCACTACCTCGAGGCGTACTTCGGCAAGGGCTTCGGCGCACAAGAGACCGAGGCCGCCGAAAAGCGCGCCGCACGAAGGGCGGCGAAGGCTCATGGCTGACGAAACGACGCACCTCGCCACACAGACTGAGCCGGGGCTCGCGGCCGGTCAGCCCATGGTCAAGGCCGAGCAGGTCTGGAAGAGTTTCGGCAAGCTCGACGTGCTCAAGGGCATCGACTTCGAGGTCATGCCGCAGGAAACCTATGTGCTGCTCGGCCCCAGCGGCGGCGGCAAGTCGACCCTGCTGCGCTGCATCAATCATCTCGAGAAGATCAACGCCGGCCGGCTGTGGGTGGCCGGCGAGCTCATGGGCTACCGCCAAAGGGGCGACGTGTTGCACGAGATGAAGGCCCGCGACGTCGCCAAGCAGCGTTCGACGATCGGCATGGTCTTTCAGCGCTTCAACCTGTTCCCCCACATGACGGCGATCGAGAACGTTATGGAGTCGCCCATTCGTGTCCAGCACGTGCCGCACAAACAGGCCGACAAAGAGGCCGAGGAGCTGCTTCGCCTGGTCGGCCTCGGCGAGAAGCTCGACGCGTACCCGGCGCAGCTTTCGGGCGGCCAGCAGCAACGGGTGGCGATCGCCCGGGCGCTCGCCATGAAGCCCAAGCTGATGCTCTTCGACGAGCCCACCTCGGCGCTCGACCCCGAGCTCGTGGGCGAGGTGCTCGATGTGATGAAGCAGCTCGCTCGCGACGGCATGACCATGGTCGTCGTCACCCACGAGATCGGCTTCGCCAAAGAGGTCGCCGACGGCGTTGCGCTCATGGACGGTGGCGTGATCGTCGAGAAGGGGCCGCCGCAGGACGTGCTGGTCAACCCCACAGAGGAGCGCACCAAGGTCTTCCTTTCGAAGGTCCTGGCGTAGGTTCCGAACGCGGCGGGGCGGGCGGCCGCAAGGCCGCCCGCCCCGCCGCTCGCGCGTCTCGACTCGCCGGCTGAAGCCCCGCCCCGATACTCCATTGGCCGCTCGCCCGCCCGGTCGCCTCTGCCACTCGCCCACCTGGTTTCGGCGCTTGCGAGCTGCGCCCCGATCGTTTCCATACCTCGTGCGCTCGCCGCCCGGCAACGGGTTTATCACTGTCACCGTAGGGTCAACCTCTGAGTAACCACCGACCACCATCAGTCATCCGTTCCCCCTAAAGCGGAGGGCAGATCAATGGCACGCCAATGTGTCGATTGCCGGGACTACCCGAGCGAGAGCAACTGCGACCTTACGATCTGCAGCGGCAACGAGGAACATCTGATCGACGCGGCCGTGATCCACGCCGTGACGGTCCACGGCGAGACGGACACGCCTGAGCTGCGTGAGGCGACTCGCACGTCGATGAAGCCCGAGAGCAGCCTCAGCCGCGCGGCGTAGGGTCGCGGGGTCGAGCGTCCGCCGGGTGGCAGCCCGGCGGCGGCCACAAGTCTGAGGAGAAGCGAAGCGGCGGCCGCCCTGCGGGCGGCCGCCGCTTCGCGCGCTTCGTAGGGGGTAAGGAGATCCGGGGTAGAGCCCGCGCTCGGCTTGTACCGGGATGGTCGGGCACCGGGGTGGTCAGGCGGCCTTGGCGAGCCCCGGCAGGTTGAACCGGCTCGCCGCCGACTCTCCTTCGTCGAACTGCACCATCGTGCAGGGCTCGTCGCCAACGACGTACGCGTCGTGGCCGGCCGGCACCATGAACACGTCGCCGGGCCCGAACTCGAGCTTCGTGCCGTCCTCGAGCTCGACATGGATGCGGCCCGAAACGGTGTAGCCGACGTGGGTGTCATAGCAGCGCGGCGTGCCCATGTGCTGCGAGAACCGCCAGCCGGGCGGATACGTGGCGCGCTTGGCCTTGAGATCGCCGAGTTGCACGATGTCGATCTCTACGCCGCCTTTGCTCAGATGGTCGTCGGGCCTTGCAAACGACTTCGCGGCCCCTCTGTTGACAGCCATCAGGAACCTCCTTCGAGTCTCACGTGCTGCGGCGGCCGCCTGGGCACACCCGGGCATCGCCCGGAGCGCCGGTAGCCGCCGCCGGTAGCGTCCTATCCAGGTCCCTTCCCGCGCCCCTGCCGCGAAAACCGTTGGGTTAGCGCGGGCCACCAGTTTCGGGGTCTGGCGGGCCACCGCCTTCGCTGCCTGGCGGGCCACTGTGTGCCGAGGTGTGGCAGGCCTTCGGCGCCCTTTGTGAAGGGGATCGGCCACGCGGCTCGTATCTGTTCCGGGACGTCCCGGCTTGAACTCCCCCGGACTGGAGCCTATAGTGCCCACTGTGTCTGAACCCCGCCGCACGCCAACCCGGCAGCTTCCCCTCCGGCCCGTCAGGGTGCGCTCATGATCCTCTTTGAGAACGTCACGAAGATGTACGACCAGAACGTCCCCGGCATGCAGGACGCGACGTTCCACATCGAAAAGGGCGAGTTCGTCTTTCTGGTCGGGCCCTCCGGCTCGGGCAAGTCGACGCTCATCAAACTCGTGCTCAAGCAGCTCGAGCCCACCGAGGGACGCATTCTCGTGGCCGGGCGCAACCTGCACACCCTGCGGCGCAGCAAGGTGCCGCTGCTGCGGCGCAACATCGGCTGCGTCTTTCAGGACTTCAAGCTGCTGCCCAACAAGACCGTCTACGAGAACGTCGCCTACGCGCTCGAGGTCGTCGGCGAGCATCGCCGCTCCATCCGCCGCAAGGTGCCCGAGATCCTGAACCTCGTGGGGCTCTCCGACAAGACCAACAGCCTGCCGCACGAGATCTCGGGCGGCGAGCAGCAGCGCGTCTCTGTGGCGCGCGCCTTCGTCAACCATCCGCCGCTCCTCCTGGCCGACGAGCCCACGGGCAACATCGACCCCGAGACCTCGATCGGCATCATGCAGCTTCTGCTGCGCATCAACCGCACGGGCACGACCGTGGTCATCGCCACCCACGACCGCGAGATGGTCGACCGCACGCGTCGCCGCGTGATCGCCCTCGACGGCGGTCGCCTGGTCCGCGACGAGCGCCGGGGGGTGTACGACAGTGAGACTTAGTTTCTTTCTGTCAGAGGCGTTCGACTCGCTGCGCCGCAACTGGGTGATGACGATGGCGAGCGTCCTGACCGTGGTCGTCACCATGGCCATCCTGGGCGTCGTGCTGGTCACCGACAAGAACCTGAAAGAGGGCACGACCAGTCTCACCAACCGGGTCGAGATCGAGGTCTTCATCAAGGGCGCGCCGCCCCAGCAGAGCTCGATCGACGCGCTGAACACCAAGATCGCCGGCCTCAAGCAACAGGGCGTGGTCAAAAGCTACACCTACATCTCGCAGGCCCAGGCGCTGGCCGACCTCAAGAAGATGCTCGGTCCCGACGCCCCCCAGATCATCAACAATCTCGAGTCCAACCCGCTGCCGGCCTCATACAAGATCTTCGTCAAGAACCCCAACGAGGTCGATCAGGTCGCCCATCTGTTCTTCACCGATCCCAACGTCGACAACGACCCCGGCACCACCGACGGCGTGAGCTACGCCAAACAGACGGTGCGCAATCTGCTGGGCACCATCGACCTGGTCCAGAAGGCCATGTGGGCCGTGACGGTGCTGTTCGCCCTGGCGGCAGTCCTGCTCACCTCGACCACCGTGCGACTGTCGATCTTCGCCCGCCGTCGCGAGGTCGAGATCATGCAGTTGGTCGGCGCCACGAGCTGGTTCATCCGCTGGCCGTTCATCCTCGAGGGCTTCATCACGGGCCTTGTCGGGTCGCTCGTCGCGGCCCTGGCTGTCTGGGGCGCCAACGTGCTCGTCTACAACTGGATCCACGCGTCCAAGCTCGACTTTCTGCGGCCCATCAAGTACCCGCTCATCGTGCAGTCGGGGTCGTGGCCGCTCGGCCTGATCCCGACGCTGGTGCTGGTCGGCGCCGTGCTCGGCGCCTGCGGCAGCTTCCTGGCGCTGCGGCGTTACCTGCGCGTCTGACCCGGCAGGCCGCGCACCGCCGAACGCGGCTGCGACGAAGGACCCGACGCCGCCGAACGCGCCGTTGACGACCGACCAGGAGCCGCCGGTCGCGGTTGAAACCCCGGTCGCCGGGGGACTACCATGGTCGTTCATGCGTCCGTTCCTCGCCATTCTCGCCGCGCTCCTCATTGTGCTCGCCGTGGCCACCGCGTTCATCGCCGGCTACACGCTGCGCGGCTCTACGACGACGAGCACCACGAGGGCCAGCAGCCTCGACGCCCAGGTGATCGCCATGATCGAGGCGCACTACTACAAGAAGGTCGACCCCGCGAGCCTCGACCAGGCGGGTGTAGCCGGTACCATCAAGTCGTTGCACGATCCCTACACCGAGTACCTCACGGCCCAGCAGAGCCAGGCGCTCAGCGACTCGCTGTCGGGTAGCTACTCGGGGATCGGCGCCGCCTTCGACAAGCGTGCCGGGGCGCTGCTTGTGACCCAGGTCTTCGCGGGCTCGCCGGCCAAGGCCGCGGGGATAGCCCCGGGCGACCGCATCGTGACTATCGACGGCCGCACTGTGACCGGAGAGTCGGCCGCCGTGTCGGCCGCTCGCATCAAAGGCCCTGACGGCACGACTGTCACCCTCGGCGTGCGCGCCGCCGGCGCGAGCGCCGTGCGCACCGTCACCGTCACCCGACGCCGCATCGCCACACCGGAGACCGTCACGAAGCTGCTGCACCGGGGCGGCAAGACCATCGGCTACATCTATCTGCAGAGCTTCGCCGAGGGCGTGGGGGCGACCGTTCGCAAGGACATCACGCAGCTCCAGTCCAGAGGCGCCCAGGCCTTCGTGCTCGATCTGCGCTACGACCTGGGAGGCTACATCGAAGAGGCGCAGGCCGTCTCCAGCGACTTTCTGGTCGGCGGCGTCGTGGTCTCGACGCACGGCCTGCACGAGCCCACCTACGTGTACCGCGCCTCCGGCCACCCGGCGACGTCGCTGCCGCTCGTCGTGCTGGTCAATCACTGGTCGGCGAGCGCTTCAGAGATCACCACAGGTGCGCTGCAGGACCACCATCGGGCGACGATCGTCGGCACGCGCACGTTCGGCAAGGGGGTCGCGCAGGCGAACTTCCCGATGCCCGGCGGCGCCAACCTGCACATGACGATCGCCGGCTATCTCACGCCGAACGGGCGCGACATCAACCACAAGGGCATCACCCCCGACGTGCGCGCCGTCGACGACCCCAAGACCAGGCGCGACGAGGCGCTCGACCGCGCGCTGCAGTTTCTCGTCAGCGGCCACTAGCCGTGGAACGTGGTCACACCTGGCTGAGCGGCGACGACGCAGTCGCTCGACGGCACTAGCCGTGGAACGTGGTCACACCTGGCTGAGCGGCGACGACGCAGTCGCTCGACGGCATTAGGGCGTCATGAGGCGCCTGCCGACCCCGCCGCCGGCGCTGCTTGCCGCCCGCGTGACGCACTGGGGCAAGTTCTGGTCGCTCGAGCCGCTGTTCGGAGACGAGCGCAACTACCTCGTGGCCCGCGGCGGCCGCGCGCCGCACGTCGACGAGATCGTCCTGGCGGTGCCGGCCAAAGGCAACCGCATGCACATCACCGAGGTCCTCGGCACGACCCACGACCTGCCGGCGGTGCTCAAGGCGCTCGAAGTCGCCCGGGGGGTGAGTCGCGAGTTTCCGGCCGAGGCCGCGCGCGAGGCGGCGGCGGTCGCCGCCACCGGTGAGCGAGGCGACCTAACTCGCGAGCGCCGCACCGCCGACGGTCGTCGCCGGAGTCCCAATGCCGACGGTCGTCGCCGGAGTCCCGTTCGCGAGCGCCGCGACCTGACCGACCTGCCCACCTTCACGATCGATCCCGACGCGGCCCGCGACTTCGACGACGCCATCTCGGTGCGCAGCGAGCGGTCGGGGTACCGGGCCTGGGTGCATATCGCCGACGTGTCGTACTGGGTCGACCCCGACGGCGCGATCGACGCCGAAGCGCGCCGTCGCACCGCCAGCCTCTATCTGCCACTGTGGGCCGAGCCGATGCTGCCCGCGGAGCTGTCGTCGGGGGTCTGCAGCCTGGTCGAAGGGCAGGAGCGCAAGACGGTCACGGTGGAGCTTACCTTCGACGCCGACGGCCGGCGCACGTCGGTGGCCTTCTATCGTTCGACCATCCGCAGCGACCACCGCCTGACCTACGGCGCCGTCGACGGCGTGCTCGACGGCGTGCCCGACGGCGCGGCGCCGGCCGGCGCCGCGCCGGTCGCAACGGCGCCGCCGGGTACGCCGACGGCCGGCGCGGCGCCGGCCGGCGACGAAGCGCTTGGCGCCCACCTGCGCCTCGCGGCCGCGCTCGCCGGCAAGCTCCGCGCCGCACGCTTCGCGCGCGGCGCGCTGCAGATCGGCTCCTTCGAGCCGGAGTACCGCTTCGACGCCAAGGGCGAGCTCGTGGCCGCCGAGGAACGCCTCGAAAGCCCCTCACACCGCCTGGTCGAGGAATTCATGCTGGCCGCCAACGAGGCGGTCGCCCAGTTCCTCGCCGGCCGCCACGCCCGGGCTGTGTACCGCGTCCATGAGCCTCCCGAGCCGGCTGCCACCGAGGCCCTGCTCGAGGCGATGGCGGAGCTCGACGTGCCCACGCCGCCGTTTCCGGGCGGCCAGAAGGCGCGCGCGGCCGACATCGCGGGCGCCCTGCGACGGCTTTCGGAAACGCTTCCCAGGCTGAGCGCACGCGAAGGCCGCGGGCGCCTCGCCTTTCCGCAGCTCCTGCTGCGCTCGCTCAAGCAGGCGCGTTACGATCCCGAGAACCTGGGCCACTTCGGCCTGGCGAGCACCGGCTACCTGCACTTCACCTCGCCGATCCGCCGCTATCCCGACCTCGTCGTGCACCGGGCCCTGCTCGCCCAGCTCGGCGACGACGGCCGCGAGCTCGCCCCAGGCGAGCTCTACGACGTCGCCGCGCACTGCTCGATCATGGAGCGCACTCTCGCCAAGCTCGAGCTCAAGGCCGACGACATCGCGCTGGCCTTCCTTCTTGAGCGCCGCCTCCACGACGAGGGCTGGGAGACCGAGTTCGCCGGCGAGATCGTGGGCCTGATAGGCGCCGGTGCTTTCGTCCACTTCGGTGACTCCTTCGAAGGCTTCATCCCGGTGCGCCATCTGGGCGACGAGTATCTGACCGAGAGCCGCTTCGGCACGGCGCTCGTGGGCGGCAAGACGGGGCGTCGCTACCGCCTGGGCGACACCGTGCGGGTGCGCGTTGTGAGCGTCGACCGGGTGCTCGGCAAGGTCGACCTGCTGCCGGTCGGCTCGAGGGCCGACAGCGAAGACCGGGAGCGCGGCGGGCGGCCGCGCCTGCGGCCCGCCGCCCGCCGCCCGGGCACCGCCACCTCGGCCCACGGACCGCGCCGGCCGGCGCCGCGTTCCTCGACCGGCAAGCGCAAGTCGCGGTAAGGTAGCCCCCGGTCAAAGAGGACGATCAAGAGGGGACGATCAAGGGTGGAGACGACCATCGTGTGCAGGGAAGGCCACAGTGCCTAAAGAGACAGGCGATACTCGCCAGATCGCCGGCAACCGCAAGGCCTTTCACGACTTCTTCGTCGAGGACCGCTTTGAGGCCGGCATAGTGCTGGTCGGCACCGAGGTCAAGTCGCTGCGCGAGGGGCGCGTCAACCTGCGCGACAGCTATGCCGAGATCCGCGACGGCGAGGTCTTTCTCATGGGCGTCCACATCAGCCCCTACGAGATGGGCAATGTGGCAAACCACGACCCGCTGCGGCCCCGCAAGCTGCTCCTGCACGCCAACGAGATCGGCCGCCTTCAGCAGAAGATCTTCGAGAAGGGCTACACGCTGGTGCCGACCCGCATGTACTTTCGCGGCAGCCGCGTGAAGGTCGAGATAGGCCTGGCGCGCGGCAAGAAGCAGTACGACAAGCGAGCCGCCATGGCGACCCGCGACGCCGCCCGCGACGTGCAGCGCGCCCTGCGCCAGCGCGACGACGACCGTTAGGTCGAACGATCGGCGCCGGTCCCGCCGCCGATCGCCGATCGCCAACCGGATTAGAAGCGCGCCTCTTCGGTTATCTCTCTGGCGTTCGGCAAGCGGGGCCGGAGGAGACATGGACAAGCTGAGCGACCAGCAGCGCGACGACGCCCTCGAGCACCTGAACGATTGGCGGGCACAAGGCGAGGCGATCACGCGCACGTTCCTGCTGCGCGACTTCGCCCGGGCGATCGACTTCGTGAACGCAGTGGCGGAGATGGCCGAGGACGCCAACCACCACCCCGACATCGACATCCGCTACAACAAGGTGACGATCACCCTGACTACGCACAGCGTCGGCGGGCTGACGCGCAACGACATCGAGCTGGCCGCGGGCATCGACGGGGTGGCGAGCGCGGCGTAGGGGCTCACCCCGGGGGTGCGGCGCGGGTAGGCCCCCCGAAACGGCGAAAGATGCTAGACTGGCGCTCGTTGCCCTCGTAGCTCAGGGGATTAGAGCGCGCGCCTCCGGAGCGCGAGGTCGAAGGTTCGAATCCTTCCGGGGGCACCAAACGTTGTAACTATTACAACAGTCTGCCTGCAAATGGCTGGTTTCTGTTGTCCCGTCTCCCACCCGATCGCCTGAGCGATCTGCGTGGTCGGCGCTAGGTTGCGCTCGAGGCCGAAATCAGTCCAAAGGTCCGAGAGACGGACCCCGTGCCGCCGTGCACGCTAGCAGTCGCAACTTGGTGCGGCACCGGTCAGCCAGCCGTGAATGATCGCCTGCGCGCAGCCGACGCCGGGGTCGACGCTGATGGCACCGGGCACGCAGTTGAGGGCGCAGGCGCCGCACTCGATGCAGGCGCCTCGGTCCACCAGTGAGGCGCGACCGTCGGCGATGGCAAACACAGCGCGCGGGCAGACCGCGACACACAGGCCGCAGCCGTTGCAACGAGTGACGTCGAGCTGCAGGGTGACGGCGTCGTCGATATAGCGCAACTCAGTCATCGCACTCACCTGCCCAGTCTGCTGGCGAGCCAGGCGCCGATAGCGACGACCGCTGCCGTGGCCTGCCAGGGCAGCGCACCTCGCATCTCAAGCTCGACGCCGGAGGGCGAGGTGATCGGCGAAGAGCCGGTGAAGTTCATGGCGGCATACGAGGAGACGGCCGGCACGCCGGCAAGCAGGGTGACTTTTGCGGCAGGCGAAAGCCGGCGGCGAAAGACTGCAATGGCTCCCACCGCCGCAACGCCTCCCGCCATGGCGCCCTTCGCCGAGAAGGCGCGCCCGGGCAACCAGGGCAGCGCCAGTGGGGTTGCGGCGCCACCCGCCAACAGGGCGAGCCAGGTGGCCGCGACGAGCGGCGCGCCGCGGCGCACGGCTAGAGGCAGCGAGACGCCGTCGCAACCGATCGCCGAGACGGCCAGGATGCTCGCGTAGGCAAGCATCATGCGGCGGTCCCAGGCCACCCGCAGCTCTGCTGGTACGAGGACGGCACGCTCCCGCGCGTCGAAGGTAACGGCGCGCATCTGCGGATCGGCTTTCATGTCGGCGGCCAGGAAGGCCGGCAGGTCGGCGGCGCGCACCGGCCCAAAGACCGCCCGAAAGCCACAGGCTTCCTTGACCCTGTAGGCGGCGACACCCGGCGCCGAGAGCTGTGGCAGGACGAGGCGCTGGTGGTCCACGATCTCGGCAAGTCGCGTCTCGCGGACCACGCGCGCGATCTCGTCGGCGCAGAAGGTGCCCTTGCCGGCCGCGCACCAGACGTTGATGCCGCGCGTGTCTACGACCAGCAGCCAGGCGTCGAGGCCGTCGAGTGACGAGCGCAGCTGGTCGAAGGTGAGCTTGTAGTTGGCGGTGACCAGCACCGGCGCAGCGGCGTCAGGCGCTCCCACGGCGTAGAGACCGGGCTTTACACGGTAGTCACCGCGGCCAAAGCCCCAGCGCACCCGCCAGGCACCCAGGCGATCGCTGCTGGCGATCTCGCGGGAGACCTGGGGACAGTACCGATGGGAGTCTCGACGGTGCCCGTCACGCAGGTGGCGGGACCGTAGGGGTAGTCGGCGGGGGGCGTCTGCGCGCCGCCACAACAGGAACTCTTCCGGCGCTCCTGTAGCGGCCGCTTGGTCGATGGGGAGCAGCACGCGTTCTGTGCGGGCTCTGCAGTGCTGCCGCAGCACGAGCCGCCAGACCCCGCCGACGAGCCACAGCAGTCCCCACCGGCCAGAACCTGCTCGCCGGGTGCCTGCACGTCTGTCGCGTCGTCAGCCATGGCCCACTCTCTTCCTGTCGTCATGAAGCGTTTCGCTTGCTCGCCGCCGACCTGGTGTCCACCGCACAAGCGCTACGGGTGACACTGGCAGTGTGCGGCGCGCTACGCCGCTTCCCGACGTAGTCGAGGAAGCCTCTCGAGATCGCTGTCGAACCGCTCCCAGTCGATGGAGTAGTAGGTGCGCGCACCCTCGCTACGCATGCGCACGATGCCGGCGTCGCGCAGCAAGGCGAGGTGATGCGAGACCAGGGGCTGGCTTTGGTCGAGCGGCCCGGTCATCTCGCAGACACAGCGTTCGCCACTCAGCAGGAAGTCGATGATCTGGGCGCGCGTCGAGTTGCAGAACACCTTGAAGAACGGCACCACATCGACAAGGCTGTCGGGGGTCGTGGGCTCTCTGACGACTTTCATCTCGCCTCCGGGCTTGCTGTGGGCCGAGGCTGCGCGGGCGCATCTGCGGCCGCTTGCCCCGCGGAGCGATCATGTTCCTTCAGGAGCTCGCAGGCGACCTCGTCACGTGCGGCCACGACCGCGGCCGGCAGGGGCTGATCGCTCATCGCCCAGTAGCGGCGCCCCATCCACAGAGCCACGTTGACCAGGCCGATCATGACCGGCACCTCGACCAGCGGTCCGATGACGGCGGCGAAGGCCACCCCCGAGCCGATGCCGAACACGGCGATGCTCACGGCGATGGCCAGCTCGAAGTTGTTGCTGGCCGCCGTGAACGACAGCGTCGCGGTCTTGGAGTAGTCGGCGCCGATCTTGCGGCCCAGGTAGAAGCTCACGAAGAACATGACGACGAAGTAGATGAGCAGGGGGATGGCGATGCGCACGACGTCGAGCGGAAGCTTGACGATGAGATGGCCCTTGAGGCTGAACATGACGACGATGGTGAACAGCAGGGCGACCAGAGTCAGCGGGCTGATGCGCGGGATGAAGACCTGCTCGTACCACTGGCGGCCCTTGTACTTGAGCCCCAGATAGCGCGTGAGCATGCCGGCCAGGAACGGGATGCCGAGGTAGATGAAGACGCTGCGCGCGATCTGACCGATCGAGACGTTGACCGCCACGCCGTGCAGACCGAAGAGCGGCGGCAGCTTGGTCACGAAGACCCAGGCAAAGAGGCTGTAGAAGAGCACCTGGAAGACGGCGTTGAAGGCCACCAGGCCGGCGGCGTACTCGGTATCACCGTCGGCGAAGTGGTTCCAGACGATCACCATGGCGATGCAGCGCGCCAGGCCGATCATGATGAGGCCCACCATGAACTGCGGCTCGTCGTGCAGGAAGATGATCGCCAGGAAGAACATGAGCACTGGGCCGATCACCCAGTTCTGCACCAGCGACAGGCCGAGGATCCTGTAGTCGCGAAAGACGTCGCCGAGCTCCTCGTAGCGCACCTTGGCAAGCGGTGGATACATCATCACGATCAGGCCGATGGCGATGGGGATGTTGGTGGTGCCCGAGTTGAAGCGGTTGATGAAGGCGGGCACGCCGGCAAATGCCCAGCCCAGGAGCACGCCGATCGCCATGGCCAAAAAGATCCAGGCCGTCAGGTAGCGGTCGAGAAACGAGAGGCGCTTTCTGGCTGCAGTCGCCATGCGGTGTCTTCTCCCGGGTTCAGGCGTTTGGACTCATTGATTGTCACATATACTTCCGTTTATGGTCAACGTGGGTTTATGTTAGCGGCTTCATCGTTTCCTGACACAAGCTGGGTAGCCTGTGAAGTCAGTCCGACGAGAAGGAGGCGGTCTTGGACAAGGCCAGGGTCCTGTTCATGTGCGTTCACAACAGTTGCCGCAGTCAGATGGCCGAGGCGTTCCTGCGTGAGCTGGCGCCCGATCGCTTCGAGGCGTACAGCGCCGGCTTCGAGCCGAGCACCGTCGACCCCTTGGCCATCGAGGCCATGGCCGAGCGCGGCATCGACATGAGCGCGGCGCGCGCCAAGAACATCGGCGAGTACCTCGGCAAGGTCCATTTCGGCTATGTGATCACGGTCTGCGAGCGCGCCGACCGCGAGTGCCCCAAGACGTTCCCCGGCATGGGGACGCGGCTGCACTGGCCGTTCCCCGACCCGGACGCCGTCCAGGGTGACCACGAGGAGCGCCTACCGGTCTATCGCGAGGTTCGCGATGCCATCGAGGTGCGCCTCCGCGAGTGGCTCGACGAGCCGGCCGCGCGGTGAGTGTGCCATGAAGCGGCTGACGATGAGCGGGCCGATCGCGGTGTTTTCAGACGTGCACGGCAACCTGCCCGGACTCGAGGCGATCCTCGCCGACATCGACGCTCGCGGCGTGCCCGATGTGCTCTGCCTGGGCGACCTCGTCGGCTACGGTCCCTTTCCCAACGAGGTCGCGCAGTTGCTGCGCGAGCGCGCCATCCCCACCGTGATGGGCAACTACGATCAGGGTATCGGCCTTGAGACCGGCGACTGTGGCTGCGTCTACAGGACCGATGAGCAGCGCGCCGAAGGCGCCGCCTCGCTCGCCTGGACCCAAAAGGCGGCAAATCGGGGGACACGCGCCTACCTGCGCACGCTCGAGGACCGCTTCGTAGTCGAGACGCCCGCCGGCGAGCTGCTCGCCGTGCACGGTAGCCCGCGGCGCATCAACGAGTACCTCTTCGAAGATCGTCCGGAGACGAGTCTGGCCCGCTTGGCCGAGGCCAACCCGTACCGGGCCATCATCTTCGGCCACACCCACATCCCCTACGCCCGCGACGTCGCCGGTACGACCTTCGTCAACGTGGGCAGCGGTGGGCGGCCCAAGGACGGCGACTGGCGCGTGTGCTACGCGCTGATCGAGCCGGGGGCGGCCGGCGCCGGCAGTCTTGCCGTCGAGTTCGTGCGTGCGGAGTTCGACTACGAGCGGCTCAGCGCGGCGCTCGCCGAAACCACGCTGATCACGACCTTTGATGGTCCCAGTGACGCCGCCGGCAGGGAGGCTGTGCCGGCCTGAGGCTGAACTGCTGCGCCCTCAGGCCGCCGGCTTGGTCGCGCGCACGAACGCGCTCATCAGGGTGACTCTCTCGGGCATGGGCACGCCACAGGTGCGCTCGAGGTCCTTGCCGTACTCGGCGCCGAAATCGCGGGTCGCCACGACATCGGCATCGACGAAGCCGGCGCGCTCGAGTCGGGTGAGGTAATCGTGCATTTCGTCGGTCATGTCCAGACCGTACGCCTTGCCCGTCGGCCCGACGCGGCGCGCCGAGAGCAGCAGAAGGCGTGCGGCAAGTGGACGTTCTATGAGCTCGACAACGAGGCGATGACCGCAGCGCTCGGCGTGATGCAGGATCTCGCGCGCGCTTGGCCCTCGAGGCGATCTCGGCGCTATCGCCAGACGGCGCTAGACTGATGGCACGTAGTTTCCTGCGCATCGCGTGAGGTTTGAGCTGACGAGGAGCTAGCTATGGACGGCGAGTCGAAGTGCACGGAGATCGGCTGCATGACGCCCGCGCAGGTGGTGCAGTGCGCCGAAGGGACGTGCGGGGTGCGCCGAGCTGGGTCCAGCGCGTCGTCTGAACCGTGAGCGACGTCCTTCGTCGCTTTCCGCTGCGGGACGTCGCGCTCTACAACGGCGTCACGTTGCTGCACTTTGGCCTCGCCACACTAGGTCTGCTGGTCGTCTACGAGCGCTGGCCCGCGGTGGCCTGGGTGCTGGCGATCGCCTACCTTCTCGTCGCCCTCGGCCAGATGTACGTGGTGATGCCGCTTGTGGTCTGTACCGCCTGTGTCTACTCGACGATGCCGGGGTCCTGCTGCGTCTCCGGCCTGAACACCGTCGCTGCGCGGCTCCGGCGGAGGGCGCCGGCAGACGAGTTCGCGGCCCGGCGCACCAAAGGCGCCCTCTCCCACAACAAGCTCTACATGGGATCACTCATCGCTCCCATCCCGTTGCTCGCCGCGGGGCTGATCGTCAACTTCTCGGCATTCGCGCTTGTTGCGCTGCTCGCGGTCGCCGGCCTGCTCGCGTTTCGCATCCTCGTCGTCTTCAGGCGCACGGCCTGTCCACACTGCGCGGCCAAGGGCCGTTGCCCCAACGCGAAGGCCATGGGGATCGCATAGAGAAGGACGGCGTCTCGCCATGTTACGGAGTCAACTCGCCTTCTGCACGCCACCTGCGAGCGGGTAGCGTCGACCTCTGGCACTGGGGCTACGGTGCCGTGAGGAGGCACCTCAGTTCATTGGCTACCTGCCCTGGTCACCCGGGACACAGTGCCTTCGCACCGCTCGTCTCCTCACTTGGTCTCGGATTGGAGCACGTCCGCCACGGGCTGCCGTGAATCGATAGCGACGGGCATGACGGTGAGCAGGGCGAGGACCAGCAGCAGCACGATTCCCGTGGTCGCAAGCCAGAGGAGGGGCGGGACGGGAGTCGGCCCGGCCTCCTTCGCGATGTGGTGAAGCCCGATCCCGCCGAGGATGCCGAGGAGAACGCCGAGCGCCGCGGGCAGAAGGAGCGCTGCGGAGAGGCCAGCCGCGATCTGTCGCGGGGTGACTCCGAGGGCGCGCGCCACCGCAGCCGGGTGTCGCGCCTCCAACGCGGTCGTCCAGGCGATGAAGACGGCGTTGACGGCGGCCAGGGCGACCAGCATCACGGAGATGACGGTGGTCGCTTGGCTCACGACGGGCCCGAGAACGCCACCCACCGTTTGGTGGAGGATGAGCACGGCGACGAGGCCGCTCATCGTGACCGCCACGCTGAAGACGCTCAGCACGAGCCGCCCCGGCCGGCGCACGGCGAGCCGCACGCCGAGCAGAAGCGGCGCCGGCAGATGGGCCGAGAGTGCGATCACCCGCGCCCGACGCCGCGGCATCCGGGCGGAGTCCTCGAGCGCCGCGACGGTGCTCTGGCGTGCGGCGCGGACCGCCGGCACGAAGGTCGCAAGGAGCGCCACCCCGAGAGCGAGCGCGACGGACAGCCCGACGGTCGAGACGGTGAGAGATGGGGCACTCGGGGCGCCGAGGAGGCCCGCCCCCGGCTGGTCGATGAGCGGCGCCGCGAGCCATCCGGCCAGCAGGCCCAGGCCGGCCGCGCACAGGCCGACGAGCGCGTACTCGCAGAGCAGCACGAGCGCGACGAAGCGCGGCGTGCCGCCGACCGCTTTGAGCAGGCCGACGCGGCGGGTCTGCTCTGCCGTGCGGCCGCCGACGAGCACCGTCACGCTGGCGATCGCCAGGAGCACGAGCAGCCAGCTCCCCGTGAAGAGGACCAGCTGCGCCCGGGCGGTCACGAGCGTCTCCTTGCTGCGGATGCTCTGCCAGGAGTTCAGTGCGAGGACCGCCGAACTGCTGTGACGGTCCACGAATGCCTGGGCGGCCGCGGGCTCGGCAAGTTTGAGGTTCATCGCGTAGACGACGGGCTCCGAGCCAGCCGTCGCGAGGTGCCCGACGTCTGCCGCAGGCGCCCACACGAGACCGATGCTGTTGGAACCAAGGTTGCCCACCAGGAAGGCGCCGAGGGCGCTCGCCACCGGATAGGTGGGGAAGGCCGCTGTGGCGGCGGTTCCCACCACCTGGT
>CAWJRV010000006.1:0-94953 GCA_963845355.1 uncultured Actinomycetes bacterium
AGACGAGGGGCCGTAGCCGAAGGGGCCGATCCCCTCGCCCTCGAGCCGTCTTCAGTCCCAGCCTGCGAGCAGGCGTCGCGGTCCGCGCCTGTGGCTCAGGGCGGCACGTGTCGGCGCGCCCGTGGAGTCGATCGTCACGGTGCATATCCGATAGCCGCTCTCGACGTTGCCGGCGTTGTCGACCGCGTAGTAGCAGATGGTGTGGCTGCCGTCGCCGGTCACGCTGACCGGCACGCCGCCGGGCCCGGGGTAGGCGACCTGCGTCCAGGCGCCGCCGTCGAGACAGTACCAGATGGAGGCCACGCCCGAGTAGGTGTCGCTGGCAGTGAGGTCGACCGTGACCGGACCGCTCTGCACGTCGGCCGGCGCGTCGTCGGCCGCGACCGGCGCGCTGTTGTCGACCAGCACCGGGACGCTCGTCGGAGCGGCGGTGTTGCCGGCCGCGTCGGTTGAACGGCAGAGCAGAGTCCAGGAGCCCGAGCCTCCGCCGCGCTTCCAGCGCGGGAAGACCAGGCTCGTCCCCGTCTGCCAGGTCGCCCCGCCGTCGGTCGAGTACTGGGTTGTGGCCGGGCCGCCGAGCATGCCCGAGCTGCTCCCGTCGGCTGCCGTCGGATCGCTCGCAGCGAGCGAGACGGAGAGCGGCCCGGCATGCCAGGTGGTGGCGTCGAGAGGCCGGCCGTCTCCGGCCGCGGCCTGCGTGAGCGGCGGCGTGGTGTCGATCGCGACCGCCACCGTGCCGAGGGCGCTGTCGTTGCCGGCGTTGTCGACCGCCCGCCAGTCGTAGGTGTGTACGCCGTCGTTGCTGTGGTCGGCCGGCCCCGGCACGGTGAACCGGTCGTCGGCGTCGGCGTCGGTCCAGGCGTTCGAGCCGGACACCGCGTACTGCGTCGCCCGCACGCCCGAACCTCCGGCGTCGCTTGCGTGCAGGGTCACCACGACGTCCCCGTCGTTCCAGCCGGCGGCGTTCGGCGCCGGTGCCGCACTCGCCGGCGTGATCGTCGGGGGGGTGGTGTCGATGTGGACGGCGAACTGGCTCGGCGGGCCGGCGACGCCGGCCTCGTCGACGGCACAGACGTGGAAGTACCAGGTGCCGTCGGCGAGGCCGCTGTAGGCGGCCGTGAACGGCACGGTCAACGGGATACCGCCGAACAACCCCACCGTGGTGCTGCCGGTCGCATTGCAGGCGACGGCCAGATCGGTGGCGCCGTCGCCGTCGAAGTCGTCTGCGACCAGACCGTGAGGGTCGCCCGGCAGCGCGAGCGGCACGAACGCCATGAAGCTGCCGTCGCCTTTGCCGAGCAGCACGCCGACGGTGGCGTCGTGGTCGGCGACGGCGAGATCGGGGATACCGTCGCCGTTGAAGTCGGCGGCCACGAGATCGGCGGCCGTCCCGCCGGCGTGGTAACGGCCGGCCAGCGTGAAGGTGCCGTCGCCCGCGCCGAGCAGCACGCTCACCGAGTCGCCACCCCAGTTCGATACCGCCAGGTCGGCGTGGCCGTCGCCGTTCAGATCGGCCACGACGACTGCATGCGGGTGGGCCGGCGAATTTGGAAAAGCGGTGCTGGGCGAGCCGACGGAGTAATCCACCTTGGTCTGGAACGTGCCGTCGCCGTTGCCGAGCAGCACGCTGACCGAGTCGTCACCCCAGTTGGCGACGGCAAGATCGAGCTTGTCGTCGCCGTTGAAGTCGCCGGCGGCGATGGCTTCGGCGTCGGCGCCGGTCGCATAGTCTGTTGCCGGCTGCAACGTACCATCGCCGTTGCCGAGCAGCACGCCGACGGCGCTCGCACCATAGACCGCCACGGCCAGGTCGGCCTTGCCGTCACCGTTGAAGTCGCCTATCACGATTTGGCTGGGGTCGACGCCGACCGGGTAGCTGACCGCCGGCTTCAGCGTGCCGTTCCCCGCGTTGAGCAGCACGTCGACGGTCTTGTCGCCCCAGTCGGTGACGACCACGTCGGGTCTGCCGTCGCCGTTCAGATCGCCGATCGCAAGCCCGTGGGGCTCCACGCCCACCGGGTAATCCACCTTGCTCCGGAAGGTGCCGTCGCCGTTACCGAGCAGCACGCTGATCGTGTCGGCGCCGTAGTCGGCCACTACGAGATCGGGCTTGCCGTCGCCGTTCAGGTCGCCGCTCGCGACCTCCCACGGCAGCGATCCCGCCGTCACGGTCGCCGACGAGAAGCGCACCTCCGAGGCCGTGATGGTTGCCGGAGGGACCGTTCCCGATGTGCGGTCGATGAGGTACGCGTAACCGGCGACGCCGAGTGACGGAGCCCACGAGAAGCCCGGGGCGCTGCTCGCATACCAGCCCTGGGGGTCAGGGTGGGTCGTCGATACCAGACCCCCGACCGGTCCCGGCGCAGCGAGCGCCGCCGGAGCGGCCACAGCCAGCGCCGCGTACACGGCAAGCCCCGCAAACACGGCAAGCCCCGCAAACACGGCAAGCGCCGCGAGCACGCCCGTCGCCCGGCGGCACGCCACGAAGACGTGGCAACGGGTGAGTCGTACGAGCCTCATTGCGAAAGACTCTACCACCACGCCCAACCGACCCGCCCGTTGACGCGCGGCGCGTCGCTTGCCGCCCGACACACTACCGGCGGACGCACCGCCGGCGGCCCGGCCGGCGCGCCCGCCTGATCCTGAAGCCTACGCGATCCAGTAGTTGGCCGGATCGTAGGTATAGACCTCGTGCAGGTAGAAGCCGCGTACCCGCTTGGAGCACATCGTCGTCATGACCGGCGAGTACAAGGTCACGTAGGGCGCCTGGCTCATGATGTAGGCCTGCATCTCGTCGTACTTGGCGATGCGCGCGGCGGGGTCGGTCATGGTCTGCGCCTGGGCGATCATCGCCTCGAGGGTGGGGCTCCACCAGAAGCTGTTGTTCGTGCCCTCGGCGACGGCCGCGGCCTTGGAAAACAGCGGCGAGATCCAGTCCGACGGATCGGGGAAGTCCATGTACCACAGGTAGCGTCCGATGGCGGCGCTGTGAGGCGTCGCGACGAGCGAGGCGAAGGTCGCGTTGCTCATGGTCTTGAGGTCGGCCTGGATGCCCACCTGCGCGAGGTCGTTCTGGATCGACTGGAAGAGCTTGGGGTACGGGTCGACGTTGTCGGTGTAGAGCGTCGTCTTGAAGCCGTTCGCAAATCCCGCCTGGGCGAGGAGCTGCTTGGCCTTGGCCGGATCGTAGCCGTACCACTTCTTGTCGGGCTGGTAGCCGGGCATGCCGGGGGGATAGACCTGATACAGGGGCTGCGCCTCGCCGGTCAGCAGCTTGGCGAGCTTGTCGCGATCGATGGCCCAGCTTATGGCCTGGCGTACCGTGACGTTGTCGAGCGGCGGGAACTGCACGTTCAGGAACAGGTAGATGGTGCCGATCACCGGCTCGCGGTAGACATACGGCTTCCATTCGGGATTGGTCGAGACGGATACCACGTTGGCCGGCGGCACGTTGTTGCCGAGCACGTCGACGTCGCCGAGCTGCAGCTTGAGAAAAGCCGACTGGGCGTTATCGGTGAGCTCGAACTTGATGCCGTCGAGCCAGACGTGCGCGGCGTCGCGATAGTTGGGGTTGCGTGAGAGCATGATCTCCTGGCCGGGCGTCCAGCTGTCGAACACGAAGGGACCCGTGCCCAGCGGATGGCGACCGACCTTGCTGCCCCACTTGGCGACCCACTCCTTGGGAATAGGGTCGCAGAAGTCGACGGTGAGCGCGTTCAGGAAGGCCAGGTCGGGCTGCTCGAGGTCGATCTGGATGGTGTACTTGTCGAGCGCCTTGTAGCCCGCGACGTGCGCCGCCTTGCCCGCCTGATAGGCCGTCGCCCCCACGACGCCGGTGTAGAAGTAGGTGCCGGGGGCGTTGGGCAGCTTCATCATGCGCTCGAAGCTGTACTTGAAGTCCTCGGCGACGACTTCGCGGCTGACGGGCGGCTGAAAGAGCAGGCCCGGCTTGAGCTTGATCGTGTACCGCGTGCCGCCGTTCGAAAGGACCGGCAGAGCTTCGGCCATGGACGGTTCGAGGACGGTGCCCGCCACGCCGGGCTTGGCGGCGTACTTGTAGAGGCTCTCGAAGACGGCGTGCTCGACCTGCCAGTCGACGAGGTTCCAGGCGATGGCCGGATCGAGCGTGGCCGGCTCCGAGTCCCAGGCGAAGACGAGCGTGCCGCCCTTCGTGGGCGTGGCGCCTGCCGCCGGGCTTGCGGACGTGCTGCTCGAGCTCGCCCCTCCGCAGGCCGCCAGGACCTGGCCGAGGAGGGTCGCCGACAGGCCCACCACGCCGGCGCGCACGAGCAGCTCGCGCCGGGTCAGACGACCGGCGAGCACCTCGCGCACAAGATGCCCCGCGTAGTCGTACTGGAACTGAGTGTCGTTCCCCATGGCTCCTCCCCCGCCGATGCGCCTCGATCACGCTCATCCTATGTCAAGGGCGGCGGCTGTAAAGCTGAGCGCTCACCCGCTGCCGCGCGGGGGGACGACGGGGTCATCGTCGGGCGCAAGACATGCTCAGCGTTCAGCCGCTCGCGACCCGCTCCCCGCGCCGGCTCCACAGTGTGCCGGGCGGAGCCGCGGCGGGCCGCGGCAGCAGCGCTGCCAGCGCGACGGCCACGAAGGGCAGCGCCGCTATCGCGTAGAGCACCGACGCCGGCCCGGCGGCGTCGCCGAGCAGGCCGAGCGCGGCCACCATGAGCCCGCCGACACCGCTGCACAGCCCGATCGTGAGTCCCGTGGCGAGTCCCATGTGTCTCGGCAGATACTCCTGCGCAAGCACGAGCGAGACGCCCACGCTGGCGTTCATGGCGACGCCGACGACGATCACGACGGGGATCATGGCGCCGTAGCTCAGGCTGGGCAGCAGGGCGATGGCCGGCACGAGCACGAGCTGAGGCACGATCAGCACCGGGCGCCGCCCGACGCGCTGGGCGGCCAGCCCACCGAGCAACGTGCCGCCCGCCGCGGCCGCGAGCAGGACGGCTGTCATGACGTTCGCCACCCCGGGCGTCTTGTGCCGCGCGTGAAGTACGAACAGCGGCACGAAGGTGAGCAGGCCGGTGGTCACGCCGCTCTCCACACAGAAGAGCGCGACCAGGGTCGCGAAGGGGCGCCACTCCGAGGCCGTCGCCGCCAGGCGGTGCGCCAGGTGCTCGTGGGGGGCCTGCTCACGGAACCGCCTCAAGGCCGTGACGACCACGACCGCGACGGCCAGGGGTACGAGCCCGATGAGCAGCGTGCCGTGCAGGCCCAGGGGCCACAGCACGGCCGCCACGAGCAGCGGGCCGACCGCGTAGCCGAGGGTGCCGCCCATCGAGAAGACGCTCATGTCGGCGGTCACGCGACTGCCCGACGCAAATCGCGCCCAGCGGGCACCCTCCGGATGGTAGGCCGCAACGCCGACGCTGCACACGACGGCTGCGACCAGCGTGAGCGGGTAGCTCTGAGTCCAGCCCACGGCGGCGATGCCCACAGCGGCCAGGACCAGGCCCACGGGCAACAACCAGCGCGCCTCGCCGCGGTCGCCGTGCGCCCCGACGAGCGGCTGCACCACGGCGGTGGCGACGCTCGCCGCGAGCGCGTACACCCCGGCCGCCAGATAGTCGTAGTGGCGCGCCGCAACGAGGAACGGCAGCAACGCGAACAGGGCACCCGAGCACAGGTCGGCGCAGCCGTGGCCGAGTGAGAGGGCGACCAGCGTGGGCCGCGAGGCCGGCCTCTGGGCGGCGGGCAGGTTCACGCTGCGGCACCGCGCGCTACGTGCTCAGCCACACGCTGGTTCCGGCATCTCCGCGCAAACCGAGCGTGCCGGCTGGGTCGGGCGCGGCCCCTGCGCGTCGCGGAACAGATGCATGCGCTCTCCTTGGTCGCCCGTCGCTGCCGCTCACCCAAATCATACGACACCGGCTGGGCAGGGGCGGCGGCCCTGCCGGCTCGCCCGGCGCCATCGTGGCGCTGCTCCTCGCGCCCGAGTCGGTCGCCGCTCTATCATAGAGAACGGACGAACGATGGAGTCGTAACCGTGAGCGTCGCACCCACTGCTTCACGCAAACCCGGCTCGCGGCCGAGCCGCGCCTCCGGCACCGCCTCGCGGTCGAGACTCCGCCGCCGGCTGCCGATCGCCGCGTGGCTGCCGGGCTACCACCGGTCGTGGCTGCGCTACGACACCATCGCCGCCCTCACGGTGATCGGCTTGCTGATCCCCGAAAGCATGGCTTACGCGCAGATCGCCGGCGTGCCGCCTCAGGCCGGCCTGTACGCCACCCTGGCCGGGCTCACCATCTACGCCCTCTTCGGCACGTCCCGCCAGCTCGCCTGCTCGCCCACCTCGACCGCCGCCATCATGGCCGCCGCGATCGTCGCCGCCCGCGGTCCCAGGACCCCCTGCAGGCCGCCGAGCTCGTGGCCATGGTCGCCGTCCTGGTCGGCCTGTTCAGTCTGCTCGCCGGCATCGCCCGCTTCGGCTTCATCTCGGAGTTCCTCGCCCGTCCGGTGATCGCCGGCTACGTCATGGGTCTGGCGTTGACGATCGTCGTGCGCCAGATCCCCAAGCTCCTCGGTCTGGACGTGCCGGCCTACACCGACGTGTTCCGGACACTCTGGACCGAGCTCACCCACTTGAGCGAGACGAGTCTGGTGACCGCCACTGTGAGCGCCTGTGCCCTCTTTGCGCTGTTCACCTTCCGACGCTGGCCGGTGATCCCCGGCGCGCTGACCGTCCTCGTGCTCGGTCTGATCGCCTCGGTCTCGCTGGATCTCGGCGCCCACGGGGTCGCCCTGGTCGGCGCCATCCCCGGCGGCCTGCCGGCGCCCCACCTGCCCGACGTCCACCCGGCCGACGCGCTCGGCCTGCTGCCGAGCGCCGCCGGCATCGCCATCGTCGTTTACGCCGAGGCCTTGAGCGGCGCCCGGACCTTCGCCGTCCGCCACGGCTACGAGATCGACGCAAACCAGGAGCTCGTCGCGCTCGGGCTGGCCAACGTGGGGTCCGGGGCCTTCGGCGGCATCGTGGTCAGCGGCGGCCTGTCGGGTTCGGCCCTGAACGACACGAGCGGCGCCAAATCGCAGATGGCCGGCCTGATCGGCGCCGGCGTCATGCTGGTGGCGGTCTTTTCGATCACCCGCGTGCTGCACAACCTGCCCGAGGCGATCCTGGGAGCCGTCGTGGTGCGTGCGGTGTGGCGCCTGATCGACGTGAGAGCGTTGCGACGTATCGCCGGCGTGCGCGCCATCGACTTCGTACCGGCGCTGGCCGCCCTGGTCGGCGTGCTGACCCTCGGCGTACTGCGCGGTCTCGGCGTCGCGGTGGCGCTCTCGCTCTTCATCCTGCTCTATCGTTCCAGCCGGCCGCATGCCGCCGTGCTGGGCCGCGTGCCCGACGAGCCGACCTACTACACAGACATCGCCCGCCACCCCGAGAACGCAGCCATCCCCGGGCTGCTCATCTTCCGCCTCGACGGACAGCTCTACTTCGCCAATGCCGGCCTTGCCGTCGACCGCCTGAACGAGCTGCTGAACGCGACCGAGCCGACACCGCGCGTCGTGATCTGGAGCCTGGAGTCGACCATCGACGTCGACGTCACCTCCGCCGACACGCTCGAGCGGCTGGTGCGCAACCTGCGCGACAGCGGCCGCGACATCGTCTTCGCCCACGCGGGCACCCCGGTGATCGACGTGTTCCGCCGCAGCGGGCTTCTGGACCTGCTCGGCGAAGACCATCTCTTCCTGACCGTCGACGCCGCCGTGCGCGAGTGCCTGCACAGCCGCCTCGCCGTGATCGCCAGCCTCGAGGGCCAGATCGCCGAGACCGTCGCCGCCTGCGAGGTGGCCTGCGCGGTGGCCGACGGCACGACCGCTCCGGCCGCGGCGCACGCCCAGATCGACGCCATCGAGCAGCGCGGCGACGAGCTGCGGGGCGAGCTGGTGGCCCGGCTGTCGGGAGTGCTGGTCGAGCCCATCGACCGCGAAGACCTCTTCAGGCTGTCGCGCTCGATCGACGACGTGCTCGACAACCTGCGCGACTTCGTGCGCGAGTGGGATTTCTTCAAGGTCGAGGCCGCCGACGAGTTTCTGAGCCTGCTCGACGCGACCGCGAACGGGGTCGGCGACCTCCACCGAGCCGTGAAGACGATCGGCAGAGACCCCTGGCAGACCAGCCAGACCGCCATGGCCTCCAAGCACTCGGCCAACGAGGTCCGGCGCCTCTATCACATCGAGCTGGCGCGACTCTTCAGCGGCGAGTTCACCATGCAGGTGCTCAAGTGTCGCGAGCTGCTGCGGCGGCTCGACGTCGTCGGGCTGCGCTTGAACGAAGCCGCCGACCGGCTCTCGGACGCGGCGGTCAAGCGCTGGGCGTAACGGCCGGCGCTGAGCGCACGCGCTCGGCTCGCGGGCTACCTCACCATGACGACGGCGTCGTCCCTGCGCGGGGCGGCCTGCGGATGCTCGCCTTCGGGATACCCCAGGATGCAGGAGCCGACGCCGACGTAGTCACCCTCGACGCCCCATTCCTTGAGCAGGGCCCTGCCCTCCGCGCTCTCGAACATCTGGCGCGTACGGTGCACCCAGCACGAACCCAGCCCCAGCGAGAAGGCCGCGTTGAACATGTTGCACAGCGCCACGCTCCCATCTTCGACGGGCGTGACTTTCGTCGTGTCGGCGAGCACGAGGACGACCGTCGGCGCGCCGTAGTACGGGTCGGAGTCGCCGCCGTTCACCGCCTGGTTCATCCTGGAGATCGTCTGCCGCGCCCGCGGGTCCTGCACGACGACGAACAGCGCGGCCTGCTGGTTGGCGCCGCTGGGCGCGTATCGGCCGGCATCGAGGACCGCGTTCAGCTCTTCGTCACTGATCTGCTCCGGCCTGAAGGCCCGGATGCTGCGTCTGTTCAACAGGGTGTTCAGCGTGTCGTTCATCACGCGCCCCCCGCCACGATCGCGTCGAGGCGTGCGGCCAGCTCGGCGGAGATCGGCGGCGCCTTGTGGCCGGCGAGCAGCTCGACGACCTTCTGGTGCGCCTTGCCGGTCAGATCGAGACCGCCGGTCTCGAGCCAGCGGTCGTGGCTCATGCGATTGAGCAGCGCCGGACGCCACTGGCTCTCACGCAGGTGGCGTGAGGTGTGCCGCTGGCTCAAGAAATCGCCGCCGGGGCCGACCTTGATCAGCACGTCGACGGCCAGGGTCTCGGGCGAAACCTCGATGTCGGCCAGCAGGCGGCGGTCGCGGGCGATGAACTCGGCGACCATGACGAGCTCCTCGAGCGAGCCGGTGAGCCCGAAGTCGAGATACCCGACGTCGTGGTTCAGGTTGGAGCCGAGCTGCATGGACAGCTTGGTGAGCTCGTCTGCCTCCATGCCCGCCTGGGCGTCGATCACCTGGGCGTCGGTGTGGCCGCTGAAGCCCCAGTTGGGCAGCTCGAGCCACTTGGCCATCTCGACCTCGCAGGCATAGGCGCGCACGAACTCGGGCGAGTTGTAGAGAGACTGCGCGGTGGCCATGTCGAGCGTGTTGGGGCCCTGGCCGATGACGAACGTCGCGCCCGGGCGGCGGAGCTGCTGCATGACGAGGCCAAAGAGCGCCTCGGCGACGCCGAGCGTCACCTGACCGGCCGTCGTGATGGGCGCCGTGCCGCCGGCGATAGGCGACGGGCAGTACGTCGAGGGGATCCCCCGGTCGGTACAGAAGAGCAGCTTGTCGACGGTCTCGAAGGGGTGCTTCAGCGGGCTGACGGGCTGGTTGTACATGATGAAGTAAGGCTTCTCGGCGAGGGCATCCGCTCCGCCGCGCACCTCGCAGGCCATGCGCCACATCGGCTCGACCGTCTCGACCCCGCCGGCCGTCATGACGAGTGGCTTCGTGGTGGCCTCGATCATGGCGCGGAACTGCCTGGGGTAGGCCTCTTGCGCCTCCATACCGTCGGGGTAGGCGCCCGACATGACGAAGTCGATGTCGGGCAGCGCGTCGCAGAGGCGTGCCGCCACGGTGACGTCGGCCAGCGTGGCGAGGCGGCGCTCCCCGGTCTCGAGATCGAACAGGTGCATGAGGTCGGAGCCGTTGCCGTAGTAGGTGTTGCGGCCCCCGACCTCCATGGCGGGCTCACCTTCGCGGTCGTAGACCGTGAAGCTCGCCGGCACGGTCGCGCGCGCCCGGCGCACGATCTCGGCCGGCACGTGTACGAGGCCGGCGTCGTCGCGCGTGCAGCCGCCCGCGAGCATGACCGCCTCGCCTTCATCGTGGTGCACCTTCATGCCGATGTCGGCCAGGATGCCGAGAGCGGTGTCGTAGATCTGCTGCTTCTGCGGCTCGGTCAGAAAGGTCGTACGGCCGGCGCCGGTCTGCTTGCTCACGTCTGTCATCGTCGCTCCCGCCTCGTGATACCCGCGTGACGCGCTGCTGGTCTTGCGCCATAGTAACCGAATGCGAGTGCTATCTCGAACAGGACCGAATTTATGAATGGTGGTAGCGGTCGTCACGCTCGTAAAGTTCGGCTGCGCGCTTCACCGCGTCGCCGTCGAGCTCGACCCCCAGGCCGGGCGCTTCGAGCAGTCCGAGCTGGCCCCGGACCGGCGTCAAGTCGGGGGCCGCGATGAGGTCAGAGACGAGGAGCTGGTGCATGATCTGGTTGCCCTCGGTGAGGTTTGCCGTGCGCAGCCCCAGATGGTGCTGGGCGCAGTCGGTGATGCCGGAGACGCCCTGCCCATGCAGGCACACCGCAACGCCCGCGGCCTCGGCAATGGCGGCGGCCTTGCCGAAGGCAAGCAGGCCGCCGGCTTCGTGCGGCGAGAGCACGATCACGTCCGCGGCGCGCTGCCGGCAGATCTCGTAGACGTCGGCCGGGGTGAAGACCGCCTGATCGGCGGCGATCGGCACGCCGGCCGACTCCCTGACCTGCCGCAGCGCCGCGATGCTCTGCAGCGGCGTCGGTTGCTCGATCCAGTCGGGCTCGAACCGCCGCAGGCGGGCGATCATGTGGACCGCTTCGGCCACGCTCCAGGCGCAGTTGGGGTCGAGCCGCAGGCGACGGTCGCCGATCGCCTCGCGCACGGCCGCCGTGTTACGCAGGTCGGCGTCCTCGCCGCGCCCGACCTTGAGGTAGATGACGCCGTGACCGGCCTGGGCGAGGGCGCGAGCGTCCTCGACCAACTCCTCGGTGGTGTCGCCCTGCACGAAGCCGAAGTAGTCGACCTCATCGCGCACCGCCCCGCCGAGCAGCCGGTGCACCGGCCAGCCGGCGGCCTTGCCGAGGATGTCCCAGAGCGCCATCTCGAGCCCGGCAAGGACGAAGTTCGCATGCCATGGAGTGTGGTTGAAGCTCCCCAGGTGGCGTGCCCTGGTCACCAGCCGCTCGATGTCGAAGACCGGCTCGCCGATGAACAGCGGCGACACTCCACGCAGCGCGGCCACAGTGCCTTCGGCCGGAAAGGCGGCGACCGATTCGCCGACGCCGGTGAGACCCTCGTCGGTCTCGACTTCGACCAGCACGACTGCAGCCGCGTGGTCGACCCGTCCCGCCCAGTGGTAGGGCTCCTTGAAGGCGAGCGCCAGCGGCGTCGTCTTGATGGCGGTGATCTTCATGGTCGTCCTCTCCGCGCGGTCTGGTGCACTGCCGAGACCCCGCTCGTCCGTCTCCTCGCCTGCTCTAACCTACACGCCGCTCGCCCGCGCGTACCGCGCGATCACGTCCTCGACATACCGCGTGACGTCGTCGTCGAGCGGCGCCGGCTCGTGGGTCTCGAGAAGCGCCGCGGCCCGCGCCGCGGCCTCGAGCACGAGCGCCCTGGGGTCGCCCTCCGGGCGGCCGCGGCGCAGGACGGCCGGCTCCCACAGCCCGCTTGCGTGCAACCTGTCGCGCGTCGAGCGACGGCTCAGGAAGTGTCCGCCGGGCCCGACCGCGAGGATGTCGTCCACGAGGGACGTCGCGGGATCGACAGAGATCGGGGCCGCGAGGCGCCGCACGACGGCCATCGCGTCGTTGTCGAGCACAGCGTCGGCGAGGCTGAAGCTCTGGGCGCCGTCGAGGGTGCCGAAGCCGACGAGCGAATCGGCTCCGGCGAGGACCCCCAGCAGGGCCGAGACGGCGCCTTCGACGCCCTCCTGGAAGTCGGGGTAGCGAGCGTCGCCGCCGAGGCCCCCGAGCTGGTTCGGCAGGCCGTAGAACGTGCACATCTCGAGACTGGCGAGGCTGGCCAGTTCAGCGTCCGGCGCGCCGCAGACGTACTGACCGGTGCGCATGTCGGCGACCGCCGGTTCGGGAGCGGCGATGAGCGCGCAGCCGGGCGCCGCGAGCTGCAGCAGCACCACGGTCGACAGGAGCTCGGCCATGGTCACGATGCAGTTGCCGACCAGGTCGGCCGGCGCCGTCGTGCCCATGAGCGGCATCGGCATCACGACGATCGGCACGCCGCGCCGGGCGAGCTCCATGCTCGCCTCGGTCATGGCCGCGTCGTGCTGCAACGGCGCGACCGTACAGTTGATGGTCGAGAAGATCGGCCGCTCTTTCAGTGAAGCGCCGGCCACCGCCTCGAGCAGGTCGACGAGCGGCGCGACGAACTCGGGGCCGCGGACCTCGTCCTGCAGGTGCTTGTTGCACTCCTGGAGCGAGATGTACTCGATCTCGAGGTTGGCCGTGACGGGGTCGAGGTCGCGGGCCGAAAGCGACGGCCACACGTAGTCGCACTCCGGCAGGGCGTCGAGCAGACGCATGACCGTGCGCAGGCGGTCGGCCGTGCCGGGCAGGCGTGCGCCGGTCTCGTCGTCGAGCAGATAGGTCGCGGTGCCGTCGCTGCACACCGACAGGGGATGGTCGCCACCGACCACGACGTCGAGCGCCGGGTCCCTCGCCGCCAGCAGGACCTGCGCCGGGGTCGTGCGCAGCGCCGCCTGGACGAGATCGTCGGTAAGGCGCGCCGTGAGCCGCTCGCGATCGACCTGGGCCCCGGCCGAGGCCAGCAGGTCGATCGCCGCCGGCGAATTGTAGGCGATCCCGGCCGTGGCGAGCACCCGCAGTGTCTGCTCGTGGATCGCCTGCCTGTCGCCGTCGCTCAGAAACCGCAAGCGTGCGTGTGCCATGGTCTCCTCCCCTGTGGCCGCCGAGTGTCAGATTCGACACCTCGACGCCATGTCTTCGTGGGCCGGCAGACTGAAATCCACGCCACGACTGAAATCCTCGCTGCGCCGGATCAACTGCGGCCCGCCGAAGGCCGATAGCTTCGGGGTGAAGAGTCGTCGGACAGAGAGCCGGGCAGGCAGCCGGACGGACGCCGCCGGCGCTGCTCGCTCGGGCGCCGGCTCACCCGCCGACCTTGCGGCGCTGCTGCGGCACGACACGGCTGCCTTTCGTCTGGCCCGTCCCGTCCTGCTGGCGCTTGTGCTCGTGGTCGGCGCCGGGAGCCTGTCGGGACTTCTCGCCTACCATCTGACCGGCGGCAGCCAGACCTGGCCGACCAAGATCGTCAGGACCGCGAGCGGCTGGAGCGTGGGCAGTCCGGACGGTCTTCTGCAGCAGAGCGGGCTCGCTTTGGCCGACGACTACCTGGCGTGGGACAACGGCGGCTGTCTCGAGTTGCTCGACCTGCGCAGCGGCAAGACGAAGGTGCTTCAATATCCGCCGGCCGATGACGGCGGCGGCGCCTGGGCCGTCATCTCGAACCGTTATGTCGCCTGGCTTGCCGACAACGGCCCCAGCCGCGGCACCGAGATCATCGCCTACGACCTGATCACGCGGCGCCGCTTCGTCGTCGCCGACACCGGCGATCTCGGCGGCACCATCGCCCTGAGGGGCAGCACGCTCTATTGGGACTGCGACACCTCGACCGCCGCCGATCTCTCTCGCGGACAGATCCGCGCTCGCGATCTGGCGAGCGGTCGCGGCTTCACGGTGGCCGCCGGCGACATCCAACTGGGGGACGTCTCCGGCGACCTCGTCATGTGGACGAGGTCACAGGGCACCCTGGCCGGCGATCAGCTCACCGTCGTGAAGGACCTCGTGTCGGGTCGCGCCTGGCGGCTGCGGCTCTGCCCGAAGGGCTGCCAGATGAACGACTGCAGCCTGTCCGGGCGTACGCTCGTCTGGGACGTGGAGCGTGACGACGACGGCATCTTCTTCGACAGGATCGAGGCGCTCGACTTGGACAGCGGTACACGGCGCGTCGTCGCTCAGGGGCGCGTCTGGCTGTCGAGCGCTCGCGACGGGCATATCGTGTGGAGTGGCAGACGCGGCGCCTTCTTCATTGAGGACGCCGCCGGTGGAGCGATCCGGTCGCTGCCGGCGGACCTTCGATTCGACGAAGGTCCCGTCGTCAGTGGCTCCATGATCGCCGGCGGAGTCGATGTGCCGGCGCACGTCGAGGTCATGAGGCTCGCGCCATGAGCCGCTGCGCGTCGCCAAAGAAGCTTTTCGTCGCCGCCGACGGCGTATCGGCAGACGTCGAGGCGACCGCGCCGGCGCGGCTGGCGGAGACCGGATCGGGCCTTGTCTTCTCGTACCGCTGTCCGCTCCATGGTGAGCGACGCACCGTACCCTATGACCCCGCCTTTGCTCGTCGGTACGTGGCAGCGGCGAGAGACGGCGCCTGTTGTTGTGCCGAGCGCGCGCCGTGGACGGTGCGCCACGGTCTGGCGCGCACGAGGCTGCTGGCCTGGCTGCTTGCGATCGTGTGGCTCGCGAACCTCTGCGACCTGTTGCTGACCCTGCGTGCCCTGTCGCTGGGGCGGGCCACGGAGGCCAACCGGCTCATGGCGGCCGTGCTGCAAGGGGGTTCGCTGGGAGCCGCGCTCATCAAGGTGGGCGGGGTCACGCTCGGCGTCGTGCTCCTCTGGGTGCTGCGCCGCCGCGGCATGGTCCTGCCCGCCACCGCCGTCCTTGCCCTGGCCTTCGTGGCGCTGGTCGTCTACGAGGCGCTCTCACTGGCCGGAGGGTGACCGACGGCATTCCGGAAGCCATGGCTGACCCGTGGCCGAGGTCCCGTGAGGCAACGGTGACTTGCCCTCAGGCTGCTCCCGCTCCCCAGAACGGAGCATGCCGCCGGCGGCAGAACTCCCAGTAGTCGCCCTGCAGCTCGAAGTCGGCGTAGTCGATACGTGCGACGCGGGCGCGATGCGTCACGAGCTGCGGGTTGGCCTCGTTCAGGCGCGTGACAAGCCCGGCCTCGGCAGCGCTCAGCGGGCTCACGACGGCCCCCAGATGGAGCGCCCAGAGCGCCGAGGCGCCCGGCTCGAACTCGGGCGGCAGGAACACGTTGTCGAAGACCGCGGCGCCCGCGGTGTAGTGGTACTCCGCCCCCGCCGCGCCGCTCGCCGCGCCGGTCCCGCGCGTCAGCGCCACGGGGATCACGGTGTGCGAGAGCAGAAAGCACGAGACCGACGAGATGCGGCGCGACTGCGCGGGCAGGGTCGCCGCGGCGAGCTGCCAATGGTAGCCGGAGGCGTTGCAGCGCAGGACGTGCTCACGCTCGATCACCGCCGCGCCGACGTCGTCGGAGAGCCAGCCGGTGAAGTCGGCCAGGCCGTGGAACGGCGTGCCCGGCGCATCGAAGGCCGCCAGCACGGGCGCGTAGTCGGCCACCTCGTCGGGCGCCAGGCCGCGCAGGTAGGCGAACACGCGCTGCTCCTGCTCGTGGGTCACATCGCACGGACAGCTCAGCACTATCCTGAACGCCAGCTCGAGCGCTTCGCCTCTGATCCTCATGCTCGTCGTCTCCTTATCCGTTGCTACGGTCGGCAGACGGGCGTCCGACGACGGTCTCCTGGCATGCTTTCAGTCTAGAGCTCGCTGGCAAGCACGACGGCCTCGGCGACCTCGCGCAAGGTCTTGCGCCTGTCCATCGCCTGCTTCTGCAGCCGGTGAAACGCCTCCGATTCGTTCATGCCCTGCGCCATGAGCACGCCTTTGGCGCGCTCGACCACCTTGCGCGTCTCCAGCCGTTCGCTCAAGTCGGCGACCTCCGCGACGAGGGCCGCGGTCTCGGCGAAGCGAGAGACGGCGATCTGCATCGCCGGTATGATGTCGCGACGCGAGAACGGCTTGACGACAAAGGCCATCGCCCCGGCGCGGGCGGCCTCCTCGACGAGCGCCGCCTGCGAGAACGCGGTGACCATCACCACCGCGGCGCTGTGCAGCTCGTTCACCGCCGCCGCCGCGTCGATGCCGTTCAGGCGCGGCATGTCGATGTCCATGAAGACGATGTCGGGCTTGAGCCGGCCGGCCAGCTCGACGGCCTCGAGCCCGTCGCGGGCCTCGCCGACGACCTCGTGGCCCTCCTCGGCGAGCATCTCGCGCAGGTCCATGCGGATCAGCGCTTCGTCTTCGGCAATGATCACGCGCATTCGTTCACGTCCCTTTTGCGGCAGGCGGGCATCGTCACGTGGTGTCGGGCAAGGGTATGCGTATCTTCACCGTCGTGCCTCGTCCCGTACTCCACGAGAGCGTACCGTGCAGATCGTCTTCGACGATGGTCCGCACGATGGCCATGCCGAGACTCTGCGAGTCGCCGGGCGTGAGGCCGGCGGGCAGGCCGCGCCCGTCGTCGCCGACGCTGAGCTCGAGCTCCGCGGGCCCCCTGCGCAGGCCGACCTCGATGGTACCCCGCGCACCCGCTTCGAAGGCGTGTTCGAAGGCGTTGTGCACGAGCTCGGCGACCGCCAGCGAGAGCGAGGTGGCCGTGCGCGCGTCGACGTCGCCCGAACTGCCGCCGACGACGACCGAGATGCGCGGCTCCCGCCCCACCAGGCCATGCCGCACGAGCTCGGCCACGGTGGTGGCGACTTCGGCGAAATCGACCAGCTCCTCGTTCGAATGGGCGAGCAGATCGTGAACGACCGCCATCGAAGCGACGCGCTCGTCGGCTTCGGCCAGAGCGCGGCGCGTCTCCTCGCTCTCGCTGCGACGGGCCTGGATACGCAGCAGCGAGGAGATCGTCTGCAGGTTGTTCTTGACCCGGTGGTGGACCTCGCGGATGGTCGCTTCCTTGACCCTGAGCTGCTGCTCGCGGCGCCGCGCCTCGGTCAGGTCCTCGACCAGCACCAGCGCGCCGCTCGCCAGGGCGACCGAGCGGTAGCTCAAGACGCGGCCGGCCGTCTCGGCCTCGATGGCGATGGCGGCGCGCGTGCCGAGCACCGGCGATATGCCGAACCCGCCACCGGGCAGGGTCGCGGCTCGCAGGCCCGTGACCCGGCCCTCGACTCCGGCGAGCCGCATGAGCGTCACCGCGTTCGGCGAGGCGTACGAGACCCGGCCCCTGGCGTTCACGCGCAGCACGCCGTCGCCCGCGCGGCGCGTCGTGGAAAATAGCGCGCCCGTCCGGAGATCGCGCAGCGGACCGGGCTCGAGCGCGTCGAGCAACTCCGTGGCCGAGGCGGCAAAGGCCCGCTCCATCCTTCCCGGAGACACGCCCACCTGCTCGGCGAGACTGCACACGACGACGCCGCAGGGTGTGGGCCGGCCCACGGGAAAGGCCGTGACGGTGAACGCCGGGTCGCGGGCGACAGACGGGCCGCCGCTTGCGGCGGGCCGGCCGTTCCACGCGGCATAGGCTTCCGGCTCCTGTTCGGGGGCCAGCCGGCAGCCCGCCCGCGACGACGCGAATGGGGCCATGGCCGTGCTGGGACGAGCGTCCGCGCGCACCACGAGCTCGCCGTTGGGGCCGGGCACGGCCAGCGCGACGTCTCCGTAACTCAGATCGGCGATGAGCTGAAGGTTGTCGGCGACGTTGGCGAGGTGGACTTCGATCTCCTCGACGATCGCCGCAGCGCTGTCCGGCGTGACCATGGCACGAAGTATAGAGGCGCGCGAGCGCCGACTGTGGACGTTAGGACTATTCGGCGGCAGAGTGGGTACACTCCTGATCGGCACAACGGCGTGCCGGCAGATCACGACGGGAGCAATGGCGCTCCCCGGTCTTTCCGACCGGGGGGCTTTTTTTGTTTCCGGCGATCGGTCGGCACACAGGTGTCGACGGTCAGACGCCGGGTGTCGGCAGACAGGCCCGGCGAGACAGCGTCACTAGTGGAGGTTTGAGATGGACTACCTGCTGGAGCACCCGAACTCGATGCCCGTGCGCGAAGCGGCCATGACCTATCTGTTCAGCGAGACGGCTCCGGCCCTGCGCCTGGTCACGACACCGCCCGAGGTGTATGCGCAAGCCACGCACGAGCAGCCCGAAGCGATCGGCGCCTGACTTCAGGCGCCGGTCGCAGACGAGAGGAACGCCTGCACGGTCTGCCTGATCTGGGCGGGGTCGGCGATCACCGTGGTGACGCCGCCGCTCTTTGAGACGCGGCCCTTCAGACGAGCCTGGACGACGCCGCCGTGCTCGCTGTCGGTGAACAGCTTGGCCGTGTCATACCAGCCTCGCAGACCGGCGATATCAGAGAGCGTGTTGCGCGTCGCGTCCTTCAAGACACGCATCGCGCTCAGGGGATGGTTCCAGTCCACCTGTGTCGCGAGCTGCCGGCGCAACTCGGCGAAGATCGTGCCCTGCCCTGCCAGCCAGCCCTCGCCCCCGTAGACGTCCTCCTCGAGGCGCACATAGGACAGGAGCTGGCGCCCGTCGAGCAGGTGGTAGCCCGGCTGCAGGGGAGCCGCGGCCCAGCTTGGACCGGGGGGCGAGCCCAGGCCGGGCGGCACCGTGGAGTGCACGCCGCCGAGGGCGTTCACGATGTCGATGAAGGCTTGAAAGTCGACGTCGAGGAAATGGTTGATCGGCAGGCCGGTGAGGCCCTTGACCGTCTCCAGAGTGAGCAGGGGACCGCCCGTCTCGTAGGCCGCGGCGATAGGCTGCCGGCCGTGACCGGGGATCGGCGCGCGCAGGTCGCGGGGAATGAAGAGCAGGGCCATGCGGTGAGTGGCGGGGTCGAGGCGAGCGAGCAGGATGCTGTCGACATGCCCGGGTCCTCGAGGCTGGCGGCGGTCGCTGCCCAGGATGAGGATGGTCACCGGCGCGCCGGGCCGCGGGGTGACGAGCTGATGCTTGATCGCCGTCACCGTCGGCCGGTCGTTGCTCTGCAGCGACCCCAGGGTGTTGTTCAGCCAGCCTGCCAGCGAGCCCGCCAGGAAGGCAAGGACGGGTATGACACAGAGGGCCAGGACCTTTGCGGCGATCCTGGCGCGCGCGTGGCTCTGCCAGAAGCCGGCGTGCCCCGCCGAGCCTCTGTCCCAGTAGGCCTCGTCGTTGTCGCGTCTGCCGGAGCGGGCCGCGCCGCGGCTCGCCGGACCAGACCCGGTGCGCGAAGAGCCCCGCTTGTCAGCGCCGAACGCCACCCGAAGAACTCCCCCTCCCGCATCGCGACGCCCACGATCACGACGTCTGCAAGTATCGCCCAGGAGATCGTTGGGCGACAACGTTTTCCGCGCGGCTCCGCCGCCGCCCGTAATGCGGTTCGGACGATCGCCGATAATGTGGTGTGACTACCCGTCGCGACGAGAGCCGGCGGCTGAGCGCCATAAGGAGCCTTGGACGTTGATCTCACTGGCCGTCGCCATAGCCGCGTCTGCGCTGCTTGTGGCCGCGTGCTTCGCCGTCCTGATGAAGCTGCGCGGCCTGCACGTCAGGTACGTCGACATCCTCGTCATCGCCGCGCTGTGCTCCGGGCTTGCCCCGCTGCCGCAAGCCGGCTGGGCCCTCGCCACGCTCGTCCTGTTTCTCCTCGTCACCCGCCTGATGGACGTGGAACTCTGGCCCGACACTGTCATCCTCGTGGTCGCAGCCAATGTCGTGTGGATGTTCGTGCTCGGCACTCTTTGACCGACGCAGCAGTCCCGCGCCGTCTCGGCCCGCGCGGAGCGATTCGGCCTACCTTGCCCCTCTACCTGTCATTTTCGCGGCCTGCGCGTGCGCCAGTGAAACAGGGCACCGAGGACCATGCCCAGCAACAGGCCGAGGATCGCCGAGAAGAGCACGAGCCAGACAAGCGAGACCAAGGACGAACCGAACACCCAGCTCACCTTGACGCGACCCGTATTGGCCAGCACCAAAGCGATCAAACAGACCAGGAGGGCGACCGCGAGGCCGGCATAGAGGTACAGGAGAGCCCGATGAGCCTTGCGCACAAGACGCGCACCACCCGTCTCGGCTGCGGTCTCTGCCCCGGGAGTGGGGCCCGACGGACGATCGACCGACTCTGCCTGGTCCGACGGTCCTTCATTGGAATCCATCCTGCCTCCATGTGTCGGCTGACGGGCGGCCTCGACGTACCCCCCGCCGATGATCGGAGCGAGCTCACCTGTTCGAGATGACTGAATCCTACCCGCGCACGTCCCAGCGTGTCTGTGCGGGCCGAGTCACGTCGGCACATTGTCCGGATCGGAAGCCTCGCCGCCTCCACGGAGACGGCGAGGCTTCCTCGGTGCCCGCCTGCCAGCGCCCGAGCATGACCTCGACCCCGTCAGGATTCGCTGGGTAGGTGGTGCGAGCCGTGAATCCCTCCGGTGTTTCCGGAACGGGGACGTGGTTGTCCCACACTGAAGCTCAGCGTCCGCGAGTACCTGACCAAGGAGTGGCTGCCGGCCACCCGCTCATGTCCACACCTGTCTGTACCCGGGAACACGGCACTCCCTACTATCCCGAGGTCGTGAGCCGTTACTTCCGCCAGGCCGTGAAGGCGGCCACGCTGCCCGCGATCAGCCCGCAGGTGCTGCGCCACACCCACGCCACGTTGGCGCTGCGGGCCGGCATCCACCCCAAGGTCGTCTCCAAACGGCTCGGCCATGCGAACGTCTCGATCACCCTCGACACCTACTCGCATGCCATTCCGGCGACGCAGGAAGAGGCTGCCACAAGGATCGCGGAGCTCGTCTTCGTTGCCGACTAGCGACTCCGCCGCGCACGGACGGCTCCGCGTGGCAGGATGCGTCCGGATGCGTCGCTCGAGGGGCGGGGCGTGCACGGCAGGCCCCGCCCCAGTATCCTGTGGAGGCTTTCGCTGTCAGGAGGAACTTGCCGTCCGCTCCGCCGCCATTCGTCGAGCTCGAGCTGACCTCGGATGAGCGCGCCCAGATCGAGAAGCAGCTCGCCGTCTGCTTCGACCTCGCGCCTGAGGCCGCGCGAACGTGGGTCGAGACGACGGCGCGGCGCGGCGTCTGTTTCGGTCGCATCGCGAGCGACGGCGTGATCGCGGCGAGCTTCGCGGCGGAGACGCTGCCTCTCGTGCGCGGCGAGGAGTGCCGGACGGCGGTGATGCTGCAGAGCTGCTACGTGCACCCCGGGTACCGGGGGCAGGGCTACGGCCTTTCGCGGACGGATGTCGAGGGCCTGCGGCGCCGTTTTGCGGCCGACGTCGTCGTCCTGACCCTGTTCGACGACGGCCTGGTGTCGTACTGGCGCCGGCGGGGCTTCGACGTCGTACAGCCGGCGGAGGTGATCGACCTCTGCTCGTACTTGTCCCGCGCGGTGCACGCGTTCTGTCCCGTGCTCGACGACGAGGCGGTCGCCGCCAAGCTCGCCGAGAACATCGCCGACGGCGCGATCGTCACCGAGCACTCGGTGGGCGACGGCGCCCTGCTCCTGCTCAGGCGTCCAGGCGACGACGTCGTCGAGGAGCTGATCGTCGGGAGCCCGGGGGCGCTGCTGCGGTGCCGGCCGGTCCCGGACGTCGCCATCCGCCTCAAGACCGTGATGGCGAGCCCCGGCGACCTGGACCTGGTCTGCGCGATCGACCTCTAGCTCGCCGTGCCGGCGGGGTGCGTCACGCCTCCAGCAGGATCGGCACTGAAGTCGCATGCCATCTCCGCGCTGCAGGAAGAGGCCGCGAGACGAATCCCCTAGGCCGACGCAGGCCGCGCAGTCAGCTTGGCCTTCAAGGTGAGCGTCTGGGAGTGCCTGACGACCGTCAGCGTGACCACGTCGCCGGGCTTGTGCGCGGCGACGATGCTGGTGAGCTGAGCCATGCTGGTGACCCCGGTGCCGTCGATGGCCGTGATGATGTCGCCCCCGACCTCGTAGGTCTGACCCTGCAGAGACAGTTGAGCAGTGCCGCCCTTGAGGCCAGCCTTGGCGGCAGGGGTGCCGGCCACAACCTGGGCGACCAGCACACCCTGGGTCGTCTTCAGACCGAGCGCTTGGGCGACGTCCGAGGTGAGCGTCTGACCGGAGATGCCCAGCCAGGCGTAGGAGACCGTGCCTCTCTTTCTGAGCTGGTTCATAACGTCGACCGCCGTGTTGATCGGCACGGCAAAGCCGAGGCCCTCGTTACCGCCCGACTCGGTGGCGATTTGCTCGTTGATGCCGATCACCTGACCGTTCGAGTCGATCAGGGGACCGCCGGAGTTCCCCTCGTTGATGGCGGCGTCGGTCTGGATGCCGTTGGAGATCGTCGAGCCGTTGGGCGAGTGCAGGTTACGGTCGGTGGCCGAGACAATGCCCGCCGTGATCGAGAAGTCGTAGCCCAGCGAGTTGCCGATGGCCACCACAGGCTCACCCGGCTGCACAGCCGCAGAGTCGCCCAGCGAGAGCGGATCGAGAGTGCCAACCTTGCCAGGATCGACCTTGATGAGCGCCACGTCACTCGTATTGTCGGCGCCCACTACCGTGCCGCTGACCTGCTTGGCTTGCGAACCCATGCCCTTGAAGACGACCTGCACCGCCTTGACCGTCTGGCCGTTGCTGCTGACCACGTGGGCGTTGGTGAGGATGTAGCCGTCCCTGGAGACCACGAAGCCCGAACCCAGGGCCTGCTCGGTCTGCGGACCGAGAGAGAACGGGAAGGGGAAGTCGCCCTGGCCGGAGTCGCTCGTGAAGGTGGCCTTGATCTCCACCACGCCGCGAGCGTCGCGCTGGTAGATCTGTTGGGCGGTCAGGTCACCACTTTGCATCGCCGTCGTCGAAGTGTCCGCCGCCTGCCGCACGATCACAGTGGTCTTCGCGCTCTTAACTGGCAGGACGCCGGCGATGACGAGGATCAACAGGACCAGGAGCGCGGTGCCGACACCGCAGAGGAAGAGTCCGATACGCGATCGCAGGCCTGGCATGGCGGTACCTCCTCGTCGCCTCCGCCCGGGCACGCCCGGTCGATGTGTGCATCGCCAAAAAGTCTATCGAAGCAGCTGAGGGCAGGCTGAGGTCTTGCTGAGAATCAGCTGTGAGGTCGGCGGCCCGGTCTGGGGTCGTGACACGTCGTTGGCGCCGGGCACACCCTGCCACCTCACTTGCTCGACGACGAGGGTGACGGTGACGGCGAGGCTTGAGCCCGCGGTGAGGCGCTCGGCGTGGGGACCACCTGAACGGGGTTGTAGCCCGGTGCGTAGTCGATCTTGGCGGCCATCTTGGCCTTGTTCAGCCACGCCTGCCAAGCCTGCGAGACGAGCGTGCTCTTGATGGTGGCCTTGGCGTCGGCAAAGCTGGTCGTGCTGGCCGGCGCCATCGCCGTGACCTCGATCACATGCCAGCCGTACTGAGAGTGGACCGGCGCCGAGATCGTGTTGAGAGGAAGCGAGAAGGCAACCTGGTCGAAGGGCTTGACCATCTCGCCCCGGGTGATGGCCCCCAGGTCGCCGCCGCTGTTCTTGGTGCCTGGGTCGATCGAGTACTTCTCGGCGACCTTGTCCCAGTTGGCGTCCGTGTCGTCTGCGAGCAGGAGCGCCCGCACGTGGAGAGCCTGCGCCCGGGTCTTGACGAGGATGTGACGCACGGTGCGCGTAGCCTGCTTGACGAACTGCGCCTTGTTTGCCTTGTAGTAGGCCTGCAGCTGCGTTTCGGTCGGCGTGACCTTGCCGGTAACCTTCTGATAGACGAGCTGGTCCAGCAGCGAGTCCTTGACGTAGGTCGTCAACTGGGCGGTGTCAAGACCGGCCTTCTGAGCGGCGGCGTAGAGCTTCTGCACGCCGCCGTACTGCGTCGCCATCTGCGCGAGCTGGTTTTGCACCTGCTGGTCGCTCACCGTGATCTTCAAGCCGGCAGCCGCGTTGATCACAACCTGCTGCTGGACCAGGGAGTTAACGGCCTGGGAGGCGTAACCCTGGTAGGCGGCCGTGCCGGGGCTGGGCAGCGCGGAGCTCCCGCTCGGATTGGCACTGGCTTCGGACTGATGAACGTACTGCTCGAGCTGCGCCTTGGTGATCGGTACGCCGCCGACCGTAGCGATGGCGCCCTGCGACACACCGCCACCGCAGCCGACGACGGCAAGCACGGTCAGACCCGAAGCCACGATCGCCAGTACTGCCAGAGCGCGTCTTCTTCTCATGAGGGGCCTCCTTTCGCAGCTTGTCGAACGACCGGCGCGTCCGCCGCCAGCTGCTGCCACACTCCAACTTCTCTGCGGACTTCCGGGGATTGCCGCCAGAGCTGCGGCACTCCACCGGAGCGTCGCTTCTGTTCTCGGCGACGATTCGGTTTCCCTGCCTCTGAACCACGATCCGGGTATCGATCAGAGCCGGCTTTCGCGGAGATCGCGCTGTGGGGGCCAGGTCGGCCCTGGACAGGTCACTCTGCGCCATCCTTTATCGGCCTCGAAATGGCGAAGTTGATGCCTTGAAGACCGGAGTGGAACCCTGAGATTGGTCCAACCTGACGGTTAGGATTCACCACTGACCAGAAAGGCAGGACCGATGCCACGCAAGACCTACCGCCCCGAGGAGATCATCGCCACGCTGAGGAAGGCCGACGTGCTCCTCGGCGAGGGCAAGAAGGTGCCCGAGGTCGTCAAGGCCCGCGGCATCCACGAGGTCACCTACTACCGCTGGCGCAAGGAGTACGGCGGCCTCACCATCCCTCAGGCCAAGCGCATGAAGGAGCTCGAACGCGAGAACGCCCGCCTGCGTCAGGCGGTCTCCGATCTCACCCTCGACAAACTCATCCTCCAGGAGGCGGCCCGGGGAAACTTCTGAGCCCCTCACGACGGCGCACCTGCGTCGAGGCAGTCTGTGAGGGGCTGCACATCTCCGAGCGCAGAGCCTGCCGGGCTCTGGGCCAGTACCGTTCCACTCAGCGCCACCAGCCACAGATCAGGAGCGACGAGGACGCCCTCACCGCGGCCATCGTCGCCCTGGCGACGAGGTTCGGCCGCTACGGCTACAAGCGCATCACCGACCTGCTGCAGATGGCCGGCTGGACGGTGAATCAGAAGCGCGTGCAGCGTATCTGGAGGGCGGAAGGGCTGAAGGTGCCCAAGCGGCAACCGAAGAGAGGTCGCCCGTGGCTCGCTGATGGCTCCTGCATCCGCCTGTGTCCCGAGCGCCCCAACCACGTCTGGACCTACGACTTCGTGGCCGAGAAGACACCTGACGGCCGCACGCTGAAGCTGCTGTGCGTGGTCGACGAGTACAGCCACGGGTGCCTGGCCATCCGCGTGGCGCGGCGCATGACCGCCCGCGACGTGCTCTGGGTGCTGGCCGACCTGTTCTTAGAGTACGGCATCCCGGAACACATCCGTTCAGACAACGGGCCCGAGTTCGTCGCTGCCGCCATCAGGGACTGGCTCGCCGATCTCGGTGTGACGACCCTGTTCATCGAACCGGGCTCGCCCTGGGAGAACGGCTACGTCCAGTCGTTCAACTCCAAGCTGCGCGACGAGCTTCTTGACGATGAGATCTTCTACACCCTGAGAGAGGCCCAGATCCTCACCGCCGACTGGCGGCGCCTCTACAACGGCCTGCGGCCGCACAGCTCCTGCGGAAGGCGGCCGCCGGCTCCCGAGACGATCGTCTACCAGGGCTTCAAGCTGGCCGACGTCGCACCTCCGGCACCAACAACGGAGGTGGCTACTGCACTAACATGGGAGGTGGACCAACGAATGGGTTCCCGCCAAGACCCGTGGCCGCTTGCTCGATGGCTCCCTCGTAGGAGGTCCCGAAAATGAGTGTTGAGTATCTGAATCCTGTCGGGCTGCATGACCCCGTGGACAACATGTACAGCCACATTTCGCGAGCGACCGGCAAGTACTCCTATCGCATTGGTGGACAAGTTGGAGACATACCTCACAGAAGAACAGGCTGTTGCACGAGCCTTCTTCGGTGAGACGCCACCTCCCTCAACACTCATTCAGGTGCCGAAGCTCGTTGATCCAGAGTGGCTGGTGGAGGTACAGGTGGACGCCGTGGCTGATCACTGATCGTAGCGAGCAGGATGGCCATAGCTCAGAATACCGAGCTGCTTGCCGCCTAGCGCCACCCGGAACGCCGCTCTTGAACGTGGCAAGGGAAGCTTCGAGCTGATCGAGGTGAGCAGCGCCGACGTGCTCGCCCACCGCTGCAACATCCAGGCGCTCGGCGACGGCCGAGTGCTGACCTTCGCGGGCAACCGCGACGTAAACGCCCGGCTGTGCGCCCTCGGCCTCGAGGTGATCGCCCTAAAGTTCGACAAGTCTCGGCACAAGTTGTGGCGAGCGCAGACGCCAAGGGGGTTGAACGCTCGCGCCCGCCACTGAGTGGACGCCGGTCGTCAGGTCCGCCCCGGGGTGTCAGGCTCGAGAGCGACAGCCCGCACCGGTGCGCCGTCACAGCCCACGATGTTCAAGGGCAGCAGAAGGAGCAACGGCTCGACGCCCGCGGTAAGGGCCGCCGTGCCAGCCAGATTCTCAGCGATGAGACCACCCGCAGCCGCGAACATCTCATGGATGGGGAACTCCTCGCCGCCGGTGAAGTCGGCGTTCAGCGTGTCGATGGCGATGGTCGTGACGCCCGCGTCAAGTAACGCGTGTCCTGCGGACGCCTCGAGGTACGGATGGCGAAAGAACGTCTCTGTGCCGGCGTGCGAATACCAGCCGGTGCAGAACAGCGCGATGATCCCCGGTCGCAGCGAGGCGCGGTGAGCCTCCAGGTCAGCCAGGGTGATGGTCTCGCCCGGCTGCTTGTCCGGAACAGCTACGACGACGGCAGGGCCCACCGTCATATCGAGCGCCATGCGATCGATCGTGGCGCCATCGTCGCGAAAGTGAAAGGGCGCGTCGATGTGTGTGCCGGTCTGCGTGCCGATGTGCACGTGACTCAGGTTATAGCCCTCCCCCGCCACGGTCGTGGCCGTGAAGATGTGCGGCGCCGGATCTCCCGGGTAGATGGGCGTGGCGTCATTCAGAGGGTGGCTCAGGTCTACGACACGCGCGCGAGAATCACCTGCGTGGCTCATCCAGGCCGGCAGCAGAGCCATTGCGCTCACCTGATGCACAGCGCGGCCACGGCCTTCTCGCTGTGCATGCGGTTCTCGCCCTGGTCCCAAGAGACACAGTAGGGGCTCTCGATGACCTCGTCGACCATGTCCTCGCCAAGATAGCCCGGCATGCAGTGCATGTAGATGACATCGGGCTTGGCCATCTTGACGACCTTGATGTTGACCTGGTAGGGCATGTGAGGGGCTCCTTTCGAACGCTTGCGGCTAGGGGCGGCGGCCGCCTGCAGCCGCCGCCCCGATGGAATTGCAGCTCAGCCGGAGGTCAGCTGGACGGTCTCGACCTTGTCGGCTCCGAGGGTGACCAGGGCACCACGGAGCAGGCCTTCGCCGTACTCGCTGCCCGGGTTCACCGCCACCGTACGACCGATCGCCATCTGGCCACGCGACTCGTGGATGTGGCCGTGCAGTGACAGCATCGGCTGATACTTCTCGATGGCCTGCCGCACCGCAGCGCTGCCCGCGCCGTACATGACGGGAGTGCCGCCCGAGGTCACGACGCTCGGCGGGTCGGTCGTCCAGTCGAGCTCCGCGCAGGTGTCGAGGCTGCTGTCCTTGGGAGGCGCGTGGAAGTTGAAGATCACGCGACTGAAGTCCTCGATTCCAGAGACGATGCGTTCGATGTGAGTATGCAGCTCATCGTCTGGCACCTCGCGCGGCGTGTTCCAGGGCGTCGGGTTGCTGAGCCCCAGGCTGACCATGGTGTGGCCCTCGTCGTCGATCACGACCGTCTTGTCTTCGCAGTTGACCACGGCCTGGCTGGCTTCACGCTCGAGCACCTCGAGCACGTCGACCGAGTCGTCGTTGCCGCCCGTGATGTAGCAGCGGATGCCAGTGCCGTTGAGACGTTCCTCGGCGAGGCGCACCCAAGCCGTCAGGCGTTCGGCAGCGAGCCTGTGATAGAGCTCGTCCACCTTCTGCGGGTCCCCTTTTAGGCCGTCGTACTCCTCAGGAGAGACGATCGCCGTGTACTGGCCGAGCTTGCCCGCCCGCTTCTGAAACTCGGCGATCGCCTCAGGACTGTCGAGCTCGTGGGTCAGTGACTGGATGGTCGCCCGGTAGTGCCCGCCGCCAAGGTCGAGGATCGGCACGACGATCTTGCCGGCGATGTCGCCGCCCAGGATGAGCACGTCGACGCCGTAGAACTTGCCGGAGTTCACGAACTTGCGAAACGTAGTCTCGGAGCCGTGAACGTCGGTCACGAAGAAGAGCTTGGTTGTCTTGCCCTTCTCTTTCTTGCCAAACAGAGGCATGCGAGTCCTTTCGTCAGGCGGCGGTTACTCTTCCGGCACCTGCTTGAAGCTGAGTGCCACATCGACGCCGCGACGACGCTGCACGTACTTCGCGATGTAGTAGACGACGAGGCCGCTGAGGAAGACGACGATGTTGAAGACGATCATGCCGGGATGGCCACGCAGCCCGGCGCTCGGGTCGCGCAGAAACACCCAAGCCATGAAGCCCTGGCAGATGAAGCTGGCGATCCCGATGATGGTGATAAGTGGCACGCCCAGGATGCGCTGGTTGACCGTCGAGGTCGCAAAGACATCGGGCAGGCGGTACGGCAGAAGCGCAGCCGCAAGCGAGATCAACAGGAAGCTCAAGATGAAGCCGAAGATACCGACGAGCGTGGCGAACAGGCTCGTGAACACGTAGATGCCGAGGGCGACGATGCTTGCCGCGCCCATGGTCATCAGTGCGTTTATCGGTGTGTAGGTCTTGTTGTTGACCTGCTTGAACCAGCTCGGCAGCAGGCCGTCGATCGCATAGGCGAAGATGTTACGGGAACCGTTCAGGAGCTGCCCTGGCAGCCACGCATAGCTCCAGAAGATGAAGCCGAACAAGATCAGGAAGGCGATCACGATGTTGTTGGCCATAAACGAGGCGAGTTCCTGAAAGGTCGGTGTCGAGTTAAAGCCGAGACCCGCGGGGTTAGCCCAGCCGAGCTGCGCCAGGAAGTTGTAGCCGACCGCATGGTCGATGACGAGCACGCTGACGAGCACGCCCGCGCCAACGATGAACAACGTCGCCGGCATCGACCACAGCTGGAGCCGGCGGGCGTCTTTGACCTCGCTGCCGATGTAGGCGGACGAGCTCATGAACGAGAGGTTCAGGTAGACCCAGGTCATCACAAGCAGGGTCCAGTAGAGCGAGAAGTGGGAGAGCCCGGTGTAGCCGGCCGCCTTGGCCGACTGAGCTACGTACACCGAGGGGATGGCCTTGCCCGAGATAGCACGCATGTGCACGTTGAAGGCGTGGATGCTCTCGACCGGCACCTTGCCGATGAACACCGCGACGGTCAGCACGGTGCTGGCCACGGCGAACAGGATGAGGATGTTCTGGATCTTGAAGTAGGTCTTGGTGCCGATCGCGAAGACGACGATCAGAAGGATGATCAGGCAGGTGCCCAGGATGAAGGTGCCGACCTTGGTCGTGAACCAGTTGCCGATGCTGGTCAGGGTCGTGTTCCCCGTGTAGATGCCCATCGTGCGAAAGAAGGGCGCTAGGCCGTAGCGTGCCAGGAACGCGCTGGGGACGCCGCCGTAGAAGAACCACCACATGGTCATGTTCCAGTTGGACATCATCCCGAGAGCGGGTCCCAGCACACGACTGACGTACACGTAGTCGCCGCCGGACCGCGGCATAGCCGAAGCCAAATACCCATAGACCATGGCAAGCGGCAGAATCAGCAGAGTGCAGATGACGGCCGCCCACGGCAGGCTTGCACCCGGATAGAAGGCCGGCCCGAGAAGGAAGACGAACAGCAGCAGAAGACCGATGCTGGTGAAGTTGATGTTGTAGGCAAGCACGTCCCAAGTGCCCGCCGTGCGGATCAAGCCGCTGGCTTTGCGTACAAAGACCTCAGGCTTCTTGTCGGACATGGACGCCACGTTCAACCCCCTTGACTATCAGATTTCATGTCGGCAGCGGTGCCGCGTACTGACTTGGCCGCGGGCGATAAGCCAATCTCGAGTGTCGCGCGACCTCCTCGTTTCTCATGCAGTCCAGGCATAGGCCCTGATGGGAGAGCCATCGCCTGCGGCCAGCTTCAGCGGGACAAATGCACAGTGCACGATCTGACTGGCAGCGAGCCGCGAGAGGTTGGTCAGATTCTCGACGATGAGCACATCGCTACCGAGCAGGATCTCGTGAGCATGGGTTGAGCCTCTAGAGGAGCTGTCGACGTTGAAAGCATCGGTGCCGACCAGCCCGATCCCTGCAGCGACGAGTCGTTCGCAGGCGACCGCACTCAAGTAGGGGTGGCAGAACGCAGACGCTCCGCCCCACCTGTCGTCCCAACCGGTGTTGAGGAGCAAAGCACCGCCGGACGGGACCACGGCAAGCGCGTCGGTCAACGCCTCCGGTGCGATCTCCTCATCGTCACCAGCCCGGGTGCGCACCACCACGGCCTCCACCACGAAACGCTCGATGGGGTATTGGTCGATGGTGGCACCGTCTGGTACGTAGTGACGAGCGGCGTCGATATGCGTGCCGCTGTGGCTACCGAGCGCCACGCTGAGCACGTGCCAGGGCTCCTCCTGGTCAGAAGCCGTGAGCCCCACCGCAGGGTCACCCGGGTAGACCGGCATGTCGGTCTCGAGTACGTGGCTTAAATCGAGGAAGCGCGTCATGCGAACACGCCTTCCTCTCGTGCCTCATGACAGACGGCCCTCATACGACGACCTCGGGCAGACGCGGCTCGCGGTCGCCCTCCGCAATTGCCGTGCGTTCCGATGCCGGGTTGAAGTTGCAAGTCAGGATCCAGTATGGGTGGGGGCGCGAGCGCAGCATCAGGCCCACCAGCTCAGTCGTCCCGCAAGAGCGGGAAGGTCATGCAGTGTGGCCCGCCACCGCCCTTCAGGATCTCCGTAATCTCCGGTGCGATCACCTCAAGGCCAAGGGCCCTAAGTTTGTTGTTGACGGTTTTGTTGGCGGCGAAGGTGAGCACCCGGCCATCACCCAGCGCCTGGACGTTGCAGTGGTGCGCCAGGACGCCCGCGCTGCTTACATCGATGAGCTCGAACCGACGTTTGTGCAACGCGCGCAGGAAGAAGTCAGGCATCTGCTCGGTGGCGCAGACCGCCACACCTGGAGCGACGATGTTGAAGGCCATGTCGAGGTGCAAGTTCTTGGAGGCGAGCTGGACACCCCGGACCGCATAGCCGAACGGTTCGAGAATCTCCTGTGCGCAGCGCAGGCCCTCCCAATCGGTGCGAGCCACGACTCCATGCACGACGGTGGCTTCATCGAGCAACCAGAAATCGCCGCCCTCAAACGAACCCCGGAACACCTTTCCGATGACTGGTATCCCAAGCGCACGGACCTTGGCTTCGTAGAGGATGTCTTCGCCTTGCCTCACCGGTTCCCTGAAGCTGCCGATCAGCACACCTTCTGAGAGACATGCACCGAAATCGCGCGCGTAGACCATGTAGGGAAGCCCGGGATCGGGATCGATAAGGCTCACCTCCACCCCTGCATCGTGGTAGCCTTGCACCAGTTCGGCGTGCTCGCGTCGAAAAGCAGCCGGATCGGGCTGCTCGCCGCGTGCCAGCACGCCCCGAGTAATCTCGTTGATCGGCTGAAAGCTGAAGTAGTCCGGCGGGCACAGCAGGACCTTGCGGAGCCTGCCCGTCGAATTGGGGACATACCGCTCGTCAGCCATCAGGGTTACTCCTCTCCACCGGGTACTGTCATGAGCGGAACGTATTCGCGTCCCACGACCTCAACAAGTGGAGCACTGCACCAGGAATTACCCGGAGAAGGTGCCACCGTACACCGAATTCGACCATGACTTCCGAGGACAGTGAGGTCGTATGCGGCCTGCGTCGGGGTGCATCGAACCTCGTATGAGGCGAGGCCGCAGCGGTGCGGAGCGCTCGCGGGCCAAAGTCGGCAACCGCTCTTGAGGAGCGAAGAGTGACCTGAAATGCAGCCGGCCTGACTTAGGGACGCGCCGCTACCGAGGCAAGGCCGTAAGACCGACTCCGACAAGCCAGACATGTCTGGCCACTCATTCTGCCGCACAGGGCGCTGCCGCCGACGCGCTGCCGACGAGAAGACACCTGTTGAGCAGACCCCGCCTGGACCGACTTGCCGAGCGGCTGGGCCGCCCCGCCGCCCGCAGGCGACGGTTCTCCCAAGTCACGGTCGGGTAAGTGCCACCGGGGCGCTTCCGTGGCGCCCGCAGTGGGTCGCCGCGTGGGCGCCCCGAACAAGGAGGCATGGTGGCCGGCATCGATCTCTTCCCCGGCGAGTGGCAGCCGCAGGTCGTCCTCATGGCGGCCCTGCAGGTCGGCCTCATCGGGGCACTGCTTGACGAGCCGCGACCGCCTGCGCAGGTCGCCCGGGAGCTCGCCCTCGACGAGCGCGCTGCACTTCGCGTGACCGCTGTCCTGGTCGATGCCGGTTATCTGGAGAAGCGCGGCAATGAGGTGGTCGTGGCACCCGAGATGCGGGCACTGCTGGACCCGGCCGACGATGCCTTCGTCGGCGACCGCCTGCGGCACCTCCACGACCTGCTCGGGCGCTGGCTGCAGCTGCCCGAGGTGCTACGTGGGGGCGGTCCGGCGCACTCGGAGCGCACACCGGAGTCGCTGCAGGCGTTCATCGGCTCGATGCGCCTGGGAGCACGCCAGCGGGCGCGGCCGCTGGCCGGGCGCCTGGCGACGCTGTTTCCGAAGACCAGGACCGTGCTGGACGTCGGCGGCGGGCCGGCCACCCAGGCGCTGGCCTTCCAGGAGCAGGGCTGGCAGGTGACGGTGCTCGACTTCCCCGAGGTGATCGATCTCATGGCAGATGAGTTGGGCCGGGCCGGCATCGCCACCATCAAGGGAGATGCGACGCAGGCCATCTCCGCTCGCAACTTCGACCTGGTCTTCTGTGGCAACCTCTTCCACTCGATGTCGCCGGCAGAGTGCGCGCAGGTCGTGGCCAGTGCCGCCGGTGCCCTGGCCTCCGGCGGCGCTGTGGCCATCCTCGACTTCCTGCGCGGCAGCGGGCTGCCTTCCTCGCTGTTTGCCGTGAACATGCTTGTCGCAACCAGCGCCGGGGATGTCTACGGCGAGCAGGACTACCGCGGCTGGTGTGCGGCCGCCGGGCTGCGTGATTTCGCGGTGCACGAGCTAGCCGGGCAAACGCAGCGGCTGCTGACGGCCGAGAAGGGCTAGTACCCCGGTCACGCGACCGGCCGCAACCTCGCGTTCGCGTCGCCAGGCTCAGCCCGGCCTCAGGGCGTGACGCACGCGCACTGCGGACAGCACCGCCGCGCACAGCATGAAGCCCATCGAGGTGTAGAAGGCGGCGTGCACGCCCGTCGTGAAGGCCAAGGCAAGTTGCGGTCCCAAGCGGGTGGTCCCGACGAAGATGGCGAACGCCAAGTCGCGGCTTATGGAGTGAGCCGCGATCAGGATGGCCACCGAGAACGAGAACACCATGCCCACGTTGGCGAAGGTGCGCAGCACGCCGGAGGCGACGCCGAACGAGCGGCCGGGCGCGGCCTTCATGACCGCCGCGTTGTTGGCCGGGAAGAAGGCGCCCGCGCCGATGCCGTTGATGATAGCGGCCACGACCACGACCCAGAGCGGCGTAGTAAGGCCCAGGTGGGCGTAGATGGCCAGAGCCACGCACTGGATGGCCAAGCCCACCGTCGCCGGATAGACGGCTCCCAGGCGGTCGGCCAGCCGTCCCGCCACGGGGCCGATGAAGGCGCCCACCAGGTAACCGGGGACCAGCACGAGCGCGGCGTGCAGAGGAGTGAGCTGGCGCACGCCTTGCAGGTACATCGTGACCAGGAACAGGGTGGCGAAGTTGGCCAGGCTCTGGAGCAGGGCGGCAAACAGCGTGGGACTCATGGTGGGCACACGAAAGAGCGAGAGGTCGAGCATGGGCTCGGCCTGGCGGCGCTCGACGGCCACGAAGGCGACGAGCAGCACTACGCCGACGACGAGGTAGCCGAGCAGGGTCGCGTCGACCGGGTGGGTGGCCAGACGGGTGATGGCCCACAGCACACAGAAGAGTCCGCCGCCGAGGAGCACCATGCCGGCCACGTCCACGCGATGGCGGTGACGCTCGCCGCGGTCGCGCAGCACGCGCAGGGCCAGGATGATGGCGGCGATGCCGATGGGCACGTTGATGCCGAAGATCCAGCGCCACGAGACGTAGGTCGTGATGAGTCCGCCGAGGAGGATGCCCAGCACGGCGCCGGCACTCCAGCCGACGCTCGTGTACCCGTAGGCCCGTCCCCGCCGTTCCACCGGGAAGGTGTCGGCGATCACCGCGCCACTGTTGGCGCTGATCAAGGCGCCGCCGACGCCCTGGATGATGCGGAAGCAAATGATGGTCGCCCCGTTCGTGGCCAGGGCACAGAGGAGTGATCCGAGCACGAACACAGCGAAGCCCATCTCGTACATCCGCACGCGGCCGAACATGTCACCCAGGCGGCCGACCTGGGTGGACAGGACGGTCATCACCAGCAGGTAGGCGATGATCACCCAGATGATGCCGCTCAGGGGCACGTGCAGTGAGCGTTCGAGCACGGGCAGGGCAAGCACCACGATCGTCGTGTCCACGGCGGCTATCAGCACGCCGGTGACGACCACGAGCAGGGCGAGGCTGGTATGCGTCGGCGCTTCAGTCGGTCCCGAGCGAGTCGTCGCTGGCGAGATCCCCATATCAGGCCTGCCGCTCAGAATGAGCCGCCGCGCGCGGCGATGACCTCTTTGAGGAAGTTGTTGTGCAGCGAGCTTGCCGGATCGTCGGCCCAGCGGCAGAGGAGCTCGAACATCGAACTCGTGACGGTGAACGCCCAGAGACCGGGAGGGACGTGCTTGCGCATGGCCTGGTCGGCGGCACCGATGACGGCAGGCCCTCCTCGTCGACTAGGAATTTGACCATCGCCTCGCGGGAGCGGCTCCGCAGGCCGAGCAGATGCGGCGCCCCACAGCCGTGCTGCTCCACGGTGAGGTGCAGCTTCTTGCCCTTGGCCCGGCGCGCATACGAGGCACAGAAGCACTCGCGCGGAGCGCCGGGCTCGAACAGCGGCGCGAAGGGTCCTGGATCGGGGGCGTCGTAGAGGCCGATAAGCGGTTCGCTGGTCGAGAGGGTCTCAAGGATGGCGGTGGAATCGGGCTGCAAGGCTCCCTCCTCAGCTCGCGAGCGCTACGCTCGACGCTTTCTCTGCGATCCCTAGAATAGCGTTCCGGGACGATATTCTCGCGGCAACGCGAGCAGACGACGAGACGGAGTGGATGACGATGCGTTTCAGGCTCTCGGCACGCGTGAGTAGCGCGAACGGAGCAGCCGTGAAGGCAGTCCTTGAAGGGCTGTTTCCTCGCGGAGCCGTGAGCGAGGTCGAGGGCGAGCTCGTTGTCGATGCAGAGCTTGAGGGCGAGAGCGCGAAAGACCTGAACCGCTCGCTTCTCTCCTCCATGCGAAAGACCGAGAAAAAGACGCGTCTGCGGGCGCAGTGGACAGCGCCCGATGGCACGACGCAGAGCTTCTTCGATTACGTCCTGAAGAAGACGATTGCTGGCTGATCGCGGCCACCAGAGGCCCCTCGCCAGCTCGAGGCGATGCGTGCCACATAACCGCCAGACCTCTAGCTGCAGCGGATCTACCCTTCGTGCTGGCGATTTCGATCTGCTGCCGACGCCATGCCGACCCGGCGCGCAGCGGCGAACCCCGGGCTACCGTCGCCTGAATGTCTCTCCGTCGCGGTTGTGCGCCCGCAGTCCTCGCCTGAGCACAGCGAGATAGACGATGACCCCGACGGCGACGAGCAGCGCGTCGACTAGCAGAGCCGCCCCTATGGGACGGCCCTCGCGCAAAAGACCGCTGCGAGTGTCGATCAGCGCCAGAGCGAGGACCACGACACAGGCGGCCAGACCCCAGCGCGCAAACCGCGTCCGCTGCCCGGCGCGACCCAGCCCGAGTCGATCGCTTGTCGATGTGCGCTGCGGCGGATGACGACGACGGTAGCGGCGTGAGCTGCGACGGGGCACGATCGGCGTCACCCTCCTACAGTGGTGTCTCGCTCTTGGTGATCGCGACAAGCGGGACGACGACGATCATCAGAGACCGCCGCCTCCCAAGTTGAAGCCTAGCGCCCCGAGGCCCCGTGGCACAGGTCAGCCGGACCTCTCCCCTCGCTCTTCTTCCTGCGCTAGCGCCTGAGCCCCGCCAGGTTGCCGACAGACAGCTGCACCACTCTGGTCGCCTGCGGTCGGTCGGCCGGTGCTTTGGGAGCCCTCCCAGGCGTTGCTCTGTCGTGCCCCAGAGCGAAGCTCACAGCACTACGTACCGACGCGCGTCAAGGGGGACAGCATGCGCGGTCACATCCGCAAGCGAGGCAGTGCCAGTTTCGAGTACATCGTCGATGTAGGCACAGCCCCGGCGCAACACTGCGAGGTCTGCAACAAGCGCTTCTGGCTGGAGCGCAAGCCCAAGGACTCCTGCCCGGGCTGCTCCGGCAAGCTGGTCGAAACTGACGAGCTGGACACCTACTCCCATGCCATCCCGGCCATGCAGGAGGAGGCGGCGGAGCGCATCGCGGAGCTGGTAAGCGGCGAGAGCTGAGCCGGCGCTGAGCCGCGACGATCTGGCATCGGAAGCACGACGGTCAACTGCCCGCCAACAGAGGGTAGCGCGCTTTGATTGCGCGTCGCTATCCGCCCCACGCCTTCAGGCGCTGGGCGCGAGCCGGCGCCACGGGCGACGCGGCTGCTCGAGATGGGTGACAGCGGCCACCGCCGGGCTACTCCAGCCGCGTGACCACGGGCGTGTCATCCTGGAGCTCGACACGGCGCCGCCAGGCGACGTGCGTGCCGACGCGCGCCCGCAGGCGCCAGCTCAGCGGCTTCTCCTCATCTTCAATGGCCTCGAGGACCGCGGTGATGCGGCCGTTGACGCGCGAAGCTTCGTCCTCTGTGAGACCGAAGTCGTGCAGCCAGTCGAGAACAGCCTTGAGGTTCGTTGTCACATCGAAGTACAGGCCCCAGTCCTCGGCGCAGACCTGTACGAGACGGGAGACACAGATCGAGAGGTCGTCGTCGACCTCGCGCAGGGGCACGTCTTTGAACAGGGCGATGAGGTCGTGAGCGTCCTTCTGGTTGAGCGTGCCGATCTGAGCCTTGACGATGAGCGCGTCCACCGGTGAGACCGCGTAGTCGTCGAGTGTGAGGCGGTCGCGAACATCGACGTCGTGGTCCATGCGCATGACATCGAGAAAGACGTCGACGTGGTCGACGAGGGGCCGGGCGCGGACTTCCGAACGCGTGGTCGCATCCGGGCGCGGGGCCGGGCCCGGGATCTGCAACTCGTCCGGAACCTCGTCGGCACTCACAGTCAACACATCAGCCGCCCGCACCTTGACGAACTGCATCTGCTGTCCCTCGCTGGCCTGGTTCACGAAGATGTTCTCCTCGTAGCCGAGGTCGGCGAAGACCTCATACAGCCGCGGCCTCTGTGAAGAGAGCACGACGAGATCGACGTCCGAGTACTCGCGGTCCGCAAACGCCAGGTCGATGCAGTAGCGACGCACGGCAAGACCGCCCACCAGCCGCACGTCCACGCCTACCTTCCGCGCCACGTCGACCATGGCCATGGCCTCCGTCATGAGGCGGTCAGCCAGGAGCCGTGGCCGCCGATCCCAGCCCTGCAGCGACTTGAGAGGCTCGGCCTCGAGGAGCCCGTCGGCCTCACCCACAAGCGCCTCGATGGGCTCTTCGATTGCCTCGAAGATGGGCCGCGCCAGGTAGATACGTGGGCGAGTCGTGCCCTCCACCGGAGCGAGCAACCGGCGGCCCTCGAGGGTACGGATAGCTCGACGCGCGGTGCCATCATTGACTGCGAGGGCGCGCCGGACCTCGCGTACGGCAACGAACGGCGAGGTGAAGAGCTCCTCCACCAGCCGCAGTGCGGTACCCTCCGCCTGCGCACGGTAGAGACCCCGCTGCCGAGCCAGCTCGCATACCTGCCGGTTTGCACGGTCCGCTGTCTCTCTGACGCCCGTGGCGAAGAACAGCAGCCATGGCAGCCACGCACCCTTCGTATGCACGCGCTGCAGCAGCGCGTAATACTCCCTGCGGTGTGCCTCCAGATACGCCGAGAGGTAGAGGAAGGGCTGGGACAGGCGACCGCGCGACACGAGGAAGAGCACCACGAGGATGCGGCCCAGTCGGCCGTTGCCCCCGACGAACGGGTGAATCGACTCGAACTGGGCGTGAGCCAACGCACACTGCACCAGATCGGGCAGGCGGTCGCGCTCCCCCATGAAGGAGTCGAGCTGGGCGAGCAACTCGAGCATCTCGGGCACCGGCGGCGGGACGTAGGTGGCGTTGGTCGCAGTCGCGCCCGGCGGTCCGATCCAGTTCTGGATGGTGCGAAACTCGCCGGGCGTGCGGGCCGTCGAGGGCTCACCACGCAGGAGTCGCGCATGCAGACTGCGGACTAGGTCGAGGTCCACAGGCACACGCGCAACGCACTCAACACCGTAGGCGAGCGTGGCGAGTGTGTTGCGCACTTCGGCGAGGTGGTCGGCGCGGGAGCCCTTGGGGGCGCAGGCGATCTCGTCGAGCAAAACCTCGGTCAGGCTCACGTCGGCGCCCTCGATACGTGACGAGCAGAGCGCCTCCTGTCGCAGGAGCGGCGCCGCCAGTGCCGCCGAGCCCTCCAGCCCGTCCCCCAGCCCGCGTAGCCTGCCGAGAGCGGCGTCGGCATGCGACAGGGCGACGGCGAGCTCTCTTGTGAGTAACAGACGCGGCGGCAGCGGTGCCGGGACGAAAGCGGGGTAGCCCTCGGGGCTGTAGACGATGCGGCCCGCCTCCGCTGCTCTGAAGTCATTCACGTCCACGCCGTCCCCTTTTCGCCAGCTCCGGCCGTTCCTGACCAGGGTGAACAACCGTCGTCCTTACCACGGAGAACGGTACCATCTGGCCCTTCGGCGTGAGCAAGCCACACACCTCATGCTTCTGCACCTGCACGGACTTGGAGTGTTCTCTCAACCCGAACAACCCCAAATCCACGCAGCCGACCTGCGACCGCTGTGTAAGGAAGAGCCTCAAGGCCGGCGAGCTTCCCAGCTGCTTCTCCAGGGCCGTCCACGAGGACATCTCCGGGAGCACCGACATGACGTATCAAGGATTCGCGGAGTGGGTGGCCGCACACCGAGGGCCGGACACCGCGGTCCGACGTTTCCCGAGCTACGCTCGCGACGATACGTCACCCGGACCGGTCATTCGCGCCGCGCCTTCTCCGCGGTGATTGTGCCTAACCGAGCAGCCAACGAATCCTGTACTTCTTCTCGCCCCGCGCGTTAGCTGGACCCGTCCTCCCGAACTTCGAGCCGTGCTCCTTGATGTAGTAGCCAAGTATGCTGTAGGCCGTACTCCAACCGGCCAAGGAGGCGAACGTCATGCTAATGCTGTGGCACTGGTTCATGCACTACAGCGGAGCCGACAACGGCAAGTGGTATCCGTGGTGGAGCGGCCCCGGCAGTGACCTCGGCGAGCTGACGTTGCTCGTTGCTATGGTCGCGTACTTCCGGGCGCACAGCTGTCACGTGAAGGGCTGCTGGCGTCATGGACGTCATCCGTACCGTCACTACATGTTGTGCGCCAAGCATCACCCCGATGTGCCGTCGGCTGGCATCACGCACGAGCACATCCGCTCATTGAAGGCCGGCGAGAAAGCCGCTGAGTGTGGCGCGGAGGCTGCCGCCGGCTCGCGGGTCGGATGCGTCGAGGAGATGCAGGAGACGATGTCGAGTCGATGAGAGTGACCCGTTGACGTGATGAACGACGAGGAGCACGCCCTGTCGATGGCCGGTTCGCTGCCGTCCAGCACGCCCGGGGTCGGTCCGCGCGATGTGCAGGAGACCGTCGCCTGAAGGGATGCGAAGCAGGCGAAACGGGCCACTCTGCCCGTGATGCGCCCACACACGACCTTCGGCAGCCACGCTACGCAGGCCCTGCACGCCGTTATCCGCCCAAGATCGTCGGAGCGCTCGGACATCCCTCTGAGGCGACTCGCGAACCCACTCGCTGTCCCGGCGCCGCGACCGTCAGGAACCGTCACCAGTTGTCGTTTTAGCCTCAGACGCGCAAGGTCGCCGAGCTCACCTTTGGCGGCAAGTCGACGAGGATTTGGGCCGAATGTCGGCGCGAATGTCGGCATTCGTCGTTCAGAGGGGCACAGCCGAGACCGAGAAAGTGGCTGAGTGCAGGAGAATCTTCTGGAGGCGGCGACCGGAGTCGAACCGGTGATTAAGGTTTTGCAGACCTCTGCCTTACCACTTGGCTACGCCGCCCCGGCGAAGCACCTGGTCGCGTCGCGCCGCCGAGCACCGCGGGCAGCGAAGCGCGTCTCCTCAAGCGAAAGGCAGACGACAGAGCACACATGCTCATGTCCTCTGCCTCAGGCGAAGGAGTTCTGGAGCGGGTGAAGGGACTTGAACCCTCGACCTTCTGCATGGCAAGCAGACGCTCTAGCCAACTGAGCTACACCCGCGCAGACGGGTAGTGTACACGACCGCGACGCGTCGTCGCAAACGGCAGGCCGGTCGGTCGACGGCGGCACCGCGCAGCCCGACGCCGCACCCCACTCCCTACTTCAGGGCCGCGTCGAGCGCCTCGTTGACGAGGCGGTCGGACGGAGCGTTCTCCTCGCGGCGGATGCACTTGATCTCGACCTCCTGGAACTGCTCCAGAAGGGCGCTCGCCTGGGCGTGGTAGCCGCGCATGTTGGCGTCTTTGACCTTGTACCGGCCGGTGAGCTGGCGGCAGATGAGCTCGCTGTCGGAATGCACGGTCAGTTTGCGGACCTTGCGGTCGAGGGCCAGCTCGAGGCCGGCGATCAGCGCCTGGTATTCGGCCACGTTGTTGGTGGCCCGGCCGATCGTGTCCGAGAACTCCTCCTGGAGCTCGCCCGCGGGGCTGAGCAGGCAGCCGCCGATAGCGGCCGGTCCCGGGTTGCCGCGTGAGCCGCCGTCGACGTACAGAAGGGCGTTGCCGTCTGAGTGGTTGTGCAGGTTGGCCAAGGCGGTCACGCCCTCCTCGATCTCGGCGGTCAGAACGAGCCGCCGCCACAGGCGCCGCGGCTGCTCAAGGAACGTCACGGTCACCTTGTCGCGGCGCAACTCTTCGGCGAACTGCGCCGTCCAGCGCTGCAGGGCATAGCTTTCGGCGATCTCGTGAGGCACGTCGATCAGCGCCAGGCCCAGGCGCTCGGCGCGGTCGGCATCGTGGTATTTGACGTCGCCGGTCACGAGCGCCCCGACCCCGGCCGCGGCGGCCTCGTCGATCAGCGAGGCGCCCGAGCCGGGCAGCACGGCCACGCCCTCGATCAGCCGCGAGCCGTCTCCGGTGAAGCGGATGGCCGGCAGACCGAAGAGGCCGGCGACCTCGGTGGCGAAGTCCTCGAGCGTGCGCGGCGCGCCCAGATAGCCGATGCGCCCGAGGCCGAGGGTGCGGACCTCGTCGTCGACGGGATAGACGTCGAAGGCGGGCTCTTCGTAGGAGTGCGCCGCGACGAAGGCGTCGGTCACGGCGCGCCGCAGCGCCCGCGGGAACGCCGCCTCGAGACGCCACTCGCCGCTCCGCTGTTCCTTGCCCACCTCGCCGATACTCGGGTGGGCGCGCGGGCCGGGTTCGAACGTGCCGTCGCCCGGCGTGGTGAACGAGCAGTGGATGTAGTCGCCGATCGTGCCGGCGCCGGCGGCGAAGATCGCCGTGCGCACCGCCGCGAGATCGCCTTGGGGCACGAAGCCGACCAGCTTGCACCAGTCCATGCGCGCCGGCGAGAGCGGCTTGGTGCCCTCCAGATCGAGCGCCGCGCAGACGATTTCGGCGAGACCACCGCGGGCCTTGTCCAAGTTGGTGTGGGCGGCCACCAGCGCCACACCCTCGCGCGCCGCCCGCAGGATGAGGCTGCCGGGGTAATCGTCGGCGGTGACGGCCGCAAGCGGCTCGCGCACCAGCGGATGGTGGACGAGCAGCACCTGGCAACCGCGCCGCGCGGCGTGCTCGAGGGCGATGATCGTGGGGTCGAGAGCGACCAGCACGGCACTGACCTGGGCGTCGCGATCTCCGACCTGCAACCCGACGCTGTCCCACGGCTCCGCGAGCTCGAAAGGCGCGAGTCGGTCGACGGCGGCAAGGACTGCTGCGAGCTTCATGGCCGGAGTCTACCACCCCCCGAACGCGCCGAATCGAAGGCCCAACCGATGCGCCGACCCTCCCGAAGGCGCGGTCTTCGCCCCAGGCCACCGGCCGGCCGCCGCTCGCTTCCGCGCAGGCGGGAGCCTTTTCGCCTACCATGTCCAATTGAACAACTTCCTGGCCAATTGGCCATGGTCGCCGGGACCACACCCAACCTGCCGGGATGCATCGGAGTTGACAGTTTGGGCCACCGTCAACGGTGACCTGCGGGAGTCAGTGTCTGCGGGCAAGCGACGTCGACGAAGGGGCTGGAACATGCGGAGATGGCTTGTCGTGACCTGTGCCCTGGTGGCGCTGGCCGTCGCGGGCCTCGGCGCCTGGATGGTCTTCGGCGGCGGCGGAGCCGCGACCACGAGTCCCCAGGCCAGTGCAACCTTGACGTCGCCCGGCGCGGCTCCGTCCGGCGCGGCTCAGTCCGGCGCGGCTCAGTCCGGCGCGGCGCCGTCGTCGGCTTCGCCGACGGCATCAGGCAGCCCGGCCCCATCGACAAGCCCGACGCCACACCCCACGCTGATCGCATTGCCGCACGGCGTCGGCCACTTCCGCGCCGCCCCTACGCCCACGATGATCCGCGGGCCACGCAGCCTGTCGGTGCCGATCCTCATGTACCACCTGATCGGCACGCCACCCGCCGGCGAGCCGTATCCCGACCTGTTCGTGTCGCGGCACGACTTCGTGCTGCAGATGCGCTATCTCGAAGCCCACGGCTTCACCGCCGTAACGCTGTCGCAGGTCAACGCGTTCTGGCACGGCGGGGCCCGGCTGCCGGCCAAGCCCGTCGTTCTGAGCTTCGACGACGGCTATCGCAGCGACTGGACAGTGGCCGCGCCCATCCTGCAGCGCATCGGCTGGCCGGGCGTGCTCAACCTGTGCATGAATGCCGTGCGCCCGCACGGCGACCTGCCCGCCCCGCTCGTGCACGGTCTGGTACGCGCCGGCTGGGAGGTCGACGACCACACGCTCACGCACCCCGACCTCACCACGCTCGACGCCGCGGGTCTGCACCGCGAGATCGTCGTGTCTCGCGCCGTGCTGCAGGCGCTGACCGGCGAGAAGGTCTCGTTCTTCTGCTACCCATCGGGCGCCTATGACGCCACCGTGATCGCCGCGGTCAAGGCCGCCGGCTTCAAGGGCGCGACCACCACGAACGAGGGCCTGGCCACGCCCGCCGAGCGCTTCACGCTGGCACGCATCAGGGTGCATCGCGGCACGGACCTGGCGACCTTCGCCCAGGCGCTGGTCAGGTAGCAGCCGGCGAACGGGGTCCTAACGGGACGACCCGGACGCAGCGATCCGGACGGGACGACCCGAACGGGACGACCCGGCGGCGCGCTTGGGGTCGCCTGTCTAGCCTTGTCTGGGCCCCGCCGCCGCGATTGCCCACGGCACGGACGCTCGATACTTCTCGAAGTTGGCGTCGAAACGCTGGGCGAGCAGACGGGCCTGGGCGTCGTAAGCGGCGCCGTCGGTCCAGGTCGAGCGCGGCGCGAGGACGTCGGCGGGCACGCCCGGGCACGAGTCGGGGACGAGCATCCCGAACACCGGGTCGGCGTGTGAAGCGACCTCATCGAGCGCCCCGCTCAGGGCCGCGGCCAGCAGACGCCTGGTGAGGGCGATCTTCATGCGCCGTCCCACGCCGTAGGGTCCGCCGCTCCAGCCCGTGTTCACAAGCCAGCACGCCGTGCCGTGGCGCCGCAGGCGCTCGGCCAGCAGCTCGGCGTAGACGACCGGCGGGCGCGGCATGAACGGCGCCCCGAAGCAGGCCGAGAAGGTCGGCACCGGCTCGGTCACGCCGGTCTCGGCGCCGGCCAGGTTCGAGGTGAACCCGGAGAGGAAGTGGTAGCTTGCCATCTCAGGTGTGAGCCTGGCGATCGGCGGCAGCACGCCGTAGGCGTCGCAGGCCAGAAAGAAGACGTTGCGCGGATGGTCGCCCAGGCCCGACGCGACGTGGCCGCGAATGTGAGCCACGGGGTAGGTGGCCCGCGTGTTCTCGGTGATCGAGTCGTCGTCGTAGGCGATCGCCCGGGTCCACGGGTCGATCACGACGTTCTCGAGGATCGAGCCAAAGCGCACCGCCCGCACGATCTGCGGCTCGGCGCTCGCCGACAGACGGATCACCTTGGCGTAGCAGCCGCCCTCGAAGTTGAACACGCCGTGCTCGCTCCAGCCGTGCTCGTCGTCGCCGATGAGGTGGCGGTGCGGGTCGGCCGAGAGGGTCGTCTTGCCCGTCCCAGACAGCCCGAAGAAGAGTGCCGTGTCGCCACCGCGGCCGAGGTTGGCGGCGCAGTGCATGGGCAGCACGTCGCGCTCGGGCAGCAGGTAGTTGAGCAGCGTGAAGACCGACTTCTTGATCTCGCCGGCGTACATGGTGCCGACGATCAGCACGAGGCGCCGTTCGAGGTCGATGGCGACGAACGCTTCAGAGCGCGCACCGTCGGCCTTGGGAGAGGCAGAGAGCGCACCACAGTCGATCACGGTGATGGCCGGCGTGAAGCGCTCACGCAGATCGACGCTCGTGGGCTGCAGAAACAGCGTCTGGGCAAACAGGGCGTGCCAGGTGGCCTCGCAGACCACTCTGATCGGCTGCCGGTAGGCCGGGTCGGCGCCGGCGTAGCCGTCGAAGACAAACGACTCACGGTGCTGCAGAAAGGCGCTGGCCTTGTCGAGCAGGTGATCGAAGACGCGCCGGCTACAGGGTTTGTTGACGACGCCCCAGTCGACCTTGTCGTGCACCGCCTTCGAATCGACGATGAAGCGATCGTGCGGCGAGCGGCCGGTCCGCAGGCCGGTGCGCACGACGAGTGCCCCGTTCGAGGCCAGGATGCCTTCTTTGCGGGCCAGCGAACGCGCCACGAGCTCAGCGTAGGGCAAGTTGCGATGGACCTCGCCTATGCCGGACAGGCCCGCCTCGGCCAGATCGTCGCGCACACTGTCGACGGTGATGGTCATAGTCGGTTCGCTCCCTCCCTGCGTCGACGAGACACATCGTTTTGCCGCGCAAGTATAGTCTGCGAACCGCTCGGGCGCCTGCAAGCCGCGCGGGTGCCGGCGAGCCGCCCGTCCCCGCTACAAGAACGGCGGACAGTCACGACGTCTGCTATCGTACGGGCGTGGCCGACGACAGGAGGGTCTGATGAGACGGTTCGGCGTCGTCTTTGCGACGGCATTCTGCGTCCTGTTCTGCACCTTGCTCTGCGGCGCGGCTGCGGCCAACGCGTCGCCGGCCACCGGGTCGTCGCCGGCCACCGGGTCGTCGCCGGCCACCGGGTCGTCGCCGGCCGGCGCGCCGGCCAAGACACCCACGCCCGCCGCCTCGCCGCGGGCTTCCTGGACGTTCGCGGTCTATGCGAACGGCGACAACAACCTCGAGTACACCTGGCCCCAGTTCACCCTGCGGCAGCTCCGGGCGCTGCCGGCCAACGCCAGCGTCAACGTGGTCGCCCTGATCGACTGGCGCAGCGTCAAACGGGGCGTCCAGCTCCTGCAGTTCTCAGGCCACAAGGTGACGGTGGTGGCGAGCTGGCCCGACAAGGACTTCGGCTCCGGGGCGACCTTCACGTGGTTTCTGAAGCAGATCGCGCAGCGCTACCCGTCGACCCACCTCGCCGTCGACATCTGGGATCACGGCTACGGCTGGCGCTACGTCTCCGACGATTTCACCTCGAACGACCGCATCACGATGCCCGAGCTGCGCAACGCCATCCGCGCTGCCGCAGTACCGATCGACGTCCTGTGCTTCGACGCCTGCAACATGGCCAACATCGAGGCCGTCTCCGAGATAGGGAGCTCGAAGCTCGTGCAGTACGTGGTCGGCTCCGAGGAGACGATCGACCAGGATGGCTACCCGTACGGCGCCGCCCTGCGCCCGCTCATGACCGACCCGAACCGCACGCCGCGGCAGGTGGCGGGCGACATGGTGAGCGCCTACGAGTCGTACTACCGCCCCCTGCGCTGCTTCAACTGGGTGAGCCTGTCGGCGCTCGACGTCGGACAGGTCATGCAAGCCAGACCCGACATCACCGCCTGGGTCGCCAGGCTGCGCGCCGATCTGCCGCAGCTCAGACCTCGGTATGCCGCCGATCTCCATCACAGCATCTACGCCTGGGACTGCTGGTATGTCGACATGGCCGACGTCGCCGAGCGGCTGGCGGCCGACCCGGCGATCACCGACCCGACCCTGAAGCTGCTGTCGACCACGGTGGCCGACGATCTGACGGGCGCCGTAGTGGCGCTCTGGAGCGGCTCCTACGCGAGCACCTTCAAGGGCATCACGATCTGGTGGGGGACCGGCAGCGACTGGCGCAGCGACCACGTCGTGTACCGGCGCCAGATCGCCTTTGCCGACGAGACCGGCTGGCAAGCGTTTCTCAAGGCCTATAACGCCGGCCACCTCCCCGGGCCGTCCCAGGCGCCCGACCCGGCGATCCGTCGCGCGGACTACGGGCTGACCGACATCGCCTTCGTCGACCCAGACCACGGCTGGGCCACGGGCTATGACAACGTCTCGAGCGAAGCGGTCATTCTGCGCACCACCGACGGCGGCGGCCACTGGACGACGACGAGTCCCGCCTCGTGGGACTGCTACATGACGAGCTCGCTGTCGGTCGTCTCGGCCCGGCGCGCGTGGGCCGTGGGCAGCGAAGGAGACTACGAAAGCGCCGTCGTCACGACCGCCGACGCCGGTCGGCACTGGCGCTGGCAGGACAGCGACACCTCCCAGTACCTCCTGGGCGTCGACTTCCTGAACGCTGCCCATGGTTGGCTGTGCGGCAGCCGCGGCACGCTTCTGCACACCACCGACGCAGGAGACACGTGGAGCGGCCCGCGGGGCAACTCGACCGCCGATCTCTGGTCGGTCGACTTCGCCGACGCCGCGCACGGCTGGCTGGCTGGCGGCAACGCCGGCGCGAGCACCGGCTTCATCCGGCACACGTCCGACGGCGGCGCGACCTGGATCACGCAGACCACAGTCGCCGGCGCGGTGATCTACAGGGTCGCCGCGCTCGACGACTCGCAGGCCTGGGCCGTCGGCGGCAGCCCCGTGTCGGGCGCCGGCGTTATCTTGCACACCTCCGACGGCGGCACGACCTGGCAGCGACAGTACGGCGGCCCGACCGCGGCCTGGCTCAGTGATGTGGACGCAGTCGACGCTTCCACGGCCTGGGTCGTGGGCGAGCGCGGCACGGTCCTTCATACGACGGACGGCGGCGCGAGCTGGAACGCCGTCACCGTGCCGACCGGCGAGGACCTGACGGCGGTGTGCTTCACGAGCGCCGCCAGCGGCTGGATAGTCGGCGACGGCGAGACGATGCTGCACTCGACCGACGGAGGCCTGACCTGGGCGACCACGCGGGCCGACGTCATCGGCCCGCGGACCTTCGCCCTCTCGCCCGCGATCGTGAGCCGCGGCGGCGGAGCGCTGCTGCGCTACCGCGTAACCGATGCGCAAAGCGCCACGGCAACCGTGACCATCAGGATCACCGACGGCTACGGGCGCCTGGTCGCGACGCTGCGTCTCGGCCGGCAGACGACGGCGACGCAGCACACGTGGCGCTTCTTCTGTCTCCTGCCGCGCGGCACCTATCGCTACGCGGTGTACGCCCGCGACGAGGCCGGCAACCCGCAGACACACGTGGGCTCGAACACGCTCACCGTGAAGTAGCGCCGCGCGCCGCTCATCGTGAGGCAGGGCCGCGCGCGCCTGACGCCGACCGCGCGCCTGACGCCGACCGCGCGCCTGACGCCGACCGCGCAGGGCAGTGCCGACCGTTCGAGGCGCCCCCGCCGTGAACACGATCCCGTACGCTCCCGGTGCGCCGCGCTTGACAGGCGATGTATTGTCAAACCGACAGTCGGTCTATTCCACGGGAGAACACCTTGGCACGCATACTCGACCCGGCGGTGCACGCCGTCCGACGAGAGACCTTCGTCGACATCGCTCAGCGCCTCATCCAGGCGAAGGGCTATGAGCAGATGAGCATTCAGGACGTCCTCGACGAGGCCGGGGCGTCGAGAGGCGCGTTCTACCACTACTTCGACTCAAAGGCGGCGCTCCTCGAAGCGGTCGTCGAGCGCATGGTCGAAGCCGCGATCGCGACGCTCTCGCCGCTCGTCGCCGACCCGGCCGTGCCCGCCGTCGAGAAGCTGCAGGGTGTCTTCTCGGGCATCGCCCGCTGGAAGGGGGAGCGGACGGAGCTCATGGTGGCGCTCCTGCAGGTCTGGCTTTCCGACGACAACGCGATCGTGCGCGAGAAGGTCCGGCGTGGCCTGATGGCGCGCCTCGCGCCGCTGCTCTCCACGATCGTCCGTCAGGGCACAGACGAAGGCGTCTTCACGGCGAGCTCCCCCGACGACCTCGCGCGCGTGTTGGTCTCGCTGCTGCAGGGCGTGAACGAGACGGCCGTCGAGCTCTACATCGCCCGGCGGGCCGGTCAGATCTCGTTTGCGGCCGTCAAACGCCTGCTTGCGACCTACGTCGAGGCCTTCGAACGTCTTCTGGGGCTCCCCCCGCGGTCACTCACGATGGTAGACCAGGCGGTCCTGCGCGAGTGGTACGGCTGATGGCCGCCGCCATCCTCACCGAGAAGCTGACCAAGAGCTACGGCAAGAGCCGCGGCATCGTGGCGCTCGACCTCGAGGTGCGGTCGGGCGAGGTCTTCGGCTTTCTGGGCCCGAACGGCGCCGGCAAGACGACCACGATCCGCGTGTTGCTCGACCTCATCCGGCCGACCTCGGGCCGCGCCCTTGTCCTCGGACGAGACAGCCACCGCGACACCCTGGCGATCCAGGCGCGCAGCGGCTATCTGCCCGGCGAGCTCAGCCTCTACCCCACGCTCACCGGCCGCGAGACGTTGAGCTACTACGCCAACCTGCGCGGCGGCGTCGACTGGGAGCACATAGCCGAGTTGAGCGAACGGCTCGACTGTGACCTGAGCCGCAAGGTGGCCGACCTCTCGAGCGGCAACAAGCGCAAGCTCGGCCTCATCCAGGCGCTCATGAACCGGCCAGAGCTGCTGATCCTGGACGAGCCCACCTCGGGCCTCGATCCGCTCGTGCAGCACGAGTTCTACGCGCTGGTCGACGAGGCCCGAGAGGCCGGACAGACCGTCTTTTTGTCTTCTCACGTCCTGCCCGAGGTGCAGCGCGTCTGCGACCGCGTGGCCTTCATCCGCGAAGGCAGGCTGATCGCCCTCGAAGACGTTTCGAGCCTCACCGGCAGGGCGGTGCGCGAGATCGAGGTCGTCTTTGCCGAGGCGGTCCCGCCCTCCGCCTTCGACGGCGTGCCCGGCGTCACGCGGGTCGCCGTCAACGGCAAGGGCGCCACCTCGCTGCGGCTCACCGTCACGGGCTCACTCGATGCGGCCGTGAAGAAGCTGGGGGAGTACCCGGTGCTCGACCTGACGAGCCGCCTGCCCGACCTCGAGGACGTCTTCATGACTTTCTACGCCGGCGCCGAAGGGGGCGACGATGCTGAGTAACGCCTTCTTCAAGAGCCTGCGCGACCAGGCGCGTCCCCTGATTATGTGGGTGATCGGCGTGGCGTTCTACGTGGCTCTGCTGATCTCGATCTACCCCAGCATCAGACACAGCGCCGCCTCGCTGCAGGGCTACATCGACAGCCTGCCGGCGGCGATCCGGGCGGCCTTCCTCGGGTCGGGCGGCGACTTTTCGTCGCCGGTCGGCTACGTGAACGTGGAGCTGCTCTCCTGGCTCGCGCCGATCGTGTTCATCGCCTTCGCCGTGTCGATCGCCGCCCGCGCCCTGGCCGGCGAGGAAGAGAGCGGCACGCTGAGCCTGCTGCTGACCCAGACGGTCGGCCGTCGCCGCCTTGTCTTGCAGAAGTACGCTGCCATGACCGTGACCGTCGCGATCCTCGGGGTCGCCTTCTGGCTCGCGCTGTTCCTGGCCACCAGAGTCGCCGGCACGCCCGTGAGCGCCGGCGAGCTGGCGGATGCCATGCTGCGTCTGACCCTGCTCGGTCTCGCGGTCGGCAGCGTCACGTACGCCGTGAGCGGCGCCACCGGGCGCCGGCAGACCGGCATCGCCGCCGGCGCCGGGGTGGGCCTGGCCATGTACCTGCTGAACACCCTGTCCCAGATGAACGTAGGTGTCAGGCCCTTCCGCTACCTTTCGCTGTTTCACTACTCGGGCGGCGCCTCGCCGCTCGGGCAGGGCTTCGACGCCGTGGGAGTGGCGGTGCTGGTGGCGACCTCGGCGGCCCTGCTCGTGGTCACGGCGGTGTCGTTCGAGCGTCGCGACGTGCGAGCGTAGGTCGGCGCAAGGTCAAGCCGAGCGCTGTCAGGCTGGGCCGAGCGCTGTCAGGCTGGGCCGAGCGCTACCGGGCTGGGCCAGGCGCTATCATATGAAGCCGGCAATAGAGGAGACCCATGCTGAGCACCTTGATCGAGGCCATGGAATACGCCATCCGGGAACTCAGGCGCATGCCGCAGAAGGCCGTCCAGGTCTATCACCACAACGATTCCGACGGCATCACGTCCGGCGCCATACTCACACGCGCCTTCGAGCGGCAGGGGTTCGCCGTCCGGCGCTTCTGCTTTGAGAAGCCCTACCCGGCCGTGCTCGACAAGGTGTTCGAGCAGGAAGGCAAGATCCTCGTCTTCGCCGATTTCGCCGGCCGGATCGCGCCCCTGCTTTCCGCGCTCAATCAGGGGCGCAATCTGACCCTCATCCTCGACCACCATGTCGCCGAAGCCTCGACCGACCCGCGGGTCATCAATCTCGACCCCGATCTCTTCGGCCTGAAGGGCGATCGCGATATCTCCGGTTCGACGACGTGCTACCTCTTTGCTCGCACCCTCGACCCGGACAACCGCGACCTGGCTCACATCGCGGCCATCGGCGCGGTCGGAGACGGCTTCTTCGTCGACGGCTCCCTGGTGAGCGAGAACCGCGACGTCGCCCTCGAAGCCGCTCGACAGGGCCTGATCGAGATCAGGCGTCACAAGACCGGAGAGCAGTACCTGCTGAACGGGCCGAGCGGTCAGCTACCGGTCATCGACTTCGGCGACTACCTCGACGTCCTGGGAGGCGTCGGCTACTACAGTGACGGCCCGGGCATGGGCGTCGAGGTCTGCCTCGAAGGAGTCTCCGCCGAATTGGACCGCACCGTCGATGAGCTGAAGTCCGTCAGGACGCGGCTCTTCGACGACGAGATCCGGAGGCTGCGGGCAGGCGCCTTCAACCAGACGCCTCACATGCAGTGGTGTCATGTCGAACGGCGCTTCTTTCCGATGGGAGTCAAAATGATCGGCGCCTTCTGCGACGCCATCAGGGACACGAGCTTGATCGACCCGGACAAGTACCTCGCCGGATTCCAGATCATCCCCGATGAGATCCCGGGCTTCGGCGCGGTCCGGATGGGCCAGGTGAAGATCTCCATGAGAGTCTCCCCCGCCATGGAGGCGGAGATCCGGGCCGGCAGGGCGATGGGACTGCACGTGCTGCTCCCCGAGGCCACGCAGAGACTCGGGGGGTTCGTCGACGCCTGCCACTCGCTGACGGCCGCCACGACGGTCGCCGTCGGCAAAGAGGAAGAGCTGATCGCCGAGATGGAAACGATCCTGAGCTGAGATGGAAACGATCCCAAGAGGAGCTTCGCATGGCTGAGGGAAGAGGGTTTGGCAAGACGATCCTGATCGGCGATCAATTCGTTCTCGACGAGGTCCCTGCGATCGTCTCGTCGATCCCCTTCGAGACCGTGACGACGGTCGAACGGGTCGCCGGCGCCGGCTGGACCCTGGACGACCAGCGCAAAGAGGTCCTCGGTTATAAGGAAAAAAAGAGGGAGCAGCAGAGCCGGTCGATCGACCGCATCCTCGAGGTCATGAAGATCGACGTCGGCAAGACACACGTCAAGATCACGATCGGCGGCACCCTCCTGGCCGGCAGCGGTGTGGGCGCCAGCGCGGCGAGCTGCGTGTCGCTGGCCCGTGCTCTCGATGCCGAGTTCGACCTCGGGCTCGCGATCGAGGAGATCAACAGGATCGCCTGGCAGGGCGAGTTTCCCTACCACGGAGTCGCCAGCGGAGTCGACAACACGGCTTCGACCTACGGCGGGCTGCTGCTGTTCCACCTCAAAGACGAGCAGCAGCATTTCGAGGCGCTCAGCACCCCCGCGCCATTCGAGATCGTCCTGGCCAACAGCGGCGTCACCGTGAACACGGCGGCGCTGGACGAGTTCATCGACGAGCAGAAGACTGGCGATCCGGGGCTCTTCTCGGCACGACTCGCGACCATCACCGGTCAGGTCGGCGACATGAGGAAGGCGCTCGAGACCGGGGACCTGCCGGCCGTCGGCGCGATCATGTCGGAGAACCACAGCCTCCTGGTCGACATGGGGATGTCACACGAGACGCTCGACGCCATGTGCCGGGCGAGCCTCGAGATGGGCTCTCTGGGAGCGAAAGTCACAGGCGGCGGCAGGGGTGGCTACATGGTGTCCCTGACTCCGGGAGCAGAGCTCCAGGAGAAGGTCGCATCGGCGTTCGAGAGTCAGGGCTACAAGGTGATCCGCGCCACGATCGGCCAAAGGTGATCGCCGAGGAGACCGCCTGAAGACAGGATCCGGCCCCGTCGCGGGCAGGGCGCTCGCGGGTACTTCACGTCTTGCGCGCGCAGGCATATGCTCGACGCAAGTCCATCGACTCTGAGTCCAGGTGGACGGGGGGCGTTTGCCAGCAAGACCGCACTTTGCCGTGACGGCGGAGATCGTGGCCGCCATCACCTCCAGCCGCGTCGTCGAGGAGGTGCTGTCGAGCGTCGCCCGCTGGACGGCCGAGACCCTGCACCTCTGGGAATGCAACATCTACGAGTACTGCCCCACGCAGGAGCAGACGGTCGCGCTGGCGCTCTGGACTCGTCGGCCCCACCCGGCCGACGCGGCCTGGCTGGGCTCGACTCAGCCGCTCGCCGAGCAGCCGACCTTCCGGCGAGTCCTGTGCGAGCGGCACCTGATCGCCAACCACATCGACGATCCCGATTTGCCGCTCGCCGACCGGCAGCGCATGGAGTTCTGGGGCGAGAAGAGCTGCCTGCTCGTTCCGCTGATCTCGCAGGACGATGTGATCGGCTGCCTCGAGCTGATCGAGAAGCGTCGCCTCCACCGGTTCACCGACGAGGAGTGCGAGCTCGCCTCCACGCTGGCGGCGCTGTCGGCCGTCGCCATCCGCAACGCGCGCCTGCACCGCGACGAAGACGAGCGCAACCGCCGGCTCACCTCGCTGCTTGCGGCCAGTCGCGCCGTCTCCTCGACGCTCGTGGTCGAGGACGTCCTTGCGCGTGTGGCAAGGACGGCGACCGAGACCTTGCGGGCCGACGTCTGCTACATCTACGAGTATCTTCCCGGCGACGACGCCATCGCCTGGCAGGCGATGTTCGAGCGTGTGCACGGGCCGCAGGCGCAAGAGCTCGGCACAGTGTTCCCGCTCGACGACTTCCCCAAGGACCGCGAGATCCTCGAACGTGGCGTGATCGTCGAGGAGAACCTCTCCGACGACGACCTTCCCGCCTCTGTGCGCGACTCCATGAGCGAGTGGGGGCAGAAGACCCTGCTCAGCGTGCCGCTCCTCATGGAAGACCGACCGGCCGGCCTGCTCGAGATCGCCCAACTCGACCGGGAGCGTCACTTCACCGCGGAGGAGATCGAGTTCGTGCGGGCGCTCGGCGAACATGCCGCCATCGCCATCAACAACGCTCGCCAGTACCGGGCCACCGAGCGGCGCAACGAGCGCCTCGTCCATCTCGTCGATCTCAGCCAGTCGCTCACGACCTCCCTCGACGTGGACCAGATCGTCGACCGTTTGAAGTCCGGGCTGCACTCGCTGTTTCCGGGGCGCCGCTGCACCACGAAGGTGCGGCTGAGCAAGCCGGGCCGCCGGCTCTCGTCTCTGAAGGGCCGTGCCAAGGAGGCGGCCCGGCTGCGCCGTCCGGTGCAGGGGCCGGCCAAGACGCCCGGCCGGGTCACCGCGCCCCTGTTCTCGGGTCAGCGGCTCCTCGGGCTGATCGAGATGGTGAGCGAGCCGGCCCAGACCTTCGCCGAAGACGAGCTCGAAGTCCTCCAGCTCGTCGCCAACCAGACCGCGACCGCCATAGAGAACGCGCGCCTCTACGGCAGGGTCGAGCTGATCGCCGTCACCGATGGCCTCACCGGGCTCTACAACCACCGTCACTTCTACGAGCGCCTCGCCCAAGAGGCCAAGCGCGCCCTGCGCTACCATCTGCCGCTCTCGTTGCTGATGATCGACATCGACGATTTCAAGCTCTTCAACGACCGTCTCGGACACCAGGCCGGCGATGCCCTGCTGCGCGACCTGGCCGGCGTGCTCATGAGCGAGACAAGGCAGCAGATCGACATCGTGGCGCGTTACGGGGGTGAGGAGTTCGCCATCCTCCTGCCCAGCACAGGCCCTGTCGGAGCGGCCGCGGTCGGCCGGCGCCTGAGAGACCGGATCGCCGCCGGCGGGGGCTCGGATCGTCCCGGCGAGGGCCCGGCGCTCGGCGAGGGCCCGGCGCTCGGCGAGGGCCCGGCGCTCGGCGAGGGCCCGGCGCTCGGCGAGGGCCCGGCGCTCGGCGAGGGCCCGGCGCCCGGCGAGAACGTGACGGCAGGCGCGGCCGTCTTGGGAACGCGCAAAGCGCTGGCGGTAGCCGAACGCATCCGCCAAGCGGTCGAGACTGAGCAGTTCGCCGGCGGGCAGCGGCCCCTGCCGGTGACGGTGAGCATCGGTGTCGCCGGCATACCCGAGCACGCTGCCGGCAACGACGAACTGGTGGCGGCCGCCGATGCCGCGCTGTACCGGGCCAAAGCCCAGGGCAAAAACCGCGTCGAGGTCGCACAGCATCCGGACTCGTCGCCGCAGTCGGGTACCGCCGGACCCTGAGCCGCATCAATGTATCGCAGGCGCCGGCGCGGCTGGTGGCGAGGCAGGATGTGTCGCAGGCGTCGAGTCGGCGGGTGGCGAGGCTGATGCCTCGCCACTCGCCGCCGCCTCAGGCCGCCTTGCCCAGGCTCAGATCGGCGACCTTGGTCGAGTCGAAGATCTCCTCGACGCCCTCGACGGGCTTGGTGAAATCGATCGACGCGGGGAAGATCGTCGCGAGCTGCTCCTTGAACCACACGTCGAAGGGCTCCTTCGATGCGGCGAAGCCGCGGTTGCCCTTTTCGGGATCGTCGCCTTCGATGTAGATACCGACGATGTCGCCCCGCGGCGTCGAATGGAGGGTGATCAGTTCCTCAGACACGTTGAGCCGCCGCCGTGACGCCGTAAAGTCGTCGCGGTGGTAGGCGTCGGCGACGAAGGCCCGTGCCCTGTCGGTCTCGCCCGGGGTGAGCGGGGCGCAGAAGGCCATGCCCCGGCCCCGGCCCTTGGCCGTCGAGTCGACCCACGCGGCCACCGTCTCGGGCACGGGACCAGGCAGCGGCTGAGTGAGGTCGGCGCCGTGGATCTCCCGGACGGCCTTCACGAAGTAGCGGTCGACGTCGAGATCGGATGCCGCCAGCTTGCCGAACTGCTGGAGCACGTTTCCCTCAGACTCGAAGTAGGCGGTGACGAAGTCGCCCATGGGCGTGTGCTGCAGGTAGGCCCTTTCCATGGTGATCCCGAGGCGCTTGCGAGACTGCTCGTACTCGCGCGGACGGGACCGCAGCTCGGCGGCGATCTCTCTTGCGTCCTTACCCGGCAGGACCGGGAACACCACTGCCATGCGTGACATGCTGATACCTCCAGCTGGAGTATTCGGTCGGAGCCACTGAAGACAACGTGGCCTTGGACAGCGCGGCCGGAAGATGCGGCCGTCTCATGGCGTATCCCCGGCAGAAGGACCAACGAGACGAGGGGCCGTTGTCTTCGGGCCAGGCGCACGCCATGACGATCAGCATCGTCGTCGTCGGCGCCGTCGACGTGGTGTGCCGCGGTCTCGTGTGGCTGCTGCCGCGGGTCGCGCGAGCCGAAAGCGGCGAAAGCGGCGAGAGCGGATCTCAGGCGGCGGAAACTGTGCCGGTCGGATGACCGGCTCAGCCTGCCAGCGCCGCCGCCACAAAGCCCGGTGTCTCGTCCGGCCTGCGCGCCACCGGTATGCCGGCCGCCTCGAGGGCCGCGGCCTTGGCGGCAGCCGTGCCCGACGAGCCCGAGATGATCGCCCCGGCGTGACCCATGCGCTTGCCCGGCGGGGCCGTGAAGCCGGCGATGTAGGCGACGAGCGGCTTCGTGAGGTGCGCCGCGGCATACTCGGCGGCGCGCTCTTCGTCGTCGCCGCCGATCTCGCCCACGAGCACGACCGCCCTGGTCTGCGGGTCGGCCTCGAAGAGCTCCAGACACTCCTGGAACCCGAGTCCGTGCACGGGGTCGCCGCCCATGCCGACGCAGGTCGACTGCCCCAGGCCGGCGCGCGTCAGCCCCATGGCGATCTCGTAGGTCAGGGTCCCGCTGCGCGAGACGATGCCGACGCCTCCGGGCATGAACAGCGAGGCCGCCATGATCCCCGCGTTGCAGCCGGCCGGGGTGACGATGCCGGGGCAGTTGGGACCGATGAGCCGGAAGGACCGCCCGGCCACCGGGCCATCGTCGAGCCCGAGCTCCGAGACGACCTCGCTCATGTCGCGGACGGGGATGCCCTCGGTGATCAGGACGGCGAGACGGACCCCGCCCTCGGCGGCCTGGACGACGGCTGCCTTGGCGAACCGGGCCGGCACGAAGATGACGCTCACGTCGGCGCCCGTCGCCGCGACGGCCTCGGTCACTGTGTCGAACACGGGCAGACCGCACGCCGTCTGTCCGCCCTTGCCGGGCGTGACCCCTGCCACCACGGTCGTGCCGGCGGCGAGCATGCGCTCGGTGTGAAAGCTGCCTTCGCGGCCGGTCATGCCCTGCACCAGCACGCGGCTGGAACTGTCGACCAAGATGCTCATGTCACGCTCCCTTGCGCGCCGCGGCCACGACGGCCTCGACGGCCTCCTGGGCGCTCTGGGTCACGGTCAGGCCGCCGGGCCCGGTCGCGGCGAGAAGCCGCAGGCCGTCGTCTGCGTTGTTGCCGTCGAGGCGCACGACGAGCGGCAGCTCCACGGTCGAGCCGTCACACCAGGCGAGCACTCCCCTCGCGACCTCGTCGCCACGTGTGATGCCGCCGAAGATGTTGACGAGCAGCGCCCGCACGCGGTCGTCGGAGGTGATGATGTCGAGTGCGGCGGCGATGCGCTCGGCGCGGGCGCCGCCGCCGACGTCGCAGAAGTCGGCCGCCGCGCCGCCGGCGGCGCCGATCATGTCGAGTGTGCTCATGACGAGCCCGGCGCCGTTGCCCAGTACCCCGACGTCGCCGTCGAGGGTGAGGTAGGTCACGCCGGCCTCTCGCGCGGCGCGCTCCCGGTCGTCTTCGTCGGGCCGCTGCGCGGCCAGGTCGGGCTGCCGGTACAGGGCGTTGTCGTCGATCGTGACCTTGGCGTCGAGGGCGACGATCCGGACAGGGTCGTCGATCACCGCCAGCGGATTGACCTCGACGAGCGACGCGTCGCGATCGCGGTAGAGGGCCCAGAGCCGGCGCACCAGGTCGGAAAGCTGCTCGTCGAGCTTCGCGTCGCCGAGTGCGGCGGCCCTGACGACGGCGAGGCACTGCTCGTCGCAGTCCGCGGACGCGGCGTCGAGTCGAAGGCGCAGCAGAGCGTCGGGTGAGTCGTTTGCCACCTGCTCGATGTCGACGCCGCCCCGCGTGGAGAAGATGAGCAGCGGCGCCTTGGCGTGACGGTCGAGGGTGATGGCGAGATACAGCTCGCGCAGGACGGAGGCGCCCTTCTCGAGCAGCACCGTCCGCACGCGCTTGCCCTTGATGGTCAGGTCGAGGATCGTCGCGACCATCTCGCCGAGCTGCTCCGCTCGGCGCACGATGCGCACGCCGCCGGCCTTGCCCCGGCCGCCGGTGAGCACCTGCGCCTTGACGGCGAGCGGATAGCCGAGCTCGGCTGCCGCCCGCTCAGCCTGCTGCTCATCGGCCGCGACCTGCGACGCCATCACGGGGATGCCCGCGGCCGCGAACAGTGCCTTGCCCTGGTACTCGAACAGGTCCATGCGCTCCCTCGTCGTCGCTCGAAGACGAACTGTACAGCACGCGCGGCTTCGCCTCGAACTCGGCGCGGAAGACGTCTCGAGCCTCCGTTCGGGCGACGCTCGCTTTTCGAGCAGACGGCGGCGGCGTACACTTTCGCGATGCCCCGTTTGCGACGTATCACCGTCGACCAGCTTCACGACCGCCGTTGGGAACTGCTGGCGCTCACCTGCGTCGGCGCCTTCATGACTCCGCTCGACGGCAGCATCGTCTCGGTCGCCCTGGCCAAGATAGGGCCAGACCTGAGGCTCAGCTTCAGCGGGTCGATCTGGGTGCAGGCCGCCTACCTGCTGACGACGGCGGTGCTGCTGATCCCTCTGGGCCGGCTGGCCGATCGCCGTGGTCGGGTGCACTTCTACCTCGCCGGTATCGCGATCTTCGCGGTCGGATCATTGCTCGCGGGGCTGAGCATGAGCGGCGCCTGGCTGATCGCCAGTCGCGTGGTCCAAGGCGCGGGCGGCGCCCTGCTCGCGGCGACATCCGCCGCGATCGTGACAGCCGTCTTTCCGCCGCCGGAGCGCGGCAGGGCGCTCGGCATCAACGTCATGGCCGTCTACATCGGCCTCGCTGTGGGGCCGGTGCTGGGCGGTCAGATCGTCGACCACCTCGGCTGGCGCTGGATCTTCTTCGTCAATATCCCGATCGCTCTCGCGACCTTCGCCTGGGGCTGGCTTCTGCTGCCGCGCAGCGAACGGGCCAGCGAGAGCGCAGCCCGCAACGATCTCGCGGGAGCCGCCCTGCTGGGCGCCTTTCTCGTCTGTCTGCTGGTGCCGCTGACCTTTGCGCCGGAATGGGGCTGGGCGGCGGCGCGCACCGTCGTCCTGCTGGCCGCCTCCGTCGCCAGCCTGGTCGCGTTCGTCTACACCGAGCTGCACGTCCAGGATCCGGTGCTCGACCTCGACCTCGTGCTCCACAACCGCCTCTTTGCCACCGCCAACACAGCCGCCCTGCTCAACTACATGGCGCTCTATGCGATCAGCATCCTGACGGCGATCTACCTGGAGATCGTACAGGGGCGCTCCGCTGGGCAGACCGGCTGGCTCATGATCGCCCAGCCGCTGATGATGGCGCTGCTCAGCCCGCTCGCCGGTCGCCTGAGCGACAGGCTCGGCTCACGCCTGCTCAGCACGTCAGGTATGGTGCTCGTGGCCGCCGGCATGGTGATGCTGGCGACCGTGCCCATCACGGCGGGGATCGCCCGTGTGATGGTCAGCCTGGCGGTCGTCGGCGTGGGCATGGCCGCCTTCAGCGCACCCAACACGAGCGCCATCATGGGCAGCGTCAAACGCAGCGAGCTCAGCCTGGCGGGCGCCTTCCTGGGCACGATGCGCGTGACCGGTCAGGCGCTGAGCGTGGCAGTGCTGGGAGCGATCGCGGCGAGCCAGCTCGGCGTCTCGGGCAGCCGGCTCATCTACACGGGCGGCCGGGCCGCGCGTGCGGCGGCGCAGGGCCACCCGGCCGCCGCCGCGACCGCCGCGAGCGTGGCCGCCCACATCGCCCAGAACTACGCCCTGGGCTACCGGTACGCGATGTTCACGGGCGCCGGCCTGGCACTCGTCGGTGCGCTCGCGTCGCTGACGCGTCCCGCGCATGGGTCGTCGGGAGCTGTTCCCACGGTGACCGTCGGACGCGTGCCGGACGAAAGGGCTGAGTAAGCAAAACCGGCGCCGGCGAGACGCTCGCCGGCACGCCGGCAACCGAGTCAGCGCCATCCAACGGTTGTTTGCCTCGCCTCGTTCGGCTTCGATAGGCCGGTCGGCGTCGACCAGGACTCGCAAAGCCCGCCGGCCGGCGCGTCGGTAGCCGCTGCCACGAGAGGAGAGATCGTCATGTCCGACGACAGTACGAGCCCGGCCCGCCGCATGACCGCGGAGACGAGCATCCGGGAGTGGTGGCCCGACCAGCTCGACCTGACGGTGCTGCACCGCAACCAGCCGGCAGCCGGCCCGCTGGGGGCCGACTTCGACTACGCCGCCGAGTTCGCCACCCTCGACCTCGAGGCCGTGCGGCGCGACCTCCTTGCCCTGATGACGGACTCGCAGGAGTGGTGGCCGGCCGACTACGGCCACTACGGCCCGCTGTTCATCCGCATGGCCTGGCACGGCGCCGGTACCTACAGGATCAGCGACGGTCGCGGCGGCGCGGGCTCGGGTACGCAGCGGTTCGCCCCGCTCAACAGCTGGCCGGACAACGCCAACCTCGACAAGGCGCGCCGGCTGCTGTGGCCGATCAAGCGCAAGTACGGCCGCAAGATCTCCTGGGCCGACCTCATGATCCTCGCCGGCAACTGCGCGCTGGAGTCGATGGGGTTCGAGACGTTCGGCTTTGGCGGCGGGCGCGAGGACGCCTGGGAGCCGGAGGACATCGACTGGGGCGCCGAACGAACGTGGCTCGGGGACCAGCGCTACAGCGGCGACCGCGAGCTCGCCGACCCCCTGGCCGCCGTCCAGATGGGCCTGATCTATGTGAACCCGGAGGGCCCCAACGGTAACCCGGACCCGCTGGCGGCGGCCCGGGACATCCGCGAGACGTTTAGGCGGATGGCCATGAACGACGAGGAGACCGTCGCCTTGATCGCGGGCGGGCACACGTTCGGCAAGACCCACGGCGCCGCGGACGCCGGCAACGTCGGCCCCGAGCCCGAGGCCGCCCCGCTGCAGGAGATGGGGCTCGGCTGGCGCAACGCGTACGGCAGCGGCAAGGGCGACGACACCATCACGAGCGGCCTCGAAGGCGCCTGGACCCCCACGCCGGCGAGATGGGACACGAGCTTCTTCGACACGCTGTTCGGCTACGAGTGGGAGCTCTCGGCGAGCCCGGCCGGCGCCAGCCAGTGGGTGCCCACCGACCCGGCCGCGCGGAGCGCCGTGCCCGACCCCCACGACCCCACCAAAAGGCACGCCCCGGTGATGCTGACGACCGACCTCGCACTGCGCATGGACCCGGTCTACGAGCCCATCTCGCGGCGCTTCCACGAGCACCCGGAGGAAATGGCCCTCGCGTTTGCGAAGGCCTGGTTCAAGCTGACGCACCGCGACATGGGGCCGCGCAGCCGCTACCTCGGTCCGCTGGTGCCGGCCGAGCCGCAGCTCTGGCAGGACCCCGTGCCGCCGGTCTCCCATGCGCTGGTGGGGGCGCAGGATATCGCGGCCCTCAAGCAGAGGATCCTTGCCTGCGGCCTGTCGGTCTCGCGGCTCGTCTCGACCGCGTGGGCCTCGGCGTCGACGTTCCGCGGCACCGACAAGCGCGGCGGCGGGAACGGCGCCCGCATCCGCCTCGCGCCGCAGAACGGGTGGGCAGTCAACGACCCCGCCCAGCTCGCGCAGGTGGTGCGCGCGCTGGAAGCGGTCCAGGAAGCGTTCGCGGCGCAGGCCACCGGCGGCACGCGGATCTCGCTCGCCGACCTGATCGTGCTGGGCGGCTGCGCCGCCGTCGAGAAGGCCGCGCGGGACGCCGGCTTCGACATCGAGGTGCCGTTTGCGCCGGGACGTACCGACGCGACGCAGGAGCAGACCGACGTCGAGTCGTTCGCCGTGCTCGAGCCGACCGCCGACGGATTCCGCAACTACCTTGGTCATGGCCAGCAGAGGCCCGCCGAGCATCTGCTCGTCGACAAGGCGGGCCTGCTCACGCTCACCGCACCCGAGATGACGGTGCTCGTGGGCGGCTTGCGCGTGCTGGGCGCAAACCACGACGGGTCCGACCTCGGCGTTCTCACTGCCCGCAAGGAGACGCTGACCAGCGACTTCTTCGTCAACCTCCTCGACATGGGCACGACGTGGCAGCCGACGAGCGCGGCCGAGGAGACCTTCGAGGGCCGCGACCGCTCGACGGGCGAGACCCGCTGGACCGCGAGCCGCGTCGACCTGGTCTTCGGGTCGAACTCCCAGCTGCGCGCGATCGCCGAGGTCTACGCCGGCGACGACGCGCAGGAGAAGTTCGTGCGCGACTTCATCGCCGCCTGGGACAAGGTCATGACTCTCGATCGGTTCGACCTTGCCTGACCGCACCGGGGACACAGGGGACACAGAGGGAGGGAAACCTTGCCGCTCGTCACAGCGTCCAACTTGAGAAGAGAGGACCCGCTGCCAGAGATCGAGGAGGCCGTGCGACACGCTCTGACGAGCATCCCGGCCCTCGAGATAGATGGTCGCGATGTCGACTTCGTTCCCGTCTGTGAGCCCGACGGCTTTCACGCGAGCGTGGCCAGACTGAATGTCGATCTCTGGGAAAGCTCCACGCGCACGAAAGACGCTTTGCAGGACCTGGCTGCAGGGGTGGCCAAGGCCTTTCAGTCCGTCGTTGGACAGGAAAGGAAGGTGAAGGTGGTCATCAGGCCGTACGCCGTTGAGAAGAGTGGCTGGGTATCGTTTTGATCGCGCCGCAGGAGCTCTGCCGCGTGGCGATGCCCCGGCAATAGGACGATGGCAACCAACGACGACCAGAAGAGCGGTGCCGCCAACCCGGGCCCATTCATCGTGTCGCAGCCATGCCCAGTGTGCAACCGGCAGGGCATGGTGAACGAACAGCCCTGCCTCACCTGTCACGGCACCGGTGTGCGGGGCTTCTTCCACGGCACGAAGGCGGACTTAAGGCCAGGGGACCTTGTCGAACCCGGCCGTACACCCAACTTCGGTAGGCGGGACAGAGTACAGCCCTACGTCTACCTGACGGGCACTCTGGATGCGGCCATCTGGGGGGCGGAGCTGGCCGTCGGTGAAGGACCCGGCAGGATCTACCTAGTGGAGCCGACCGGCCCGATCATGGATGACCCCAATCTGACCGACAAGAAATTCCCGGGCAATCCGACGAAGTCATTCCGCTCGCGAGAACCACTGCGGGTAACGGGCGAGGTCAAGGATTGGCAGGGGCACTCCCCGGAAGCGCTCAAAGCCATGGAAGACGGCATCGAGCAAGCCAGGCGCCAGGGTATTGAGCCGATCGACGACTGAGTTGCTCCCTGGTGACGGCGTCGAACGACCCCCATTCGGCACGGCCTTTCGGGCCCGCTGCTGATCCGTGCTCAGGCACGCCTTCGGCGCACGCCGGGTGCCGGCAGACACGCTCGACGCTCTAGGAGGTCCTGCGGCGGTAAATGACCGTAGAGACCATGTACGCGACGACGAGGATGCCGACACACCAGGCCAGGGCGATCCAGATGTCGGCGCCGACCGGCTGCTGGGTGAACAGGTCGCGGATCGCGTTGACGATCGAGGTCACCGGCTGGTACTCGGCGAAGGCGCGCACCGGGCCGGGCATGGTCTGGGTGGGCGCGAATGCCGAGCTGACGAACGGCAGGAAGATCAGCGGGTAGGAGAACGCGCTCACGCCGTCCGTGGTCTTCGCCGTGAGACCGGCGATGGCGGCGACCCACGTCAGCATGAGGTGAACAGGATCAGGATGCCGGCGACCGCGAGCCATGCCGGCAATCCCGCCCCCGAGCGAAAGCCCATGAGGAGGGCGACGAGCACGACGAGCACGAGCGACATGAAGACGGCGACGAGCGAGGTCAGCACATGCGCCCACAGCACGCACGACCGTGCGATCGGCATGGACTGGAAGCGCTCGAAGATACCGCTCTTCATGTCCTGGAAGAGCCGGTAGGCGGTGTAGGAGACGCCCGAAGCAGCTGTGATGAGCAGAATGCCGGGCAGCAGGTAGTTCACATACGAATCCGACCCTGCGTCGATCGCGCCACCGAACACGAAGACGAACAGCAGCAGGAAGGTGATCGGCATGAGCGTGGTCGTGATGATGGTGTCCAGGCTGCGCGTGATGTGGCGCAGGGATCGTCCGGTGAGGACGGCGGTGTCGCCGACGAAGTGTCTGGTCATCGTTGTTCCCTGCTCGTCCGTGCAACGCTACGGTCGTTGCCGGCGCCGTCTTCCTTGCCGTCGTCACCGACGACGGCGAGGAAGACGTCTTCAAGGGTCGGCTGCTTCTCGACGTACTCGACCTTGGCGGGCGGGAGCAGCTGCTTGAGCTCGTTCAGGCTGCCGTTCACGATGATCCGCCCCTCGTGGAGGATCGCGATCCGATCGGCGAGTTGTTCGGCTTCGTCTAAGTCCTGGGTCGTGAGCAGCACCGTCGTGCCGTTCTCGGAGAGCCTCTTGACGGCGCGCCACACCTCGATGCGTCCCTGGGGATCGAGCCCGGTGGTCGGCTCGTCGAGGAAGATGATCGGCGGGTTCCCGATCAGGCTCATCGCGATGTCGAGGCGCCGGCGCATGCCGCCCGAATATGTCGAGACCTTCCGCGCGGCCGCGTCGCTCAGCGAAAAACGCTCAAGCAGATCGCCCGCGATCTTGCCCGGGTCCTTGAGGTGCCGCAACCGGGCGACCAGCACAAGGTTCTCCCGTCCGCTGAGGATCTCATCGACGGCCGCGAACTGCCCGGTGAGGCTGATCGACTTCCGCACGTCAGCGGCCTGCCCGGCGACATCGAAGCCATTGGCGCTGGCCGTCCCGGCATCTGCCTTGAGCAGCGTGGACAGGATCTTCACTACCGTGGTCTTGCCCGCCCCGTTCGAGCCGAGCAGGGCGAAGACGCTGCCCCGCGCCACCTCGAAGCCCACGCCGCGCAGCACGTGCAGCTGCTTGTAGGACTTCTCCAGGCCCTGCACATGGATCGCAGTGTCCGTGGTCAATTCTGCTCCCCCAGCTCAGCGTCCTCGATCGCCTTGGTCAGGCGGGCGCGTTCCTTGTCGATCCACCGCTTGCCGACATAGGCCTGGACGAACGCGTCGGCGAACTCGACCGGGTCCTCCCCGACGATCGCGCGCACCGGCGTGCCGTCGGCGGCAGCACGCTCCCAGAGCTCGACGAAGTCGGCCATCATGGTGAGCGCGGCCTCGCCGTCCATCGGGGTGCCCACGTTGTACATGAAGTACCGATGCAGCGCCTTCGCGACGGTGACGTACGGCTCCGGCAGAGCCTCGATGCGAGCCCTGTACTGCCGGTACTGCTTCTTCTGCTCGAGCGACCCGGTGACCAGCTCGATCCACCGTGCGGCCATGCCTATCTGCCTCCTTCATGGAGCTGTTCGAGCCGTTCCGCGAGGAAGCTCCACGTCCTCCAGAACTCTTCGAGGTAGTCCCGTCCCAGATTGTTGAGCGAGTACACCTTGCGTGGCGGCCCCTTCTCGGACGGGACCTTCTCCACATCGACCAGGCCGCGCTGCTCCATCCTGATGAGCAGCGCGTAGACGGTGCCCTCGGCGATGTCGGAGAAGCCCTGCTCCCGCAGCCGTGCGGTGATGTCGTAGCCGTAGGCCGACCGCACGGACAGGATCGCGAGAACGACGCCCTCGAGCGTCCCCTTGAGCATCTCCGTCATCTGCTTGCCCACGGAACACCTCCCGGACTACTCAGCGTTACTGACTACTGGTACATAGTATCACCGAATAGTGGGAGCGCAAACCCCGCGTGCGGCAGGAGCGTCAGCCCCTGCCGCCGAAGCACCGAACGAGGGGATTTGCAGCAGGAAACGCTGTCATTCCGACAGCGTGGTGGACCTGACCGGATGCGGAGCCCTGCCCGTGAATCGCCGCAACGGTTTTCGAAGCCAGGTAGCAGGATAGGACGGTCTCGGTCGTTCGGTCGGATGACAGGCCGATCGTCCAGGACGGGCGGCGCCCTTCGAACGCTTCGGAATCACCGGCATCATCGGGGCGACTCCCGACCCGTGCGTCTGCGACTGGCCGTTCGATCGGTGTGAGGAGGCAGCGCAGTGCCGCCCGATAAGCATCCACTCGCTGCGCGTCGATCGCTCAGCAAGGCGCGCATGGAGGCACTCAGCGACGGCGTGTTCGGCTTTGCGATCACGCTGCTCGTGCTGGACATCGTGCTTCATCCGCCGGGCTCGCCGCTGCAGGAGGTGCTTCGTGCCTGGCCGGCCTACTTTGCCTACGCCGTCAGCTTCATGACGATCGGCGCGGCCTGGCTCGTCCACAGCTCGTTGACCGATCGGCTGGCGCAGGTCGATCCGATCTTCCAGCGCCTCAACCTGCTCGTCCTGTTCGCGGTGGTGTTCCTGCCATTTCCGACTCGGCTCGTCTCGGCGTCCCTACACGACTTCCGCGGCGAAGTCGTGTACGTCACCATGTACGGGCTCACCGTCCTGGCCATCCGCATCGCGGGAGGGGCGCTCGATGCCTATGCGGCCCGCGCCCATCTCTACTCGACGGACAAAGACGACGAGGAGTTGCACAGACACCGACGCAAGACGCTGCCCGCGTTGGCCGTGTATGTGATCGCGATCCTCATCGGGCTCGTCGCGCCTCTGGTGGCAATGGCGCTGTACCTCGCCCTTGCGGTCTTTCTCGTGGTGCCGTTCCGCGACGTCGGTCGACTGTTGGTCCGGCGCTCGTGACCATGGCGCTGGGTCGTCTTCGTCTTCCCGGGAGCGACCCGCCCGTAGGCATCGGCAGTCGACCTCCACGCCAATGCCGTTAGCAACGAACTCACTGTGGAATGGGTGTGCTCGCTGACCAGCTCGGCGCCCAACCCTTCAGGAAACCTTCGGCTCTGTCGGCTGAGCCACGGGGACAGAAGCACTGAGCGATCGGGTAGCCGACCGGACACAGGTATTGAGCTGTTTACAGGGGAAACGTTGGAGAAGTGACAACGTGGTGGACCTGACTAGTTGTGACCCTCACGACCTCGCTTGACGCTTCTCACGATAGCAGCTTCTCCCTGAGCACCTCGTAGGGAGTCCTGCCGCCGAGAGCCGTATGCGGCCGCTGCAGGTTGTAAAACCCCTCCCAGACGGCCAGCTTGGCGCGCAGATCGACGTCGCCTGTGTAGTCGAGCAGCTGGTAGAACTCCAGCTGGTCGGTGAGGTGCGAGCGCTCGACCTTGCCGTTGAGGTTCGGCTTGCCCGGCTTGATGTAGACGTGGCGTATGCCGAGGTCCTCGCAGTGCCAGTGGAACTGCGCCTGCCACTCGTGCCCGTTGTCGGTGCGCACGGTGTGGATGCGGAAGGGGAAGCGCTCGACCACGTAGTCGAGGAAGTCGACGGCGCTCTCCTGGTTGTGGCGCTCGTAGATGCGTAACGCCCGGATCCGCGTCGCGTCGTCGATCGCCGTGAACTGGTAGCGCTTCAGGCGGCGCCCGTCCTCACCCTTGAACTGCAGGAACTTCACGTCGAGCTGGACGTGGTGGCCGGGCACCTGCTTCTCGTAGCGCAGGCTCACGATGGAGCGCTTGCGGCAGTTGGCCGGTAGGCGTGAGAGGCCGTGGCGCTGAAGGGCGCGGTAGACGCCGCTGCTCGAGACGCGCAGGCCGTGGTAGCGCTCCAGGTACCAGGCGATGCGCGTCGGTCCGAAGTGGTAGGTGCGCCGCAGGTAGACGATCTTCTCCTCGAGCTCGGCCGGCATGCGCAGCGGCATGTTCACGGGGCACGGGCTCTTGTTGATGAGCCCGGCCTCGCCATGCTGCTCATAGGCGCGCTTCCAGATGTAGAAGCACTGCCGTGAGATCCCAAAGCGCCGCGCGGTGAGGGCCACGTTGCCGCACTCCTCGGCGTAGCGCAGCACTGCGAGCTTCCGCTTGATATCACGCTGCTGCTGTGTCATCCACGACCTCTCAATCGACGAAGGGAATAGAACCCTACCTGTCAACTGAAGTCGTGAATGTCAGATCTAGACAGCTCTCGAACTTGCGCCACGAAGTCGAACGTCTGCTGAAGACCGAGGTCGCAGCACCCTGACCTGCAGCCAGGATTTCGGCGATTCGTCATGGGCAGGCTTCGGAGGGCAACTCTGCATGTTGCCGTCTGCCCTCAAACAGTCCCTTTGGGGGAAGGCGCCAATCCCTGGGCGAGGATGTCGAGCGCTGCGGCAGCCGGAGCTGGGAAGCCTTGCGGCTCCGGCAAGCTGCCTCGGGCGGGAAGCCGTGCGCCCAGGGCGCGCTCTGTACCCCGTGCGAAGGGCAGCGCGACGACGACCGCAGCGGCTTCTGTGGCATCGACGTCTGCCCTGATTCTGCCGAGCCTCTGCTCGGCGCGGATGTACGCCGCGACCGGGACAGCCGGTGCCGAGAGCTCAAACCCCTCGAGCCCGTTGTCGGCGACCTGCGCGACGAAGCTTCCCGCCAGCTCCGGGTCAGCCGCCATCGACGCGAGCAGCGGTGCCGTGCGTTCCTGCAGGGTTTCGAGCAGCCCGAACAGGTACTCGAGGTTGCCGCGCACGGTGCCGCTGCCGGCGCGTTCAGGGAGCCGCCGCAGCTCCTCCCCCATGCCGGCCAGGGCGGAGAGGAACACCTCGCGGAAGAGCGCGTGCTTGTCGGCGAAGTGCCGGTAGATGGTGCCCTCGGCCACCCCTGCCGTGGCGGCGATCTCCCTCGTGGTCGCGCGCGCGAAACCGCGCTGCACGAAGACCTGCAGCGCGGCGTCCATCAGGGCCCGATGCGTGTCGGCGCTTCGCGAACCGGCGGCGGTCATCGGTCCTCCATCGTCTCCTGGGCCCGGCTCATGCCGTGATGTCGCGTCGCCGGAACGTGACCGCCGCGACGGCAAGCGCGGCGAGGGCGTAGGCCGCGCCCAGCAGCAGCGCCGTCGTGAAGGCCATGTTCGCGCTCCCTCCCGAGGCGATGGCCTTGAACGCCTCTCCAGGCAGCCACTTCTGGGAGCTGCCCAGAAGCATGCTGAGCACCCCCTCGAACACCAGCAGGTAGCCGATCCCGATGGCGATCGAGATGCCAGCGCTGCGCGTCAGGATTCCCACGCACAGTCCGACAACGCCCCAGAGCAGGACGCACAGTGTCAGGTGGAGGTAGCCGGTGACCATCGTCTGGACCAGGTGGGGCTGCCAGGCGGCCGTGGAGACCCCCGCCGACTGGGCGAGGCCCTGTACCATGGGCACGACCATGACGGTCGCGACCAGCGTCGCCGCACACGTGAACGCGGCGAGGGCGACGATCTTGCCGCCCAGGAGAACCAGGCGCCTCGGCTCCGCCTGGACCAGCAGGCGGATCAGCCCGCTCGAGACATCCGTGGTCGCGGACATCGCCCACACGACGAGGGCGACGATGCCCAGCATGCCTGCGAAGGTCTGCAGGCCGGCAAACATACCGTCGGGGGCCTCGAGCATCGCTTTCGTTATGTCCTGGGTGCCGGGCAGCGTGGCCGAGCCGCTGCCGGCGGTGACGAAGACGACGACGGTCGCAAGGATGCCGAACAGCGTCATGAGGCCTATGCCGCCGAGCAGCAGCCAGGGGCTGCCGAGGCGCGTCAGCTCGCTGCGGACCACGCGCATCATGCCGACGCCTCCCGCGGCTCACCGGTCATGCGGAGGAAGACGTCCTCGAGGCTGGCGTTCCGTGGTCGCAGCGCGCTGAGCGTCATGCCGGCGTCCGCGGCGGCGCGGTTGACGTCCGCTGCCTGCGAGGCCGGGGCGTCGACGAGCACATCTTCCTCACGCACAGAGACCGTCCAACCCCGGGACGCGAGGAGGTCGGCGAGGCGAGCTACGTCGGCGACGTGCTCGGGCTGGGCCTCGATGCAGCCGCCCGCCCGGGAGACGAGCTCGCTCATCGGCCCCGAGAACAGCAGGTCGCCGTAGCGGATGACCGCCAGCGCGTCACAGGCCGCCTCGATCTCGCTGAGGAGGTGCGAGGAGACGACGACCGTGCGACCCTCGTCGCCGAGACGCCGCAGGAGCGTGCGGATCTCGACGATCCCCGCCGGGTCGAGACCGTTGGTGGGCTCGTCCAGTACGAGCAGCTCCGGGTCGGGCAGGAGCGCCGCGGCGATCCCCAGCCGCTGCTTCATGCCGAGGGAGAAGCGCTTCGCAGGCGCCCTGCTGCGGTCCAGCAGGCCGACGATATCGAGCACCTCCTCCACGCGACCGTTGGCGATCCCGCGCAGCCTTGCCAGCGAGCGCAGGTTGGTCCGTGCGGAGAGCGTCGCCACGAAGGCCGGCCCCTCAACGAGCGCTCCCACGCGCGCGGCGTAGGTTCGAGGCTCCGAGATGGGCGCGCCGAAGACGGTGGCGGTGCCTGACGTCGGCTTGATGAGGCCCAGCAGCAGGCGGATCAGGGTGGACTTGCCAGACCCGTTGGGACCGACGAGGCCGACCACGCCCCCACCCGAGATCTCGAGATCGAGGTCGCGCAGCGCCACGACGTCGCCGAAGCGTCGCGTAAGGCGCTCAGTGGAAATGACGGGCACGCAGACCTCCTCATAGATGTGAGTGAGCGCTCACACAGTAACTCGGGTCCGCGAACTGGTCAAATCCGTGCCCTAAGGCTCGGCACGACGTGGCCGATCCACGCCGGGCAGATGCCCACACTCGAAACGGCGAACGGATAGGCGACCGGTGGGGCTGAATTCCGCGATTTGCAGCGAGAAACATTGTCGAAATGACAACGTGGTGGGCCCAGCAGGACTCGAACCTGCGACCGGCCGATTATGAGTCGGCTGCTCTAACCAGCTGAGCTATAGGCCCACGCGACCAGCATGCGCTCTGCCCCATCGCGAGAGCGCACGCGGCACAGGGATTGTATGACGCCGCGCGCGGGTCGGACAGCGGCAGATCGCATCGCCGCAGGCCGGCGGGCGAGGCGCTCGCGCAAACGACGCGCGAAGCGTCTCGTATAGCAACGGGCGGTGCAGTTGTCCGTTCCGTCCATGCGCGCGGTTTGCGGACGGCCCGGCGAAGTTGGAGACTGGTCATAATCGGGAGTCACCGGGGTCGAGGATGATCCCCCGGTGCTCGCACTAGTGCTCATGGGGAGAGGGGGCAGCTTGGCCATAGTGAACGCCTTCCTACGCCTGCTCCTCCTCACTTTCTGGGCGAACTCCAAGGAGGAGTGGAATGGTGGGGCATGTCAACTCGGGGGATACGGCGTTCATCTTGATCTGCGCGGCACTAGTCGCGCTGATGACGCCCGGTCTCGCATTCTTCTACGGCGGACTCGTGCGCCGCAAGAACTTCCTGGCGATCATGATGCAGTCGTTCATCTCGATGGGCGTCGTGACCACGATCTGGGTGTTCTTCGGCTACTCGCTGGCCTTCTCGGGCGACGTAGGCGGGGTCATCGGCAACTTTCACTGGGCGCTGCTTAACCATGTAGGCCAGCTTCCTGGCCCCTGGGCCCCGACCATCCCCGCCCAGGCGCACTTCGTCTACCAGGAGATGTTCGCCATCATCACCCCGGCGCTCATCACCGGCGCCTTCGCCGACCGCGTCAAGTTCAAGAGCTACCTCTGGTTCCTCGTGCTGTGGAGCATCATCGTCTACATCCCGTTCGTGCACTGGATCTGGGGCGGCGGCTGGCTCGCCCAGCACGGCGTGCGTGACTGGGCCGGCGGCGCCGTCGTTCACATGAGCGCCGGTTATGCGGCCCTCGCCTCGGTGTTCGTGGTGGGCAAGCGCAAGTTCGCCCCCGGCGAGCGCAGCCTGCCCCACAACGTGGCCTTCGTGGCCCTCGGCACCGGCCTGCTGTGGTTCGGCTGGTTCGGTTTCAACGGCGGCGACGGAAACGCCGCCAACGGCTTCGCCGCCCAGGCCTGGGTCAACACCGACATCGCCGGTTCGATCGCCATGTGCACGTGGCTTGCCATCGGCTGGTGGAAGGACGGCAGGCCCAGTCTGGTGGGTGCCCTCACCGGCGCCGTGGCCGGCCTCGCCACCGTCACACCCTGCGCGGGCTATGTGCCCACCTGGGCTGCGTTCGTGATCGGCGTGTCGGCCGGGTCGCTGTGCTACTTCGCCGTCGTCTTCGTCCGCAAGGTCAAGTGGGACGATGCCCTCGACGTCTGGGCTGCCCACGGCGTCGGCGGCACGCTGGGCATCATCCTGCTCGGCGTGTTTGCCACCTATACGGTCAACCCGACCGGCGGCCAGGGGCTGATCACCGGCCACTGGCACTTCTTCGGCTGGCAGGTCACGACGGCCGTGGTCGTGGCGGCGTATGCCTTTGTGGCGACCTACCTCATCCTCAAGCTGATCAACCTCTTCGACCCGATCCGCGTGCCCGACTCGGTCGAGCTCAAGGGTCTCGACGATGCGGAGTTCGGCGAGGCGGCCTACGACCTGATCTAAGGGCCGCGCCAGCACGGGCGGCGTGGCCCTAAGACCGGCGGCAGCAGTGCCGGTCTTGGTCACATACGCGCCGTGCGAACGAACCGCTCACTGGGGCGGGGCGAAAGCTTGCAAAGCTTTCGCCCCGCCCTCTTGTTTTGCAGCCAAAACGTACTACGGAGCGGGCCACGCCACGCCACATGGCGGGTTGACCGGCAAGCCGGCCGCAGCGAGGGTTGAGGGCGGTTGGGGTGCGCCGTCGCGACAGTGCGCGGCGCCGCGAATGTCCGTCTTGCGGGACGACCCGGCCCCGGTGGTCCGCGCGTCAGCGCACCCCGGGACCGCGCCGCGCCGGAGCCGGACCCTGCAAGGAGGGCACGTCCGCCATGAGTCATATCAACCCCGGCGACACCGCATTCGTTCTTCTCTGTGCCGCGTTGGTGGCCATCATGACGCCGGGCCTGGCGTTCTTCTACGGCGGCCTCGTGCGCAACAAGAACGTGATCACCATCATGATGCAGAGCTTCGTCAGCCTCGGCGTCGTCACCCTGATCTGGATCATCTGCGGGTTCAGCCTGGCCTTTGGCCCCGACGTCCACGGCGTGATCGGCAACCTGCACTACTTCTTCCTGAACAACGTGGGCCAGGCTCCCAACCCGCAGTACGCACCGACCGTCCCCTTCCTGGCCTTCTTCGTCTTCCAGCTCACGGTCGCCGCCCTGACGCCGGCGCTCATCACCGGCGCCTTCGCCGACCGCGTGCCGTTCAAGAGCTACCTCGCCTTCCTCACGGCCTGGAGCCTGCTGGTCTACGTGCCGCTCGCCCACTGGATCTGGGGCGGCGGCTTTCTGCAGCAGTGGGGCGTGCTCGACTTCGGCGGCGGCATGGTCGTCCACGCCAGCGCCGGTTTTGCCGCGTTGGCTTCTGTCTACGTGATAAAGAAGCGCGTCTTCGCCCCCGGCGAAGACGAGCGCCCGAGCAACATCCCGCTGATCGCGATCGGTCTCGGGCTGCTGTGGTTCGGGTGGCTCGGCGACAACCCGGCCAACGTGATGCACGCCAACGGCATGGCCGCGCAGGCCTTCGTCAACACCTTCATCGCCGGCGGCCTGGCCATGCTCGTCTGGATGTTCACCGACTGGGTGCGGGTCGGCAAGGCCAGCATGGTCGGCGCCCTGACCGGCGTGCTCGCCGGCCTCGTGGCCGTGACCCCTTGCGCCGGCTATGTGCCGACCTGGGCGGCGGCCTTCGTCGCCCTCGCCGCCGGTTGGATCTGCTACGGTGCGACCCACCTGCGCGCCTATCGCGGCTGGGACGACTCGCTCGACGTCTGGGGCGTGCACGGCATCGGCGGCCTGCTGGGCTCGGTGCTCGTGGGCTGGTTCGCCTACGCCTCGGTCGGCGGCCACAACGGCCTGATCGCCGGCAACGGCAGGCAGTTCGGCCTGCAGTTGATCGGCGTGGCGATCACCGTCACCTACGCCTTCGGTGTCAGTTTCGCGATCCTCAAGGTCATCGATCTGGTCTCCACCGTCCACGTGCCGGGCAGGGTGCAGATCGCCGGCCTCGACCAGGAGCTCCACGGCGAGACCGCCTACGACCTGACAGCTCCGTCCCCTCCCCCCCTTGACCGACCGCGTCGACGCGGTTGACGAGCGCACGCCGCCCGGCTAAGCGGGCTCAGCGGCTCAGCGGCTCACCCGGCGAACACACGATCGAGCGCTCAGCAAAAAGAGAGGCCGGCGCGTCGCAGACGCGCCGGCCTCTCGGGCCCCGCAAGGCTCTCGCGCGGCGCTACCCCTGAGTCTTGAGGCGCTCGACCAGAGCGGGCACGACCTTGTAGAGGTCGCCCACCACGCCGTAGTCGGCGAGGCCGAAGATCGGCGCGTCCTTGTCCTGGTTGATCACCGCGATGATCCTGGCCTGGGAGATGCCGACCGTATGCTGCACCTGACCGGAGACGCCGACCGCGAGGTAGACGTCGGGAGCGGTCTTGGCGCCGGAGAGTCCGACGATGCGGTCTTCGGGCAACCAGCCGAAGTCGGCAAGACTCTTGGTACAGGCCAGCTCGGCCCCGAGGGCCGCGGCCAGCCCCTCGCCGACCGGCAGGTCGTCGCGCTTGGCCAGACCGCGGCCCACGCCGACGATGCGCGGGGCCGCGGCCAGGTCGACGGCCTCGCCACCCCTGGGCCGCTGGGCGACCAGCTTTGCGGCCGGTGCGCTGAACTCGATCGAGACCTCGGTCACGACGTCAGCGGCAGCACCGGCGGTCGGGTCGGTGGTTGCGCCGGTCGATGAGCCGGCAGCCGCGCCGGCGGGCTCGCCGGCGTCGAAGATCTTCGGCATGACGGCGATGACCTGCACAGCCGTGTCGACAACTTCGCGCTGCACCGTGGCGCCACCGAGGTTGTAGCGGCCGGCGACCAGCCGGCCGTCCTCGACGGCGAGCGAGGTCGCGTCGGTGACGCAGCCGGCGCCCAGTCGCTGGGCCAGGCGGCCGCCGAGCTCGCGGCCACGACGCGTGGAGCCCAGCAGCACGACGCTCGCGCCGGCCTGCTCGACGATGTGGGCGAGAGCCTGAGCGACGACGGCCGTGTCGAGGCCGGCGAGAGCGGGATCGTCACAGACGTAGATGGGCGCGGCGCCGTGTGCGGCCAGCACACCCGCCGCGAGGGCCGCGGAAGCAGCCGGATCGGCGGCGTCCGTCGGGGTTGCGGCCGCTGCCCCGGCACCCAGCGCCGCGGCGCACACGGTCAGGCCTAGCTGAGGGCCCAGCTCGCGGGCGGCGGCCAGGAGCTCGCAGGCGGTGTCCTGCTGTTCTGAATAAACGAGGATCGCAGTCATCGCCCTCACCTTCCCAGGACGCCTTCGGCGACCAGCGCGTTGAACAGGGCTTCGGCTTGTTCGGCCGGCTCGCCGCTGAACAGCACGTGCTTGCGCGACTGCTCCTCGGCCAGATTCGAAAGGACGGCGCGGCGCGGCGCAAGCGCGGCGGCATCGAGGCCGAGGTCGGCAAGCGAGAGCTCGGCGACCGGCTTTTTGCCGGCCTTCATGATGCTCATGAGCGAGGGAATGCGCGGCTCGTTTGCCTCGCTCACCACGGTGGCGGCCGCGGGCAGCGGCGCCTCGAGCGTCTCGATCGACGAGCCCATGGTGCGCTCGGCGCGCAGGCCCGCCGGCGAGGCTTCGAGCTTGCGCGCGTAGCCGATCTCGGGCAGGCCGAGAAGCTCGGCGACCCGCGAGGGTACCTGGCCGGAGTAGCCGTCGGTCGAGCCCTCGCCGAACAGCACGAGGTCGAAGGGTCCCGACTTCTCGAGCGCCCGCGCCAGGGCCAGAGCCACCGCCGCCTGATCGGTGACATCGAGCACGGGGTCGGCGACGATGACGGCTTCGTCGGCGCCGATCGCGAGAGCCTCCTTGATGGTCTCGCGGGGCTTGCGGTCGCCCTGGGCGACCGCCACAGCCACGATGCGGCCGGAGCCGGCGGCGTCACGAAGCTGCAGCGCCGCCTCGAGGGCGTTCTTTTCGAGGTCACCCACCTTGAAGGGCACCGCCTCGAGCACCGGCACGCGGTCCTTGACGCGCACGAGTTGCAGGTCGGGGTTGGTCTTCACGCACACAGCGATGTCCACGGACGTCACACCTCCGGCGGTCGCGTTCGGTCAGGGTCCGGGGCGGGCGGGCGGCGGGCCGTACGGCCCGCCGCCCGCCCGCCCCTCAACTCATGCGGTACTGCACACCGAAGCCGCCGCGCGGGTAGTGCCAGCGCAGCGCCTTCTCGTCGCAGCAGATCAGGCAGGTGCCGCACTCGAGGCAGCCCTCCCAGTTGACGGTCATGTCGCCTTCGTCGTTGGGCTCGTACAGGTCGGCGGGACACACCCGCAGGCAGACGCGCTCAGTGCAGACCGTACGGCAGGTCTCGAGGTCGATCTCGATGTGGGGCTGCTGGTCGAGCTTGAAGACGTTGACGCCGAGCTTGGCGTCGACGCTGCCGGGCTTCGGCCGCCCAGGGCCGCCCGGCGCCGGCGCGAAGCCTGCTGGCGCCGGCGCCGCGGCTTTCTCAGACGCGGAGCCGGCGGCGCTCCGCTGATCGGTTTCCTCGCTCACGACGGCATCACCTCATACCTTGCGCAGGGACCAGAGGTCCTTGAGCGTCTCGACCTTGAGGAACTCGCGCCGCGCGCCGCGCAGGCCGGTGCGCAGCAGGGTCGCCGCGTCGTCGCCGTCGACCGTGAAGAAGCCTTCGAGAAAGCGCCCGACGGCGCCCGGATACTCACTGAACAGGCGACGGTTCTCGATCGCCTGCGGCACGCCGCGGCCGGCATCCATGGCGCGCATGACGAAGGTCTCCCGCAGAAAGCGCTCGTAGACCGCCAGGGTGGCGGCCGACGAGTCGGCGGCGGCGCGGGCGGCCAGGGCCGCCCGCGCCGCCGCCCAACCCGAGGCGATGGCGAGGTCCATGCCACGAACGGTGACCAGCGCGTTCAGGGCAAAGCCGGCGGCCTCGCCGGCCAGCAGATAGCCGTCGCCGTAAGGCCGCTGCAGCTTGTCGAGGCCGCCCTCGAACACGGCGTGGGCCGAGTACTCGGCGAGTTCGCCGCCGCGCACGAGCGGCTTGATCTGGGCGTTCGCCTTGAACTCGTCGAGGAGCTGCCATGCCTCGAGACCGTCGCCGCGGGCGCGCATCTGCTCCATGCTGACCACGCAGCCCAGCGCGACCGAGGTGCGGTTGGTGTAGAGAAAGCCGCCACCGGTCATGCCGCGCGTGACCGTGCCCATGAAGAGCTGGGCGGCGCCCTCGCCTTCGTTCAGGCGCCAGCGGTCTTCGATCGTGCCGGCCGGCAGCTCGATGACCTCTTTGAAGCCGACCGCGTGGTCGGCGGCGCGGGGCTGTTCACGCAGCCCCGCGCCGCCCGACGTCAGTCCCAGGACGCCCTCGGCGACGATCGTCACCTCGGCGCCGACCTCGTCGTCGCCGGCTCGCACGCCGATCACCTTGTCGCCGTCGCGCAGCAGCTCGTCGGCCTGCATGTCGGTGACGATCATGGCGCCGGCCTCGGTGGCCTTGTCGGCGAGGAACTGATCGAGGCGCGCGCGCTGCACCGTGTAGGACTGCGGCGTGGGGCCCGCGAGCCGCTCAGAGGCGAGCTCGACCGTCGTGGCGGCGCCGTCGCCCAGCATGGTGATGATCTCGCGGGTGACGGGCCGCTCGAACGGCGCCTCCGCCCAGAGCTCGGGGTAGACGCGCCGCAGCGGCCGTACGTAGAGACGGCCGCCGGTGACGTTCTTGGCGCCGGCGTAGTTGCCGCGTTCGAGCACCATGACTTCGACGCCGTCGCGGGCCAGGCCGTAGGCGGCCGCCAAGCCGGCGAGCCCGCCGCCGACCACGATGCATTCGACCTTCTCCATGTCACCCGCCTCCCTCAGGCCGGAGCAGCCGGCGGCGGCGGCACGCCGCCGCCGGCTTGCGTGACTTCGTCGCGCGCCTAGTTCGTCGATCGACTTCGTCGTTGACGCTCAGGCGTGCGTAGCTTCGTTGCGCGCCTAGTACCGTCGATCGACTTCGTCGTCATCGCTCAGGCGTGCGTAGCTTCGTTGCGCGCCTAGTCTTTGAACGGGTTGTGCGTGTCGCCCCACTCGTCGCGGGCGATGATACCGCGCATGATCATGAGACCGCCCTCTGCTCCGACCTCGTAGCTCATGACGCCGCGCAACAGCATCTCGAGCGGGGTCTCCTTGGTGTAGCCAAAGGCGCCGTGGTACATCATGCCGTGCCGGGCGATGTCGTGACACAGGGTGGGCGCCAGGCACTTGCAGGTGCTGATGATCTTGTTGATCTCCTTGCGGCCGAACTGGCCGGGGTTGGTGTGCTCCTGACCGATCATCCAGGCGCCGCGCAGCAGATTGAGCTTGAGCATGTCGAGCTGCATCCAGTCGTCGGCCATCTCGAACGAGATGCCCTCCCACTTGCCGAGCGGCTTGCCGAACGTGGTGCGCTGGGCGGTGTACTCGCCGCTGATCTCGAGCGCCCTTTCGGCGCCGCCGAGGCAGGCGGCCACGACCAGCACGCGGGCGGCGTTGAAGCCGTCCATGTTGACGTAGAAGCCCTTGCCCTCTTCGCCCAGCACGTACTTGCGGGGCAGCTCGACGTCCTTGTAGATCCAGCCGCCGGTCGACAGGCCCATGCGGCCCATGTCCTTGTAGGTCGTGTAGGAGATGCCGGGCAGATGGGCGGGCACCCAGATGAAGGTCATGCCCTTGTGGCCCTGGTTGGGGTCGGTCTTCACGAGCGTGCAGTGGCCGCTGGGCGGACCCCACTTGGCGCACTCCTTGGGGCCGCTGACGTACGCCTTCTCGCCGTTCAGGATGAAGGCCTGCTTGGCCTCGTTCCACGGAGCGATGGTCTTGATGGCGCTGAGGTCGGAGCCGCCGCCGGGCTCAGTGGTGTTGATGCCGGCGAAGGCCTTGCCGGCGGCCACGGCCGGCAGCACTTCCTGCTTGAGCTCGTCGGTGCCGTAACGGTTGATGATGTACGACCAGCCGATGGTGAGCAGGGTGTAGACGGGGGTGCTCATGCTGAGGTCGGCGCGCGCGATCTCCTGGATCGTGATCATGGCGTAGATCAGCCGCTCGTCGTCGGGCAGCGGCATGCCGCCGTACTCCTCGGGGATCGTCACCCCGAACATGCCCAGTTCGGCCATGCCGGCGGTGATGTCGTCGGGAATGCCGTCCTCGGCCTCGTCGATAGCGCGGGCGCGCGGCTCGAGATTCTTGGTCAGCCATTCGCGAATGGCCTGCCGGTAGAGGGTCTGCTCGGTCGAGTACCTGAAGTCCATCGGCTCCTCCTTTGGGCGACCGCTGACCGGCCGCCTCGCTCACACCCCTGAGCGCGGGCGCTCCCCAGAAAGCAGAAAAGCCCCCGAGATGCGCTCATGCGCTTGCTGGGGGCTCACGGCCGTCGCGACGGCGGCCGAAGGACCGCCATCAAGCCATGTGTGCAGCTTCTTGCTCATCATATACGGGCCGCCGGGGCGGCGACAACGTGCCGCCGCGTCCAACGTTATCGCCCGCGCTTATGCCCCGTGGCCCCTGGCGCCGAAGCGCGGCGACTGGTCGACGGCCTCGAAGACCTGGTGCAGGGCAAACAGCAGGGCGGCCTTCGAGTGGCCCAGGTAGTACTCGTGGATGGCCGCTTCGATCTGGTCGCGCTCGGTGACCACCGATCGTCCGATCAGCAGCCGCGCGAAGAAGTCGCGGGCGAGATCCATGAGGAGGGTGCTCGAGCAGGCCGTCACAACGCCGTCGGCGTCGACCTCGACCACAAGGCCGACCCGGCGGTGGACGTTCTGGTGAGAAACGTCCTGCGGCAGGCGCGCGTAGCCCGAGAAGAGATAGCTGTCCATCAGTTGCAAGTCTACAGCCGGTGGCAGACCGATGCGACGCTTGCGCTCCCGGCGGCGAGCGGTAGGATGGGGACGCTGCATCCGCGGCTTGGACCAAGCCGTTTCACCGGCCGGCCAGCGCGGCCACGGGCCCCCAGCGAGCGTCGTTCGGCTGCCTGGGGGCTTTCGCGTCTCTTGCGGGCGGCCCGCACCGACGGGCCAAAACGGCAGGCGAGGCGGAAAGGAGGGCGGCAGTGTCCCCATCGTCCAAGAGCGGCGAACGGCCGGGCGGCGAGCGGGCGGGCGGTGAGCGGCCCGGGGGCGGCCCGACGGCCGGCGACCGGCCCGGCATCGGTGGCAAGCTCATGAGCCTCCCCGAGGCGGTGGAACGGTTCGTCTTCGACGGCGCCCAGGTGGCCTTCGGCGGCTTTACCATCAACCGCAACCCGATGGCCTTCGTCTACGAGATGGCGCGCCGCCGCGTGCGCGACCTGCACATCGTGGCCCACTCGAACGGCCAGGCGCTCGACACCCTCGTGGGCGCCGGCTGTGTGGCCCGCATAGAGATCGCCTACGGCGGTAACGGCCGCTTCGCCCCGACCTGTATCCGGTTTCGCAAGGCGGTCGAGCGCGGCGAGATCGAAGTCGAGGACTACTCCAACTACCAGATGGCGCTGCGCTTTCTGGCCGGGGCGCTGCACGTGCCCTTCATCCCGACCAAGTCAGGGCTGCACACCGACCTCGTGCGCCGGACCGGCTTCTCGCCGGCTTACCGCGCGGCCGAGGGCCTGCCCCTCGACAAGCTCATCGTCATGCCCGACCCCTTCGACGGCGAGAGCGACGACGTCGTCCTGCTGCCCGCGCTCTCGCCCGACCTGGCCGTCGTACACGCCCAGACGGTGGCCGACGACGGCACAGTGCGCATCAAGGGCCTCACCTTCGCCGACCTGGAGCAGGCCAAGGCCGCCAAGGCGGTGGTCGTGACCTGCGAGGAGATCGTGCCGGCCGCGACGCTGCGCGCAGACTCAGACCAGAACGCGCTGCCGCCGTTTCTGGTCGACGCCGTCGTGCTCACCCCCTACGGCGCCCACCCCACGGCTTGCCGCCTGTTCTACGACTACGACCCCGCCTTCCTGAACGACTACAAGCGCCGCGCCCGCGACGACGATGCCTGGCATGGCTTTCTCGACGAGTGGGTCTACGGGCTCGCCGGCCACGACGAGTACATCGCCAAGGTCGGCGAGGAGCAGCTCGCCCGCATAAAGGCCGACCCGGTGCGCGGCTACGCCATCGGCCTGGACCGACGCTGAGATGGAGGTGACGCGATGACAGGCGACGCAAGGCTCAACGACGCGATGGCCGGCGACGCGATGGCCGGCGACGCGATGACGGGTGACGCGATGGCCGGCGACGCCACCGTCGCCCTGCAGTTCACCCCACGCGAGATGATGGCGATCGCCGCCGGCCGCTTCATCTCGGACGGCGACGTGCTGTTCGCCGGCACCGGCGTGGCCCTGCTGGCGGCCGGCTGCGCCAAACGCATCCACGCGCCGGCCAGCACGGTCTTCGTCGAGACCGGCGGCATCGACCCCTCGCTCGACGAGATCCCGCTGGCCGTCGCCGACCCGCGGGTGATGGACGGCACCTGCATCAATGCCGGCATCATCGAGGCCTTCTCGTACATCGCCAGCCCGCGGCTGCACACGATCGCCTTTCTGGGCGCCGCCCAGATCGACCGCTTCGGCAACCTCAACTCGACCTGCATCGGCGACTACGAGCACCCCAAGGTACGCTTCTCGGGCAGCGGCGGCGCCTGCGACGCGGCCTCGCTGGCCTCGGCCTTCATCGTCTTCATGGAGCACGGGCGCCGCAAGTTCGTCGAGAAGCTCGATTACCTGACGAGCCCCGGCTGGCTCGAGGGCGGCGACTCGCGGGCCAGGGCGGGCTTCGCCCGCGGCGGCCCGCTCGCCGTGGTCACCGACCTCTGCGTGCTGCGCTTCGACGAGGTCGGCCACGAGATGTATCTGGCCGAGCGCTACCCTGGCGTAAGCGACGCGCAGGTGCTCGAGAACACCGGCTTTGCCCTCGACGTCTCACGCGCTGTCGACGCGCAGCCGCCCACTGCTGAGGAGCTGCGTATCCTGCGCGACGAAGTCGACCCGCAGCGGCTTATTCTGGGGTAGAGCGGGAACCCCGGGAGCGTCGTGGCGCGCGAGATGACCGGGGTGTAGGTCGCTCCGCTGGCAAGAAGTTGTAAATTACAACTTCTTGCCAGCGGACCTGGGGCGATGGGTGGTCGCCCGTCATCGGAGCGCCGTCCTCCCCCGCGCCGGCGCTCAGGCCGGCTGCGTCTCTTCGGGCTCGAGCCCGGCGGCCCTGAAGGCGCGCTCGCGCAGCTCGCGCACGACGCCCTCCCAGTAGTCGAACACCGCGTCGACGTCGAACTCGCCGTCGGCGGCGACCTGTTCGGCCAGGCCGTCGCAGACGGCCACCGTGATAGCGCACAAAGGATCGAGCTGGCGCTTGAGCTCGGCGCTCGCGTCGGGCGCCAGGGCCCACTCGTCGAGGTCGCGGTACCAGCGGTAGAGCTCGGCCATGCGGGGCCGCAGCTCCTCGTTGCGCACGAGCTGCGGGAACAGGTCCCAGAAGCGCCGGTAGCCCTGCTGACTTTTGGTCGTACGCCGATGCATGGCCAGCATCACGCCGACGCGATCGGCCGCGCCGCCAGGGTCGCGCAATCGCCGGAGCAGCGCCACGTTGTCGTCGTGAACCACTGAGTCGGCCAGCGCCTCGATGAGGCCGGCCTTGTTGCCGAAGTGGTAGCGGATGCTGGCCTTGTTCTCGTGGGCCTCTGCGGCGATCGCTTCGAAGGTGAGACCGACGAAGCCGCGCTCGTCGAGCAGGCGCTTGCTGGCCTCGAGTATGCGGGCGGCGGTGGGCGACAGGTCGGCGGCAGGGTCGGCGCCGGCGGCCGGCCGGCCACCCACCTTCCAGCGGCGCGTCGTTTTGATCTCACGTGACAAAAGCGCCCCTCCTCGTGTCGGCTCCGCAGTATATACACAGCCGGCGACGGCGGTTGAGCGCTGCCGACACTCCCCCCCGACGACGCCTGCTCCCGCGCTTGACAGCCCCCCGACCGCCCATAGAATACCACACGAGTCATTTATCCGGATGACTGAAATCACGTCACCGACGGGCGGGCTGGAACGGCGCCGGCCGCCGGGCTGGAACGGCAGCGGCGGACACGGCCAGGAGGGATCCTATGGAGCACAGCGTGACGACGCGTCTGGGCGACGGCTCGCTCGTGCGCATGACGCCGAGCGAGATCCGCGCCGATCTCGAGGAGGCGACGGCGCTGGGCGCCAAGAAGGCCAAGACCGAGCCGCTCGCGGCCGACGAGCTCGAGCAGCTCCTGGCGATCTTCTCCTCGAACGCCAAGTTCAGCGCCGTCGACGTAGGCGACGAGCTCGTGCTGTCGTGCGACGGCTCGGGCAACTTCGACTCGGGCACGCGGCTCGACGAGCTCTACAGCTACCAGAGCCACCGCGGCGCCGACATCATCGAGCTCTACCACATCGACTACTCCTACAAGGCGATCAAGACCATCCTCTCGTTCGAGGCCCAGGCCATGAAGTCGGCGCAGCTCAACATGGTGGCGCCGCTGCAGTACGGCGCCATGCCCGACCTGGGCCGCTACTCGCGGCCCGACGGCCCGGTGGAGAACTGGTCCGAGCTCATGCCTCTGGGGCGCATCGACGAAGCCCGGGCGGCCCAGGAAGAGGCCATGGAACAGGCCGTGCGCGACATGGTCTTCGTCGGCGAAGGCATGATCGAAGCCGGCGCCGACGGTCTCGACTTCGACACCGCCGGCGCCGCGGGCGACGCCGACCTTCTGGCGGCCCTGAGGGCCGTCGAGGAGATCAAGAGCAGACACCCCGAGATAGGCATCGAGCTCGGCATGGCGAGCGAGTTCGTGCTCGGTATGCACGGCCGGCTCGAGTTCCACGGCCGGCGCCTCGCCGGCATGTGGCCGCGCGACCTGGTCAAGGTGGCCGCCGAGGCCGGCGTCACCATGTTCGGGCCGGCCGTCAACGTCAACACCACGAAGTCGGTCGCCTGGAACGTGGCCCGCGCCCTGACCATCGTCAAGCCCTGCGTCGCCGAAGCCGAGATCCCGGTCCATATGAACGTCGGCATGGGCGTCGGCGGCGTGCCGATGACCCCGTACCCGCCGGCCGACGCCGTCGCCCGCGTATCTCATGCCATGCGCCAGGTCGGGCGACTCGACGGTTTGTAGGTGGGTGTCGGCGACCCGCTGGGCATGGCCTGCAGCCATGCGCTCGCCTCGGGCATGGGGGGAATGCGAACCGCCGGAGATCTGGTGGCCCGCATGCAGATGACCCGAGGGATGCGTCTGGATCAGGCAAAGGCACACGTGGCCGGGCGGCTCGGCGTGAGCCCGCCCGAGCTTTCCGACCCGCTCGTCATGCACGAGGTGCGCCGCGAGTTCGGGCTGGGACTCATCCCCGTCCAGGAGCTCACCTACCCGAGCGAACCGGGCGCCATCGAGGCCAAGTTCCACATCAGCGAGGTCTTCGACGTGCCCATCAACTCCGTCCAGAAGTTCAGCGAGCACATCGCCTCGTCGCACCGGCGCGGCGCCGCGAGCGATTCCCTACCGGAGGTATCCGTGTGAAACGCAACCTGTTCGCCGGGCGGCCGCGCAGCGGCGGCCTCAGCCTCAACGTCTTCACCGAGTCGGAGCTGAACGACATCCACCTCGCCAGCCTCGAGGTGCTCGAACGCACCGGGGTGTTCGTCGAAGCCGACGAGGCGCTCGACATCTTCGCCGACGGCGGCTGCGACGTCGACCGCGAGAGTCACATCGTCTGCCTGCCGCCGCACGTGGTCGAAGACGCCATCCGCTCGGCGCCGAGCAAGTTCGTGCTCTGCGGGCGCGACCCGAAGAACGACATCGTGCTCGAACCCGGCCGCGTCGCCTTCACCAACTTCAGCGAGGGCATCAGGGTGGTCGACCCGTGGACCGGCGAGCTGCGCGACTCGACCAAGGCCGACATCGCCGACATCGCCCGCCTGAACGACTATCTCTCCGACATCGACACGCACGAGATCGCCGTCGGCGCCAAGGACGTGCCGCCCGAAACCTGCGCCGTGCACAACGCCGAGGCGCAGTACCTGAACACGACCAAGCCGATCGGCATCGGCCCGCTGTCGCGCGTCGAGACTCAGGCCATCTTTCGCATGGCGGCGGAGATCGTCGGCGGCGAAGACGAGCTGCGCCGCCGCCCGATCGTCTACAACGGCGTCTGCCCGGTGAGTCCGCTCAAGCTGCCCCACGAGGCCACCGAGGTGATCATCGAGACGGCCCGCTGGCGCATCCCCAACAACATCCTGAGCATGGCCATGGCCGGCGGCTCGTCGCCGGTCACGCTGGCCGGCACACTGGTCACCCACAACGCCGAGGTGCTGTCGGGCATCACCCTCGCCCAGATCACCGAGCGTGGCGCGCCCTGTATCTACGGCAGCTCCACGACGGCCATGGACCTGAAGCTCGCGGCCGCCTGCGTAGGCTCGCCCGAGCTCGCCATGATCAGCGCCGCGGTGGCTCAGATGGCCCGGCGCTACCTTCTCCCCAGCTTCGTCGCCGGGTTGTAGGCAGACTCCAAACTCGGTGACGCGCAGGTCGGCCACGAGAAGACCCTCACCGGCATCATGGCAGCGTTGGCAGGAGCCAACCTGATCTACGGTTCGGGAATGATCGAGTCGGGCGTCACCTTCGATTGCGGACAGTTCGTCATGGACAACGAGTTCGCGCGCATGATCAAGCACTGCGTCGGCGGCATCACGGTCTCAGACGAGACCCTGGCCATCGACGACATCGCCCAGGTGGGCGCCTTAGGCGACTTTCTCTCGCTCGACGCCACCCTGCGCCACATGCGCGAGCTCTCGCAGCCCGAGTTCCTCGACCGCCGCGTGCGCGAGGATTGGGAGGAGCGCGGCTCCACCGACCTGCACGCCCGCTGCCTGGCCCGCGCCCGCGAAGTGCTCACCGACTACCAGCCGGTGCAGTTGGACGACGACGTCAAGCAGCGCCTCCGCGCCATCGTCGAAGAGACCGACCGCCTGGTCGGCGTCGGCTGAAGCGCGGTGGCCGGCATGGCAGCGCCCGATATGGCGCAGACGACTGAGTCGCCCGACCCGGACGCACGTTCGAAAGGAAACCAGATGAAGGAGCAACTCACACAGGCCCTGATCGCCGGCAACGCCGACCTGGTGAACGCCCTCACCCAGGCCCTGCTGGCCGGCGGCACGCCGGCCCGCGAGATCTTGGACGACGCCCTGCTGCCCGGCATGGACGTGGTCGGGGCGCGCATGCGCTCCGGCGAGTGCTTCATCCCCGAGGTGTTGCTCAGCGCGCGCACCATGCAGGGCGCCCTCGACATCCTCACGCCGCACCTCGGCGAGGGCGAGGGCGCCGGTCTGGGCGCGGTCGTTCTGGGCACGGTCGAGGGCGACCTGCACGATATCGGCAAGAACCTCGTCGGCATGCTGCTGCAGGGCGCCGGCTTCACGGTGGTCAACCTCGGCACCGGGGTCACCGCCGAGCAGTTCGTGGCCGCCGTCCGCGAGCACTCGCCGGCGATCGTCGGCATGAGCGCCCTACTCACCACCACCCTGCCCCACATGGCCCAAACGATCGCCGCGCTCAAAGAGGCCGGCCTGCGCGACCAGGTCAAGGTGATGGTCGGCGGCGCCCCGGTCACGCAGGCTTTCGCCGACGAGCTCGGCGCCGACGGCTACGGCGCCAACGCCGGTATGGCGGTCGACAGAGCCAAGGCGCTGGTCGCCCGGGAGGCGACGGCGTGAGCGCATCTGAGACAAGCGGCCGGCCGCGACGCGCCGGAGCACGGATCCGTCGTGCACGGGCCACTTCGAGGCGGGGCGCCGCACGCCTCACCGACACTGGGGGTATGAGATGGCCACGACCGTAACCGGCGCCCCGCACGGCGCCACCGCCATGGCCGAGGAGCGCGTGAAGCTCCGCAAGGTCCTGCGCCGCTTCGATCTGGTCTGTTTTACGATCGCCGCCTTCATCGCCCTCGACACGATCGCCTCGACGGCCGCCTACGGCGGCGGCGAGACGCTGTTCTGGATCGGCTTCATCATCATCCTGTATCTCATCCCGAGCGGCCTGATCAGTGCCGAGCTGGGCTCGACCTTTCCCATCGAAGGCGGCCCGTACGCCTGGCCGCGCCTGGCCTTCGGGCGCCTGCCGGGCGCCGTCACGGCAACCTTCTACTGGATGAGCAACCCCACCTGGATGGGTGGCACGCTGGCGGCCACCACGGTCGCCGTGCTCTCGAGCAAGCTCATGTTCAACCGGTCGATCGGCACCGTCTGGGAGATCGTCATCGGCCTCGCCGTGGTGTGGGCGATCGTCGGCCTGTCGGTGATCGAGCTCAAGTTCGGCCGCTGGACCGGCAACCTCGGCACGTTCGTCAGGCTGGCCGTCCTGTTCATCTTCCTCGGTCTCGTGGTCTGGTTTCTCATCAAGAACGGCAAGCCGGCCGGTACCATCGGCTGGAGCAGCCTCAAGCCCAGCCTCGCCGGCTTTCTCGCCGTCATCGGCCTGCTGCAGTTTCTCTTCGTGGGCTTCGAGCTGTCGAACTCGGCCAGCGAGGAGATGCGCAACCCGCAGCGCGACGTGCCCGGCATGATCGTGCGCTCCGGTCTCATCTCGGCCCTGATCGTGCTCGGCCTGGTGTTCGGCATCCTGCTCGTCATCCCACTTTCGTCGGTCTCGAACGTGTCGGGTTTCGCCGACGCCTACGGCGCCGTCGCCGGTGTGCTCGGCAGCGCCCACGGACCGGTCGGCTGGCTCATGGGCGTCATGATCATCCTCATCATCGTGAGCGCCGGCGGCGTCTGGCTGCAGGGCGCCGCCCGCTGTCAGGCCGTGGCCGGCCTCGACGGCTCGGCGCCGCTCATCCTCGGCAAGTTCTCGAAGAGCGGCACGCCGATCGCCATGAACCTGGCCTCGGCCGGCGTCGGCTCGGTGTTCGTGATCCTCGTCTTCACCATCTCGAGCGGCAGCCTGGCGAACTTCTTCGCCGTGATGCTCTCGATCGTGATCTCGCTCACCGCGCTGCAGTACGCCTTCATCTTCCCGGCCGTGATCGTGCTGCGCCGCAAGTATCCCGACCGCGTCCGGCCCTACCGCGTCCCCGGCGGCGCCGTGGGCCTGTGGCTCTGCGTCATCGCCACCGAGTTCATCGTCGTGCTCACCAGCATCTCACTGCTCTGGCCCGGCCTGATCGACAACACCCTCGGCCGCAAGTACGACATCGTCGCGAGCTGGGGCACTTCGCGGGTGTTCTTTGAGACGGTCACGCTCGGCACGCTGGCGGCGGTGATCGTCATGGCCCTCATCTTCTGGGCGATCGGCAAGCGCAACCTGGCTCGTGGCGTTGTCGGCGAGGGCGACCTGCTGGCGGTGGCCACGCCGGCGCCGGCGCCGAACGTCGGCGACTCCGCTCCCGCGTCGAACGTCGGCGGAGCAGCTTCCGCGACCACTTCCGAGTCTGCAGAGGTGATCGAATGAGCTTCGCCGGCGCCCAGCTGCGGCCGCGCCTCAGCCTGCTCGACGACGCCGCCATCGAGTACGTCCACGAGCAGTCCCTGCGCCTGCTCGCCGAGGTCGGCGTGCGCGTGCCGCTGGCCCGGGCCCAGGCGCTGCTCAAAGACGCGGGCGCCCTGGTCGACGACGAGACGCAGATCGTCCGGTTCCCGGGCGATCTCGTCGAGGCGGCCATCGCCCGCGCGCCCAGGACCGTGCTGCTTGCGGCTCGCGAGCCCGGTAAGGACGCGGTGCTCGACCACACGCGCTCGTATGCCACCCACGACGGCATGGGCGCCATGTGTCTTGACCACCGTACGGGCGAACGGCGCCCGTCGACCGCCCAGGACCTGCGCGAAGCGATGATCGTCGCCGACGCGCTCGATGAGATCGGAGTGCTCTGGTACACCGCCTACCCCTGCGACGAAGACGCGCGCCTGCAGTCACTGCGCGGCCTGCAGGCGATGCTCGCCGGCAGCGGCAAGCACGTCGAGGGTGAGGTCACCGATCCGGCCGACGTGCCCTACGTGATGGAGATGCTCGCCGCCGCCAGCCCCGGTGGCGTCTGGCAGCCACAGCGGCCGATCTTCTCGATCGTCTTCTGCCCGGTGAGCCCCCTGCAGCACGACGCCGACAGTCTCGAGGCAGCCATCCTGCTCGCCGAGCAGGGCGTGCCCATCACCGTCTACAGCCTGGCCCTGGCCGGCGCCACTGCGCCCATCACCCAGGCCGGAGCGATCGTCCAGACCAACGCCGAGGAGCTCGCGGCCTTCACCATCCTGCAACTGGCCGTGCCGGGCTGCCCGCTCATCTACGTCGGCAACGCCGGCATCATGGACATGCGCACCTCGACCTACGCCACCGCCGGTCCCGAGGAGATCCTTCTCAACACCGCTCTCGTCGAGATGGCCCGCCACTACGGCTTTCCGGTGCTGAGCTGTGGCCTGAGCACCGACGCCAAGGAGCTCTGCGTTCAGGTGGGCTCTGACGGCGCGCCCATGGCGCTCACCACGATGCTCGCCGGCGCCGACCTGCTGACCGGCGCCGGCATGCTCGATTCGGCCCAGCTGCTCTACCTGCCCAAGCTGGTGCTCGACGCCGAGATCATCCGCCAGGGCCACCGCCTGGTAGCCGGCGTCGCCTTGGACGACGAGCATGTGATGGCCGATGTGACGCGCCGCATTGGTCCCGGCGGCCACTTTCTGGCCGAGCGCGAGACGCGCCGCTACCTGCGCGACGGCGAGCTGCTCATGCCGCGCGCCTTCGTGCGCGGCTCCTACGAGGCCTGGCATGCCGAGGCGCGCAGCGAGACTGAGCGCGCGGTGGCGAGGATCGACGAGATCCTCGCCACCCACCGGCCGCTACCGCTCCCCGAAGGCGCCCCCCAGCGCATCGAGGAGATCATCGCCGCCGCCGCCGACGCCAGGGGCATTGCGGTGCGTTAGGCTCGCGCGACGCGAGGCGGCGGGTGAGCGCGGGCGGGTCGGGCGGCTTTCAGCCGCCCGACCCGCCCGCCCCGCCCTCGGCTCTCCCCCGAGCCGAGTGCGGACTTGACTGCCTTCTGCGCCGCTTTCCGCGTCACGGAGTGGCCGTGACGCCGATCCGGCGCATGATCGCGGCCGACACGCAGTCGACCAGATCGCCCGCCTCCGCGCCGCCGGCGAGAAGCACCTCGACGGCGGTGGCATGGTCGTGGCGCGTGCACCATTCGACTCGCAGGAATGGCACGAACCCGCGCAGAAGCTCACGCGGCCCGTCGATCCCGTGCCGGCGTTGAAGCTCGAGCGAGGCCTTGACGATCTCGTAGTTGGAGGTCACGAGCGCGATCCCGGCCTGCAGCTCGAATCGCAACAGGTGGTCGCTGAACGCGTGGTCCGGCTCGTCGCGGTCGAGCAGAGTGACGAGACGAGCCGCATCGACGAAGCCTGCCGCGGGACTCATGTCAGAAGGACCGCGGCGGCCGGTCGCCGCCGCCGGCGTGGCCCCGGATCGGCAAGGAACCCACGGACTCGAGCATCTCGTGTCGGACCTGGAGCGCCGTAGGCCCAGCCGCGACCCGCAGGTAGTGGTCGATCGCTTCGCGGACGAACGTCGCCATCGAGAGATCGTCGCGAGCCGACAGCTCGCGCAGCCGGAGCTTCTGGCTGCGCTCGATCATGAAGTGCACGTGCACGAGCTCGTCTACTTCGCGCCTCCTTGAACAATTGGCCAGGATCTGGGCCAATTGTGCAGGGTACGCGCAAGGAGACACACCCTCCGGAGAGATCCGGATAGTTGCCGATCACTGAACGTAAACGCACAAGGAGCCAGCACGGCGCACCGGTGCGACCGCGGTTCCCGGGTTGGTACGGCATGACCAGCGTGAAGTGGCTCAGGCGCATCACAGCCGTGACGGAACGTTTCGAAGGTTACAATCTGGTCCAGACCGTGCCGGTCGTGGTCGCTCCGGCCAGGCTGCAACGCGTCGCGCTACCGACCCCGGACGACCGGCCTGCTAAACGACAGGCCGAGCCGCCAACGGAGTCGTCTCCTCTCCTGCAGGGAAGCAGCATGGCGGGACGGCGACGGGGGTGACCCCCGAGCCAATGCTGACTTGAGCGCTGATTTCCGCATGCGATCCCTGGCGACAGAGGAGGGGATATGAGCGAACTCACGATTGCCCAACTGCGAGGGCGCGTCCGCGGCGAGATCATCACGGCCGAAGACCCCGGCTACGACGAGGGGCGCGCGGTCTACAACGCCATGATCGACCGCCGCCCGCGCCTGATCGTCAGGGCCGCCGACGTCGGCGACGTCATGGCGGCGGTCGACTTTGCCCGCGAGAGCGACCTGGACCTGGCCGTGCGTGGGGGCGGCCACAGCGTTCCCGGCTTCGGTACCTGCGACGACGGCGTGGTCATCGATCTGGGCGGCATGCGCGGCGTTCGGGTCGATGCGGCCGGGCGAACGGCCCGCGCCGAGGGCGGCGCCACCTGGGGCGACTTCAACCATGCCACCCACGCCTTTGGCCTGGCCACGACGGGCGGCATCATCTCGACAACCGGGATCGGCGGGCTGACTCTGGGCGGCGGCATCGGCTATCTGACCCGCGGCTTGGGCCTCTCAGCCGACAACCTCGTCTCGGCAGACGTGGTGACGGCCGACGGCCGCTTCCTCGTGGCCAGCGACAGGGAGAACGAGGACCTTTTCTGGGCGCTGCGCGGCGGAGGCGGCAACTTCGGCGTCGTGACCTCGTTCGAGTACAGGCTTCATCCCATCAGGGAAGTTTACGGCGGACCGATGTTCTTCGAGCTCGACCAGGCCGAGACCGTTCTGCGCTTCTATCGCGACTTCATTCGCAGCGCCCCCGAGCAGTTCGGTGGCTTTCCCGCCTTCCAGATCGCGCCGCCGCTGCCGTTCATACCAGAGAATCGCCACGGCGATACCTTCATCATCATCGTGGGATGCTGGGCCGGCCCCCTCGACCAGGGCGAGCGGGCGTTCAAGCCCATCCACGAGGTGGCTCCGGTGGTGGCCGAGTTCGTGGGACCCATGCCTTACCCGGCCCTCAACGGGGCGTTCGATGCCCTGGTGCCGGCGGGGCTGCAGCACTACTGGAAGGCCAACTTCGTCACGAAGCTCAGCGACGCCCTCATAGAGGCTCACCTGGAACACGGGCCCAAGATCCCGACGATGAACTCGGCGATGCACATCTACCCCATCGACGGCGCTCCGCAGCGCGTCGCGACGGACGCGACCGCCTTTGCCTACCGCGGGGCCAACTTCGCGACCGTGATCGCCGGCATGTGGCCCGATGCGGCCGACAACGAAGCCAACATCAAGTGGGTCCGCGACTACAGCGCGGCCACCACGCCCCTCTCGGAGGAGGGCGCCTACGTCAACTTCCTGTCAGGCGACGACCAGGGCACGATCAGGGCGAACTACCGCGGCAACTACGATCGCCTGGTCGATGTGAAGAAGAAGTACGACCCCGGCAACCTCTTCCATCTGAACCAGAACATCGACCCGGGTTCAGGCGATCGGGCAGCCGAGAAAGGTATGGCGGCGTAGGGCCAGGTGCCGTGACTTGCCCGCCGACACCGTCTCGCCTCACCGCTCGCACCGTCCCAGGGCGGCCCCGGCCGCCGACCGGGGCGGGGGCCGGGGCCGCTGACAGGATCGTCGCCGACGCGCTCGATGAGATCGCGGTGCTGTGGTGCAGCGCAATGAGCCGGCGCTGCGCCGGCGACGAGAACAATGGTGACGACAGAGAGGGGAAGCGAGCATGACTGAGAGCGAGAAGACTTCACCGGGCGCCACGCCGCCGACAGACGCCGAGATCGCGGCGCACCGCCGCTCGGTGGTCGCCGTAGCAGAGGCGACCCACACAACGCGCCAGCTCCACTCCATGCTCGAGTTCGGCGACGACCGCTACGAGTGGCGCCGCCTGTTCTCGGAGCTGCTCGGCACCTTCATGCTGGTCTTCGTGGCCGCCGGCGGCGGCATCGTCAACGCCAAGTTCGGCGGCAGCCAGATCCCGCAGTTCATCCTGGTGACCGCGCCCGCCATGATGGTGCTCAGCATCATCCTCTTCATGGGCGCCGTCTCGGGCGCCCACCTGAACCCCGGCGTCAGCCTCGCCTTCGCTTTGCGCGGCGACTTTCCCTGGCGGCGCGTGCCGCTCTACATCGTGGCCCAGTTCGTGGGCGCCATCCTGGCCACGCTGCTGCTGGTCGCCCTGCTGGGCAAACAGGGCAACGCCGGCCTCACCCTGCCCGGGCCGGGCATCAGCGCTACGACCGCCCTGCTCTGGGAGATCGTCCTCACGACCGGCCTGGTGAGCGTCATCCTGGGCTGCTCGTCGGGCGCCCAATCGGTGGGCTGGGGGGCAGCCCTCGGCGTCGGCAGCTTCATCGCCCTGGCCGGCATGATCGGCGCCTCGGTGAGCGGCGCCTCGATGAACACGGCGCGCTCGCTGGGACCGGCCATCGCCCTCTGGCGCTTCACCGACTGGTGGGTCTACCTGATCGGTCCGCCGGTCGGCGCCGTGATCGCCGTAGGTATCGCCTACCTTCTGCGTGGACCGGGCGGCGACGCCAGCGCGCGGAGAGCCGGGTCGGGCGCCCTGGGGTGACGATCGGGCCGAGAGGACCACTCTGCCCGCCAGACCTCAGACGGTGCCACGAACCAACCGCTTCGCCTTTCGCATCGCTCGGGCGGCCAGAAGGCTGAGGGGCTGTGGGTTAAAGCCGCCGATCTCGCCGATCTTCGCAAGCAACTCGGGCGGCCAGATGGACTCGAAGTACGCCCCGGTGCCGGCATCGCGAGCAAGCCGGAACAGTGTCGCGGCAGCCCGAAGCTCCTGGTCTGAGATTCTCGTGGAATTGGGGCTTTGGTCCCAAACGGAGCGAGTGTCCACCGAAATGCAGATCTCTTTGACGCCGGCCTTGCGACACCGCTGGACGAAGGCTTCGACTTCGGCAATGTCGGAGTTCATGGAAAACAGTATGTACTTGACGACAAGGCGCCCGCCGGTCGCCGCGTAGCGCGTGACGGTCTGCCAGACGTCATCGCAGTGCGGATTGCGCTTGACCGTCGCGAAGGTCTTGTCGGTACCGCTGTCGACGCTGATGCGTACGGTCGCAAGCCGCCGTTGAAGGGCTCTCTCGACCTGCGGACTGAATCTGATTCCTGAGGTGTTGATCGTCTCCGCGATGCGATTGGCAACAAGAAAGGCCACGGTCTTATCGAAAGTCTCGACGAGCGTCGGCTCGCCGCCGCCCCAATCTATGCGCGTGGATCGGGACTTGATGAGCCTGGAGCTGAACAGGTTGGAAAAGAGGACCTCGTGGTCGAAAGACGCGACGTAGTCGACGGGCAGGAAGTACTCGCTGCCGGCACAATACACGCACCGTGAATTACAGCCGGAGAAATCATGAAGCGATATCGAGGCGAAGTGCGGCGGGACAAAGCGCCGGGGCATCCTGACTGAAACGAGATTCCGGCAGCCTACACAGGGACCGTCTGTCGCCTGGTTTGCGCGTATGACAGACGCGAGGCCATGCAGGAACTCGTCGGGGAAGACGTCCGGCTGCCGGTACTCGCAGATCGCGGGCGGCCCTGTCATGTGCGTCGCGCTTCCGCAGGCTCTCAGGACTCCGGGGGTGACAGCGAACTGCTGCCCGTTCAGGAGCCCGCAATGGGCCAGGGTCTTGCCGCCGAACTCGCGATCGAGCTGGTCGGCGCACTGCCGCCATTGAGCAGAGCGCGCACTTCCGGCGTCCATGAGGTTCTCCCGTCGCAGAAGCGAACATGGGCAGAACAGGGGCGGCGAGTCGCGAAACCCGCCGCCCCTGGCCTCAAAATGGCTCCTCGGGTAGGACTCGAACCTACAACCCTTCGGTTAACAGCCGAATGCTCTACCGATTGAGCTACCGAGGAACGGGCTCCAGCCGCCGAAGTATAGGCCACGTCAGCGCGTCGCTCAAACGCCCACCGACGTCTCGGAAGCCGGCTCGCAGCCTAGACCAGGGCGCG
>CAWJRV010000007.1:0-14604 GCA_963845355.1 uncultured Actinomycetes bacterium
CGAGCCTCTGGTGACAGAAGAAGACGAGGCGCTCGCCGCCGAGGTCGTCACGGAGGCCGCCGAAGAGGCGGCCGTCGCCGAGGAGATCGCCGAGACCGTCGCCGCCGACGAGGTAGCCGACGCCGTGGTCGAGGCAGTGGTCGAAGAGATCGCGGCCGAAGAGGCCGTCGCCACCGAGGCCGAAGCCTCCGGTGAGTCTGTCGAGGCCACCGCGCCCGACGAGCCCGAAGACGCACCGACGCTCGGTCTGAGCGACGAGGTGTTCCCGGCGGGCTCCGACGAGACCAAAGCTCACGCCGACGACGGCCCCGAAGAGGCCGCCGCGACCGAGGCCGACGCCGCGGCCGACGCCGCGGCCGACGTAGCCTCCGAAGCGCCCGACGAGCCGACTCCCGAAGCGTAAAGCAGGCAGATCGACCCTGTCAGGGGGCGGCGGACCGCAGAGCGGTCCGCCGCCCCCGTGGATGATCGTGGAGCAATGACCGTACATCGTATCCCTCGACTGGGCGTGACCGGCGGTATCGGCTCGGGCAAGTCCACCGCCACGGCGTTCCTCGCCGGGCTCGGCGCCGAGGTCGTGTCGGCCGACGAGCTCGTCCACGATCTGCTCGCCGAGCAGGCCATCATCAATCGCGTGGAGCGCCACTTCGGGGGCGATATCCTGGACGACGAGCAGATCGACCGGCCCGCGCTCGCCGAGGTCGTCTTCAACGACGCCGGCGAGCTCGTCTGGCTCGAGAGTCTGCTGCACCCGCACGTGAAGCGCCTGATCGACACCTGGGCGCGCCGGCAAGAGGCCCGCCGACCGCAGCCGCCACTCCTGGTGGCCGAAGTGCCGCTGCTCTTCGAGACCGACATGGCCGACGTGTTCGACTTCATCCTGCTCGTCACGGCGCCCCAAGCGGCCCGGCGCAAGCGTCTGTCGGCGAAGGTCACGGCCTCCGAGTTCGCGCGCCGCGCCGCCCGCCAGTTGCCCGAGGCCGAAAAGGCGGAGCGCAGCGACTTTGTGTTCGAGAACGTGGGTGGCCGGGACGGCCTCAAGGCCTTCGTCGGCGAGGTCTACGCGTCGATCCTGGCGGAGGGTGGTCGCCGCGCGGCGCCGCCCGGCCGCTAGCCGCTTGCGTCGCTCCCTGCTGATAGGCGGCCTCGCCCTGGTCGCGCTGGCCGCCGGCTGGGGGCTTCTCTCGGCCACCAAGCCGGGTTGGTTTCTGCGCGCCGTGTATCCACTCTCACACACCGACGCCATCCGGGCGGCGGCTCGCAAGAACGCGCTCGATCCCGCCCTCGTGGCGGCGATCATCTACGAAGAAAGCCGCTTTCGCGACAACGTCAGCTCACACCAGGGCGCGGTCGGGCTCATGCAGGTCCTGCCGTCGACGGCGCAGGACATCGCCCGCACGACGGGGGGCACCGCGTTCGTCGCCTCGGACCTCCTCTCCCCACGGGTCAACATCCTCTACGGCTGCTACTACCTGCGCCAGCTCCTCGACCACTACCACGGCTCGGTGACGATGGCCGTGGCGGCCTACAACGCCGGTCAAAGCAACGTCGATGCGTGGTTGACGACCGGAGGGGGGAAGCTGACTCCGCAGGACATCCCCTTCACTGAGACGCGCGACTACGTGACCCGGGTGCTCACCCTGCGGAAGCTCTATCGGCGGGCGTACGGGGCGCAGCTCGGTCCGGTGCCCCACGAATGAGGCGTTGCGAACATACGTTCGCTCTGCTACCATCGCTGACGGTATGACGGACACCTTTCAGCTCACCGCGACCTACGACCTGACTGGCGATCAGCCGCAGGCCGTCGACAGCCTTGTCCAGGGGGTGACGCGGGGCGACCGCTACCAGACGCTCCTCGGCGTCACGGGTTCCGGCAAGACCTTCACCATGGCCAACGTCATCGCCCGGTCGCGCAAACCGGCGCTCGTCATCGCCCATAACAAGACGCTGGCGGCGCAGCTTTGCAACGAGTTCCGCGAATTCCTGCCCGACAGCGCGGTCGAGTACTTCGTGAGCTACTACGACTACTACCAGCCCGAAGCGTACGTCCCCCAGCAAGACCTCTACATCGAAAAGGACTCGTCCATAAACGACGAGATCGACCGTCTGCGCCACGCGGCCACCAACGCCCTGCTCATGCGGCGCGACACGGTCATCGTGGCGAGCGTGAGCTGCATCTTCGGCCTGGGCTCACCCGACGACTACCTGCAGAGCGTCGTCTTGCTGCGCACAGGCGACCACGTCGACCGCGACGCCGTGCTGCGCAAGCTGGTCGACATCCAGTACCAGCGCAACGACTACGAACCCGCGCGCGGCAAGTTCCGCGTGCGCGGCGATTCGTTCGAGCTTTGGCCGGCCGACCAGGACACGGTCGTGCGGGTCGAGCTCTGGGGCGACGAGATCGAAGCCATCACGCGTTTCGAGCCGGTCGGCGGCGAGGTCATCGACAAGCCGCCGTACGTGGCGATCTACCCGGCGACGCACTTCGTCACAAGTCCGCCGGCGGTCGAGCGGGCGCTCGTCGAGATCAAGCGCGAGCTCGACGAACGGTGCGCGTGGTTCGAGGAGCACGACAAGGTCCTCGAAGCGCATCGGCTGCGGCAGCGGACCCACTACGACATGGAGATGCTGCGCGAGATGGGCTTCTGCAACGGCATCGAGAACTATTCGCGCATCCTGCTCGGCAAGCAGCCGGGGGCCACGCCCAACTGCCTGCTCGACTTCTTTCCCCCGACTTTCTCGTCTTCATCGACGAATCGCACATGACCGTGCCCCAGATCTACGGCATGTACGAAGGCGATCGCTCGCGCAAGCAGACGCTGGTCGACTACGGCTTCCGACTGCCGAGCGCCCTCGACAACCGGCCGCTGCGCTTCGACGAGTTCGTCACAAAGGTGCCGCAGATCATCTTCGTCAGCGCGACTCCCGGTCAGTTCGAGATGCGCGAGAGCGTCAACATCGCCGAACAGATCATCCGTCCGACAGGGCTGATCGACCCGGCCGTCGAGGTGCGCCCCACGGCCGGCCAGATCGACGATCTCATGAACGAGGCGCGGCGGCGCATCGCCCGCGACGAGCGTGTGCTGATCACCACCCTCACCAAGCGCATGTCCGAAGACCTGACCGACTACCTGGTCGAAAACGGCTTCAAGGTGCGCTATCTGCACAGCGAGATCGATACACTCGAGCGCCTCGCCATCGTGCGCGATCTCCGCCTGGGCGAGTTCGACGTCCTGGTCGGCATCAACCTGCTGCGCGAAGGCCTCGACATGCCCGAAGTCACGCTGGTGGCCATCCTCGACGCCGACAAAGAGGGCTTTTTGCGCGGCCAGACCAGCCTCATCCAGACGATCGGCCGGGCGGCGCGCAACGTGCATGGCACGGTCATCATGTACGCCGACCGCGAGACCGCCGCCATGCGGGCAGCGATCGACGAGACCAACCGCCGTCGCGGGCGCCAGACGGCCTACAATGAACAGCACGGCATCACGCCGCGCAGCATCGTCAAAGGGGTCACCGACATCGCCCAGATGAGTTCGCAGCAGGCGGCGATCCCCGGCAAGGGTCGGCGCCGTGGGCTCAAGGCGGTCGGCGAGCAGGCTGCCATGCCGGCCGCCGACCTCGAGCGGCTCATCGCCAATCTCGAAGCCGAAATGTTTGCGGCCGCCGATCAGCTCAAGTTCGAATACGCCGCCAAGCTGCGCGACGAGATCAGGGAGCTGTCGCGCGAGCTGGGGCGGCGGCAGGCCACGGTGGCCTGACGCGGCCGACCGGCGGGCCGGCCGCGGCGGCCGTACACGACAAGGGAGATGCGATGACCAAAGTCGAGCAGCAGGCGCAGGCACTCTGTGAGCGCGCCGTCGAGCTCGGCGCCCGGGCGGCGCGGTCGTTGCCGGCGCGCGCGGTGGTGGTCGACCCCCGCGTCACCCTCAAGTGCCGCGTGCCGCTCTGTACGGGCTACGGGCGCAACCTCATGTGTCCGCCGTTCGTGCCCACGGCCGCCGAGTTCGCCGCCACCCTGAGCCGCTACACGGTCGCCCTCGTCGTGCAGCAGCCGATCCCGCTCACCGCGACCGACATCGCGAGTCGTTACGCCGGCAGGGGCCTCGGCGAGCTCACCGCGAACGCCGACTACCAGGGTGTGCTGGCCGCGAGTCAGAACGCCCTCGACACCATCCTGACGGCGCTCGAAGCCCAGGCCCTGGCAGAGGGCTGCGCCTTCGCGGCCGGCTTCGGCGGCGGCGAATGCCGCCTCTGCGAGGCTTGCGTCGCGGCCCAGACGGGCACATCGAGCACCGAGCCGTGCCGCCGGCCGTTTCTGGCCCGGCCCTCCATGGAAGCGGTGGGCATCGACGTCCTGGCGACGGCTGCCGCTGCTGGGCTGCCGGTGCAGATGCCCGCCACCGACACACCTGTCTGGACCGGCCTCCTGCTGCTGGACTGACCACCGAAAGGAGTCGCTTGGGCGACGCTATCGTCATCACCGGCGCCCGCGAGCACAATCTCAAGGACGTCTCGCTCACGCTGCCGCGCGACCGCTTCATCGTGATCACCGGGCTCTCGGGCTCCGGCAAGTCGTCGCTGGCCTTCGACACGATCTACGCCGAAGGTCAGCGTCGCTATGTCGAATCGCTGTCGGCCTACGCCCGGCAGTTTCTCGGCCAGATGGACAAGCCCGACGTCGACAGCATCGAGGGGCTCTCGCCGGCCATCTCGATCGACCAGAAGACCACTTCGCGCAACCCGCGGTCCACGGTCGGGACGGCCACCGAGATCTACGACTATCTGCGCCTGCTGTACGCGCGCGTCGGCCACCCGCACTGCCCCAACTGCGGGCGCCCCATCGAAGGGCAATCGCTCGAACAGATCATCGACCAGGTGCTCGAGCTCGAGCCCGACGTCAGGTTCAGCGTCATGAGCCCGGTGGTGCGCGGTCGCAAGGGTGAGTACGGCCAGCTTCTGCGCCAGCTGCGCGACGACGGCTTTACCCGCGTACAGGTCGACGGCCAGGTGCGGGGGTTAGACGAGGAGTTCGACCTCGACAAGAAGTTCAAACACGACATCTCGGTGGTGGTCGACCGGCTCGTCATGAAAGACGGCCTGCGCCGCCGCCTGACCGACTCCGTCGAGACGGCGGCTCGGCTTTCCGACGGGCTCATCGAGATCGCCCTCGCCGACGGTCCCACACTGACCTTCTCCGAGAAGTTCGCCTGCCTGCACTGTGGCATTTCCATGCCCGAGATCCAGCCGCGCATCTTCTCGTTCAACAACCCTCACGGCGCCTGCCCGGCCTGCCACGGCCTCGGTTCGACACAAGAGATCGACCCCGATCTGGTGGTGCCCGATCACTCGCTGTCGGTGAGCCAGGGGGCCCTGCTGCCGTTCGGCCTTTCGGCGGGCTGGATGGACGACACCTTCCAGGCCGTGATCGAGCGCTACCACGTCGACCCCGATACGCCGTGGCAGGATCTGCCGCCCGAGCAGCGCGATCTGTTCCTCAAGGGCACGCCCGACCGCATCGAGATGCGCTACCGCAACTACGAGGGGCGCTGGCGGCACTACAAGGCTCAGTTCCACGGCATCCTCGCCAACCTCAAGCGCCGCTACGCCGAGACCGAATCCGATCTCATCCGCCAGAAGATCGAAGAGTACATGTCCGAACGTCCGTGCGCCGTGTGTCACGGCGCGCGCCTCAAGCCCACGAGCCTCGCCGTCACCGTCGGCGGGCGCAACATCCACCAGTTCACGCTGATGAGCGTCGCCGAAGCCCTCGCCTTTCTCGAGACGGTCGCCATGACCGACACCGAACGCCTGATCGGCGGCCGCGTGGTCAAGGAGATCCGTGAGCGACTGCGCTTCCTGGCCGACGTCGGGGTGGGCTATCTCACGCTCGGGCGCGCCTCCGCGTCGTTGTCGGGTGGCGAAGCGCAGCGCATCCGCCTGGCCACCCAGATCGGCTCGGCGCTGGTCGGCGTGCTCTACATCCTCGACGAGCCCAGCATCGGCCTTCACCAGCGCGATAACCGCCGGCTCATCGACACGCTCCTGCGGCTGCGCGACCTCGGCAACACGGTCATCGTGGTCGAACACGACGAGGAGACCATGCGCTCGGCCGACCACCTCATCGACATGGGGCCGGGGGCCGGCGAGCAAGGTGGCTGGGTGGTGGCCCAGGGGCCGCCGTCGTTCATCGCCGCCGAGCCGGCTTCGCTGACTGGCCAGTACCTCGCCGGGCGCCGCCGCATCGAGGTGCCCGGTCAGCGCCGCCTTCCGGTGCAGTGGCTCACGGTGCGCGATGCGGCCATGCACAACCTGAAGCACATCGACGTGGCGTTTCCCGTGGGGGCCTTCACGGTCGTGGCCGGTGTGTCCGGCTCGGGTAAGTCGACACTCGTGAACGAGATCCTCTACAAGGGCACGGCGGCGCGCGTCATGCGCGGCTCAAAGGCGCGCGCCGGCGCCCACGCCGGCATCGACGGCCTCGAGCTGCTCGACAAGGTGATCGACATCGACCAGTCGCCCATCGGTCGCACGCCGCGCTCCAACCCGGCGACCTACACGGGCGTCTTCGACCACATCCGCCAGCTCTTCGCCGCCACGCCCGAATCCAAGGTGCGTGGCTACAAGCCGGGTCGCTTCAGCTTCAACGTCAAGGGTGGGCGCTGCGAGGTCTGCAAGGGCGACGGCCAGATCAAGATCGAGATGCACTTCCTGCCCGACGTCTACGTTCCCTGCGAGGCCTGCAAGGGGCAGCGCTACAACCGCGACACGCTCGAAGTCTTCTTCAAGGGCAAGAACATCGCCGAAGTGCTCGACATGAGCGTCGACCAGGGCTGCGGCTTCTTTGCCAACGTGCCGCGCATCGCGCGCCGGCTCACCACGCTGAACGACGTCGGTCTCGGCTACATCAAGCTCGGCCAGCCGGCGACGACGCTGTCGGGTGGCGAAGCGCAGCGGGTCAAGCTGGCGACCGAGCTCTCCAAGGTCGCCACCGGACGCACGCTGTATATCCTGGACGAACCCACGACGGGCCTGCACTTCGCCGATATCGAGCACCTGCTCGACGTTCTGCAGCGGCTCGTCGACCAGGGCAACACGGTCGTGGTGATCGAACACAACCTCGACGTCATCAAGTCGGCCGACTGGATCGTCGACCTGGGTCCCGAAGGAGGCGACGAGGGGGGAGAGGTGATCGCCTGCGGCACTCCCGAAGACCTCCTCGAGGCGGCCGGGCACTCCTACACGGGCGAGTACCTGCGGCGCGTCCTGGGCGGCGAGCGCCAGGCGCCGGTGGCGCCGGCCGAACCTGAACGCCATCGTGCCGGCGGGCGCCGGTCGGGCCCCGCGCGCCCGACCGGCGCCCGCCGGCACGATGGATCCGCCGCGCCGGGGCGCGGCAAGGTGACGAGCTGAGGCGCGCTAGGGTGTCGCGATCAGCACGCTGCAGACCCGGTAGCTCGCCTCGCTGTTGCCGGCGTTGTCGACCGAGTAGTACCTGATCGTGTGGAGTCCGTCGTTGGCATGGCCGGCGGGGGCCGGGATCAGCACCGCGGTGCCCAGCGTCCAGGCGCCGTTGTCGACCTGGTACCAGGTCTGGGCGACACCCGAGTAGGTGTCGGTGGCAGTCAGGTGCACCGTCACGTCGGCTGCCTGCGGGCCGCTCGGCGCGTCGTCTGTGGTCGTGGGGCGCGATGTGTCGATCAGTACCGTGACCGACTTCTCCAGCTCCACGAGGCCGGCCTGGTTGGTCGACCGGTAGTAGACGGTGTAGGGGCCGCTGCCGCCGCCGCGCTTCCAGGCGGTGCTGAAGGGCACGGTCGTGCCGGTCTGCCAGTGTGAGTCGTCGCCCAGGCTGTACTGCGTCGTGGTGCCCGCGGCGTCGTGCGCCGTCAGCTCGAGCATGAACGGCACCGCATGCCACGACGTGCCGGCGTTGTCGAGTGTCACGGGTGCCGTGGTGTCGATCTTCACGGTGCAGGTCTGGTAGGCCTCGGTATTGCCGGCTGCGTCGGTAGAGCGGTACTCCACCGTGTGGACACCGTCGTTGGCGCCGCTCGACGGCGCGGCGATCGTCAGCGACGTGCCGCTCGTCCAGGGCGCGCTGTCGTCGGCCGGATCGACGCGGTATTCGGTGGTGGGCGAGCCGCTGCTCTGGTCTGTGGCGGCAAAGGTGAGCGCCACGGCGCTGGTGTGCCAGGCGTCGTCGGCGCCGCTCACCGTCGTGGTCGGGGCGGTCGTGTCGATCTTCACCGTGCAGGTCTTCACAGGCTCGGTGTGCCCAAGGAAGTCCGTCGATCGATAGTCGATCGTGTGCGCTCCGTCGTTCGAGCCGTCGCTGGGGGCCGGTATCACGACCGAGCCGCCGGTCGTCCAGGCGCCGCCGTCGACCTGGTACTGGGTCGACGCTACGCCGCTGCCGGCGTCGCTGCCCGAGAAAGTGACGGTGACCGGACCGTTGTGCCAGGCGCTGTCCACGCCGGAGACCGATGTGGTCGGCGGTCCGGCGTCGATGTCCACCGTCACACTCTGGTTGGCCTCCACATTGCCCGCCGCGTCGATCGAGCGGTAGAGCACCGTGTGCTGTCCGTCGTTCGAGCCGCTGCCCGGCGCCGCGATGACGACCGAGTCGCCGGTCGTCCAGGAACCGCCGTCGACCTGGTACTGGGTCGTGACCGTGCCGCGGCCGCTCGCCGAGAAGTCCAGCGTGACCGGTGTGTCGTGCCAGGCGCTGTCAGCGCCGGAGACCGTCGTGGTCGGTGCCTGCGTGCTGATGTTGACGATGCGCGTCCTGGTCGCCTCGACGTTGCCGGCGTTGTCGGTCGAAGCGAAGAGCACCGTGTGCTGTCCGTCGTTCGAGCCGTTGTCCGGCGCCGCGATGACGACCGAGCCGCCCGTCGTCCAGGGACCGCCGTCGACCTGGTAACGGGTGTAGGCGACTCCACTGCCCGAGTCACTGGCCGTGAAGGCAACGGTGACCGGCGTGCTCGACCATGCGGCGTCGTCGCCCGAGGCGACGGTGGCCGGCGCCGTCGTGTCGATGTTGACGGTGCAGCTCTGCGGCGATCCGGTGTTGCCTGCGGTGTCGGTGGCCTCGTAGAGGATCGTGTGCGACCCGTCGTTCGAGCCGCCGCTGGGGGCCGGTATCACGACCGAGCCGCCGGTCGTCCAGGCGCCGCCGTCGACCTGGTACCGGGTCGACGCTACGCCGCTGCCGGCGTCGCTGCCCGAGAAGGTGACGGTCACGGGGCTGCTGTCCCAGGCGCCGTCGGCGCCGCTCTGCGAGGCGGTGGGGGCCGTCGTGTCGATCTTCACGACACAGCTCTTGGCGGCCTCAGTGTGACCGGCCACATCGGTCGAACGGTATTGCACGGTGTGCGCGCCGTCGTTGCCGCCACCGGCCGTCGCCGCGACGACGACCGACGTGCCCGTCGTCCATGAGACGCCGCCGTCGAGGCTGTATTCGGTCTTCGCCACGCCGCTGCCGGCGTCGCTGCCACTGAAGGTGAGCGTCACGGGGCTGTTGTGCCAGGCGCTGTCGGCGCCCGTGACGCTGGTCACGGGGGCCGCGGCGTCGATCTTGACCGTGCAGCTCTCGGGCGTCTCCACGAAACCTGCGCCGTTCGTCGACCGGTAGAGCACGACGTGCGTGCCGTCATTGCTGCCGTCTGCATTCGCGGGGATCACGACCGACGTGCCCGTCGTCCAGGAGACGCCGCCGTCGAGGCTGTATTCGGTCTTCACGACGCCGTAGCTGGCGCTCGAGAAGTTGAGGGTGACGTTGCTGCTGTGCCAGGCCGAGTCGGCGCCGGATACGGTGGTGACCGGGGCCGTCGTGACTATGTCGACCGTGCACGTCTTGGCGGTCTCGGTGTTGCCGGCGACGTCGGTGGAACGGTAGCTCACGACGTGGGGGCCGTTGTTCGAGCCGTCGAGCGGTGCCGGGATCGTCACCGATGTACCGGTCGTCCAGGAGCCGCCGTCGACCTGGTACTGGGTCGACGCCACGCCGCTCAGGGGGTCGGTGGCCGAGAGGTTCACCGTCACGGGGCTGGCATGCCAGGCGCTGTCGGCGCCGGTCTGGCTGGTCACCGGCGGGGTGGTGTCGATGCGCACGGCGCGGGTCGTGGTCGGTCCGCCCGTACCGGTGGCGTCGACGGCCCGCACGTGGAAGTACCAGATGCCGTCGGCCTTGCCTGTGTAGCTGTCGGCAAGGTAGGCGGTACCGAGCAGCACGCTTGCCGTGCCGTCGGTCTCGTCGGTCGACACGAGATCGCCGTAGCCGTCACCGTTGAGGTCGCCCAGGGCGACCCAGAACGGACCGTTGCCGACCGTCTTGTCGATCTTGGGCGTGAAGGTGCCGTCGCCGTTGCCGAACAGGATGCTCAGGCTGTTGCCGGTGTGGTTGCTCGTCACGAGGTCGGGCGCGCCGTCCTGGTTCAAGTCGGCGACGGCGAGCGCGTACGGCGTCCCGCCGGTGGCGTAGTCGACCTTGCCCTTGAAGGTGCCGTCGCCGTTGTTCAAGAGGATGCTGGCGGTGCTGGCCGTGCCGTTGACGGTCACGATGTCGGGCTTGCCGTCCTTGTTCACGTCGGCCACGACGACCGTCTCAGGGCCGGCGCCGGTGGCGTAGTCGACGTGCGCGTTGAAGGTGCCGTCGCCGTTGCCGGTGAGCACGCTGACGTTGTTGCCCGCGTAGTTGGCCGTGACCAGGTCGATCTTGCCGTCGCCGTTCACGTCGCCGAGGTCGATCGACGTGGGGTGAGTCGAGGTGCTGAAGTCGGATTTCGCTTTGAATGTACCGTTGCCGTTGCCCAGCAGCACGCTCACGGTGTTGGCCGTCGAGTTGGCGGCGACGATGTCGAGCTTGCCGTCGCCGTTGACGTCGCCGAGGCGCAGGCATTCGGGGGCGGATCCCGTCGCGTAGTCGACATGTGTCTTGAACGTGCCGTCGCCGTTGTTGATGAGCACGCTGGCGGTGCTGGCGCCGGAGTTGCCCGTCACGATGTCGGGGTGGCCGTCGCCGTTGACGTCGCCGACCGCCAGAGACCAGGGGGTCGTGCCGGTCGCGTAGTTGACGGCGGCCTTGAAGGTGCCGTCGCCGTTGCCCAGCAGGACGCTCACGGTGTTCGAACCGGAGTTCTCGACGACGAGATCGAGCTTGCCGTCGCCGTTCAGATCGACCAGGCGGTCTTCGGCGGGGTTGGTGCCGACCTTGTACGACACTCTCGGCAGGAAGTCGAGCGACTGCCGGTCGGTGACCGTGTCGGGCACCGAGTTGGGGTTCTGGTCGAGCAGTACCGAGTAGCCGGCGATGGGGGAGGTCGTCGCCGTGGTCGGGTTCCAGGTGAAGGCGGGGCTGTTGTTGGCATACCACGTGGTCTCGACGGGATGGGTCGACGAGGCGAGGCCGGTCACGGCGTTGGGTACGCCGCCGGAGCCGGCGTTGGCGTAACCGACCCCTATGGTGAGACCGGCCAGCAGGAGCAGGCCGACACTGACGAGCGCCGTGCGGTGGGCGCGCGAGGTCAAAGAAGTCACGTGGTCCTCCGGGAGGAATCGATCAGGCGAGGCGGCGACTCATGTCGCAAACTCGCGCTAGGTATGTGTTCTGTCGGTCTGGGCGGCAACATGATCGCACACCTAGTGTCGGTCATTCGGCCGCCATCCGGACTAGGATAACCGTCTAGCGACCGCGGCGGGCCGTGAGCGGGAGCGCCGCCGTGCCGCGCCGCGTGGTGCGATAATCGCTTATGACATGAACGATCAACGACACGACGATCCCGTCGCCGCGCTGCGCGAGACGGCCCGCCGGGCGCCGCCGGCGCCCGGCGTCTACCGCTGGCTCGATGCCGACGGCGGCGTTCTCTACGTGGGCAAGGCCAAAGACCTGCGCAAGCGTCTGTCGTCGTACTTTCGGGGCGGCGCGGCCGCCCCGGGCGGCCACATCGCCGAGATGGTCTTGCGGGCGCGCACGATCGAGTACGTCGTTACCGCGTCAGAGACCGAAGCCCTGCTGCTCGAGGACAACTTCATCAAGGAGGCGCGGCCGCCGTTCAACCTGCGCCTGCGCGACGACAAGAGCTACCCGTTCATCGAGATCACCTTGAACGACGAGTGGCCGCGGGTGCGCTTCTTTCGCGGTCGCCACGTGCCGGGCAACCTGTACTTCGGGCCCTTTTCGAGCGCGCGCAAGGTCCGTGAGACCCTCGAGTTGATCGGCCGCATCTTCCCGTATCGCAAATGCAGGGGACAGCAGCCCGGCCGGCCTAGCGGTGCGCCCTGCCTGCAGTACGCCATCGGTCGCTCGCTCGCCGCGTGCGACGAGCGGGTCTCACGCGACGACTATCTGGAGGTAATCGACCAGGTGGTCGCCTTCCTGCGCGGACGGCTGACCGACGTCGGCCGTGACATCGAGCGGGAGATGCGCGCGGCGGCGGCGGCGCGCGAGTTCGAGAAGGCCGCCCTGCTGCGCGACCGGCTCGAAGCGGTGCGCCACGTTCAGGAACGCCAGGCAGTCGAGCACGAGGGCTCGGGGTCGTTCGACGTGCTCGGTCTGTGGCAGGGCGACCCCGGCGGCAACCTGCAGGTGTTTCGCGTGCGTGACGGGGCGCTGGTCGCGCGCCAGACCTTCTTCGTCGAGAACACCGTCGGGCGCGACGCCGGCGAGCTGGTCGAGGAGTTCGCGCTGGGCTACTACGGCGACGGCGTGACCATACCGGCGCAGGTGATCGCGCCGCTCGCCGCCGCCGCGGGTGAGCTTTCGGCCGTGCTGTCGGCGCGCCGCGGAGCCCATGTCGAGGTGCGGCCCGCGCTGCGCGGTCCTAAACGCCGGCTGCTCGCGATGGCCCAGCGCAACGCCGCACAGGCGGCTCACGAAGAAGAGGCACGCCTCGCCCGCACCCGCGAGTCCCGCGCCGCTGCGCTGGGGCGCCTGCGTGACGCCCTGGGGATGACCGCCTTGCCGCTGCGCATCGAGTGCTACGACATCTCCAACCTGGGCGATCAACATGCCGTCGGCTCGATGGTGGTCTTCGAGGACGGTCGGCCGCGCAAGGCGCACTATCGCAAGTTCGCGATCCGCACGGTCGAAGGCCAGGACGACTTCGCCATGATCCACGAGATGGTCGGTCGCCGCTTCCGGCGGCTCGCCGCCGCGACGGCCGGCGCCACGCCACGAGTCGTCGCCCCCGACTCGTCTTCAGATACGGCCGATGACGGCTACGACGAAAGCTTCGCGAGCCGCCCGAACCTGATCGTGATCGACGGTGGCAAGGGCCAGCTCGCTGCAGCGCTCGAAGCGCTGCGGGAAAGCGCGACCGAGGTGGCCGCCATCGGCCTGGCCAAGCAGCGTGAAGAGGTCTTCGTGCCGGGGCGCTCGGCGCCGCTCTCACTGCCGGCCGACGATCCGGCGTCGCTGCTGCTGCAACGCATACGCGACGAGGCCCACCGCTTTGCAGTAACCTTTCATCGGCAGCGGCGCGGGACCGACCTGCGGCGGGCGTCGATCTTCGACGAGTTGCCCAAGGTCGGACCGGTGCGGCGGCGGGCGATCCTCACCCATTTCGGCAGCCCGGAACGCTTCATCGCCGCCTCGCGCGACGAGATCGAACAGGTGCCCGGACTGCCGCGGCGGGTGGCGCGCGAGATCTACGCGCACCTGCACAAGGCGGGCTGACGCCGGCGGGACTGCGGGGGTGTGAGAGACCGTGACCCGGCGGCTCACGGTGAGGTCGCCGGCGGCTTCACCGAAGGAGCGCCAAGGGGCATGGGGTCCTACGACCGAGAGGTGACAGATGAGCAGGAGCGCGACCGCGGGCGGCACGGATCGCGGCGTGGCAGGCCGCGAGGCAGGCCGCCGGGTGCGACGTGTCGCACGCCGCGAGGCGTTCTACTCGACTCCCTATGGCCTCGGTCGCCTGGTACTGGCCGGGGGGCAGCCGGTCGAGCTGGAGATCCCCGATCGGTCGCGCCGCGCACCGGTGGGCGCGCCGCTGGACGACGACCGCTGGTGCGAGCTGCTCTCGCGCTATTTTGCCGGAGAGCGGGTCTCGTTTCCGCTCGACCTCGACGCCTATCTCGAACAGCTGGGGTGCACCGCCTTCGAGGCCGATATCCTGCGAGCCCTGGCCCGCGTCCCCTACGGCCGGACGGTCAGCTACCGTGACCTGGCCCGCGACGCCGGTCACCCGCACGCCTGGCGTGCCGCCGGCTCGGTGATGGCGCGCAACGAGCTGCCGGTGATCCTGCCCTGTCACCGCGTCACGCGCAGCGACGGCCGCCTGGGCAACTACGGCGACGACCCCTCGTGGAAGCCCCGCCTGCTGGCTCTCGAGGGCGCGACGAGGGGGCTCCGGTGACCGCCACCATCCCGTTCGTCATCCTGTCGGGGCTGTCCGGCGCGGGCAAGACCCAGGCCATCGACGCCTTCGAAGACGCCGGCTACTTCTGCGTCGACAATCTGCCGCCGCAGCTCCTGTCGCCGCTGGTCGACCTGTTCCGCGTCGAGGGCAGCAAGGTGCGCCGCGTGGCCGTCGTCTGCGACGTTCGCGGCGGCGAGTACTTCGCCGAGATCGAGCGCGTGCTCGACGAGCTCGGCGCGGCCGG
>CAWJRV010000008.1:0-23636 GCA_963845355.1 uncultured Actinomycetes bacterium
CGGGTGGTCCGCCCCGCCGTGTCCGCTGATACAATCCGGAAGCGGCGGATGGTCGCTCCGCGGCCGCGGGCCGAGGCGGCGGCGCACGGGCGGGGGCCGACCGAAACGACGAGACGTGGGGGAGCACATGGCTGACGGACCATCCAGGCGTCGCCGGGTCGTGGTGACCGGCGCCGCCGGCTTCATCGGCTCGCATCTCGTCGATCGCCTGCTCGCCGACGGCTGCGAGGTCGTGGGCGTGGACTCCTTCGAAGACTACTACCCGCGTCCCTACAAAGAGGCCAATCTCGCCGGCGCGCGCTCATCTGACCGGTTCACCCTGGTCACCGATAACCTGCTTGCCCTGGCGGCCGGCGGCCCCGGCGGCGGGTCCCGGCTCGTGAAGCTGCTCGCCGACGCCGACTGCGTCGTGCATCTCGCCGCTCAGGCGGGCGTGCGGGCGAGCTGGGGTCAGACCTTTCGCATCTACACCGAGAACAACGTGCTCGCCACGCAGCTCGTCCTCGAAGCCTGCCGCGAAGTCGGTGTGCCGAAGCTCGTCTACGCCTCGTCGTCGTCGGTCTACGGCGACACCGACCAGCTCCCCATGCGCGAGGACGCAAGCTGCCGGCCCGTGTCGCCCTACGGCGTGACCAAGCTGGCCGGCGAACAGCTCTGCTACCTCTACTACCGCAACTTCGCCATACCGACCGTGGCGCTGCGCTTCTTCACCGTCTACGGACCGCGCCAGCGCCCGGACATGGCGTTCCACATCTTCCTGCGCGCCCTGTTCGAAGGTCGCCCGCTGGAGATGTACGGCGAAGGCAACCAGACGCGGGACTTCACGTTCGTGAGCGACATCGTCGACGGCATCGTCCTGGCCATGCAGGGCAGGGACGGCGCCGTCTACAACCTCGGCGGCGGCTCGCGCGTGACGCTCCTCGGGGCCATCCACACGCTCGAGAGCGCGAGCGGCTGCACGGCCGACGTGAAGGGCGAGAGCGTGCAGGCCGGCGACGTGAAGCACACCTGGGCCGACCTCTCCCTCGCCACCGACGAGCTCGGCTACGCGCCGCGCGTGGCCTTGGACGAGGGTCTGCGGCGCGAAGCGGAGTGGCTGCGGGAGCTGCGCGTCTAGCTCGGCGCCGCGCGTCCTGCTCCGGCGGCTGCGCCCGCTCCGCGCCGGCCGGGTCGTGCGTCCGTCAGACGGGATCCTGAGCCAGCATGGCGGCGTCGTCGCGCAGCAGGGTGACCGTCTTGCTGGCGATGGTCGCCCTGAAGGCCAGCTTGCTCGCCGTCAGCGAGTCCGGTCCCCGGTAGCGCGGCGTGAGCCGGTAGGAGAGCCCGGACGGTAGCACGACCCTCATGGCCTTCATGGCCGCCACCGCGCTGCTGCGCACTGTGGCGGGCGTGTGCGACGGCGCCGCCAGCGCCGCCAGCAGCGTCAGGGCGGCCTCCTTGCTCATCACGCGCTCGATGGCGGCCGACGTCAGCTCGGCCACGATGGCCCTGACGATCTGCTCGTCGGCAAGGTAGGCGGACGCGGCCGGTGTCGAGATGAACCTGGCGTGAGGGATGGTCCGGCTCTCGCGGTCGACGATCGCCGACAGGGCGCGTCCGTACATGCGCAACTCGTCGGGAAGCGTGCGGGCCAGGGCGACGATCCGGCGTGACAGCAACGGGTTCACCACCTCGACGTAGCGGCACTTGATCGCGGTCAGGGGGGCCAGGCCGGCCGGGATGTAGCCTTCGTGGCTCATGCGGTCACGGTAGGCTTCGGGGCCCTCTCGTGGACCGCGGCTCGAGCCGCTGCGGCAGGTCCTGTTCGGCCAGCCCGAGGCGTCGCACGAGGTGACCCTCGGGATAGTCCGCGATCATCGAGCCGACACCGTCCCTGCGGGCGCTCAGCACCGACGCGGCCCGCCGCCGGACTCCGAGCGGGTCGTCGCCGCGGATGATGCCGCAAAGACCCGCGTCAAAGAAAGCGCTCCACATGGCGCAGCCGTCGGTGTAGGCCGCGAACTCGTCGGTGCCGCCCTCGCCGACCTCGACGAAGCGCTGGAGCGCCGCCGCGCCGTCCCGCGACACGTCGTCTAAGAACGCATACTCGTGCTCGACATGAGACCGCCGTGCCACGAGACGCGCGATGACGGCGTCCGAGAGCGGGTTGCGCTGCGACCTGCGGGTCGTCCAGGTGATGCACCGGGGCCGTCTGCCGCCCCGGACCATGAACGCGAGGATCACGCGGCTGTCGAGGCCGCCCGAGAGCGGCAGAAGCCAGCGGTCGGTATCGACGGCGAGCGCTTCGCAGCTCCAGGCGACGGCGTCGCGCAGCAGCTTCAGATGCTGGTCCCGGCGGCGGGCGACCGGCTCGAAGGCGAGGGGATCCCGGTCGAGATCGAACCGCCACGCACGACGGTCGAGGGTCAGTCCGGAGTCGGGAGGCAGGCGTCGCACCCGGCGGTCCCAGGAGCAGTCGGGCCCGAGCGTGCCCGAGGTGAGCAGCCACGAAACGGCGGCCTGGTCCAGGTCGAGGTCGCCGAGCAGGGCCACCGCGGCGCGCTGCGAGGTCGAGACGATGAAGCGGTCGCCGTCGCAGGCGTACCAGAGCGCGCGCGAGGCGGTCATGTCGTTCAGCAGCTCGACACTCTCGTCGGAGAACCTGACGAGCACGTAGGTGCCGTCGGGAGGCGTCGCGCCGATGGTACCCCAGTCCCCGGACTCGCCGATGACGCCGCCCAGCAGCACGCCGCCCTCCGCGACGTGGACACCCTCGTCGGAAGGATTGACGACGACCGCGCGCAGCCCCCGCCGCTCGATCAGCCGGGGCGGGTGGGCCGTGATGTTGCCCGGCACGAGCCGGGCCGCGACCCGCAGGAACTGCTCGCCGGTGTGCAGGCGACCTGGCGATCCCTCACGCACGCACTCGAGGATGAGATCGGCCATGCGGCCTCCGATCGCGACTCGCCGCTCAGGTCAGGGCGCGTTCGTCTGCTGAGGCGTGTCCCTGCGCCGCCGCGTGCCCTTGCGCCGCGGCGTCGCTCAAGATCTGCGCCATGCGTGAGGCGGCGTAGGCGCGGAGGCAGACCAGCCGGGTCGAGGCGACGACCCTCGGCGGCACCAGGCGCAGGGCGCGGGCGGGCACCACGGTCTTGATCTTGCGACGCAGCCTTACCTTCGCCGATACGCGACTTGCGGGGCGCGAGAGCTCCGCCACGAGCAGGCGGCGCGCGCCTACCGGCAGCACATCGTCGGCCGGTGTCGGTGGACAGCTCGGCGAGCAGCTCCTCGCGCATCGCCGGCCAGCCCAGGTACTCGTCGGCCTGCGCTTCGGCGTGGTATCTGTCGAACGGGACCTCGGGCACGAGACGCTCGACCATCGTGGCGTAGCCCACCTCCCACTGACGCAGCTCGTCGGGAAGCTCGGAGACGGCCTTCACGACGGCGCGATGCAGCAGGGGGTTCACGACCTCGACGTAGGCGCACTTCGGGTCGTTCAGGGCGGCGAACATCGTTGCCACCTTGTAGTCGTTGTGCATGCGGTCGCGGTAGCAGCCGAGGCTCTCGCCTGGCCGCCGGCGCAGGTCGGCCGGGAAGTGCTGGGCGGCCAGGCCCAGGCGACGCACCAGATGGCCCTCGGGATAGTCGCCGGCCATCACGGCGCGCCCGATCATCGCTCGCACGTAGAACTCGCTGACCGGGTCGTACGCGCGGCCCTGCCCGCTGCCGAGACCGGGCGTGTCGCCCCGGATGACGGTGCTCACGCCCGAGGCGAAGAGCCGCTCCCAGGTCTTCATGCCGTCGGTGTAGCCGCTGAAGTCGACCGCCCGCCCCTCGCCGGCAAGCAGGAATCGTGTGAGCACCTCGCGCAGGGGCTCGCCCGTCGGGTCGAGGGGGCAGTAGGTGTGTTCGAGGCCGAAGTGGTCGGTGAGCTGCCGGGCCACATAGGCGTCGTTGCCGGGCTGGGAGAGCGAGGCGGCAAGTCCCCAGGTCAGGCACGTCGGCCGGGCGCCGGTCTGCAGCAGCCCGACGAGCAGGGCGCGACTGTCGTGGCCGCCCGAAAGGGGCAGCACCCACGAGGTCCCCGAGAGGTCGACATCGCGGCAGGCCGTGAACACGGCTTCGCGCAAGCGGGCGACGTGCTCGTCGCGCGGCGCGGCGACCGGCCTGTACTCGATGCGGCGCGTCGTGGCCGAGATCGCCCAGGCGGCGCGGTCGAGGCGCAGGCAGGTGCCTCCAGGAACGCGCCGCACCCGGGCGTCCCAGCCGTTCAGCGGCCCCAGGAACCCTGAGGAGACCATCCAGGCGACCGTCTCGGCGTTGGGCCGGAAGTCGCCCAGAAGCATCGCCAGCGCCCGTTGCGAGGTAGACGCCAGGAAGTGGTCGTCGGTCATGACATACCAGATCGTGCGCGAGGCGAAGATGTCGGACAGGAGCTCGACTGAGTCACCGTCGTGGCGCGCGATGGCAAAGGAGCCGTCGGGTGGCGGCGCGAGCGGGGTAGACCAGTCGGTCTCGCCGAACAGGGCGCCGAGGCAGACCCCATGCTCGTCGGCACGCACTCCCGCGACCGGGTTGACCACGGCGCGCAGGACACCGTCGTCCTCGAGGAGCTGCGGCTCGTGTGCCGCGATGGCGTCGGGGCTGAGCTGCGCCGCGCAGCGGCTCAGCCGGTCGGCGCCGACGCCCGACGCCGCGCGATCTCGCGCGCAGACCAGAATGAAACCAGCCAAACGACTCCCCCTCGAGCTCGGACGGACCGTGACGGGATTGTACTTGATGAGGCTCGTCGTGCGGCAGGCCGGTCCGTTCGACGCGGGCGGGCTGCCGGAGCAATGCTCCTCGTCGGGGCGCTCACGGGCGGTCGGCAGCCGCGGCGCTGTCCAGGGCGACAACGCCACACGCTTGTACGCGTCCCGGGCAGACTCTAAGATTCGACCCCTGCCCCCGCACGAGGTCGGGGTGTCCCTTTCGCGTGCCCGCGCCCGCGAGTGACTGCAGCAGCTTCAGGAAAAGGAGCGACAGCTTATGGCAGAGTCAACTGAACGTGCGACCTCTCCTCGTCTCCAGCCCCGGCTCGATCTCAGCGGGCAGGAATTCCTCATGTTCGTCCTCGACGAGATGGCCTACGAGTACGAGAAGAAGTACGACGACGTCATCCGGCTGACGCTGGGCAAGTCGCAGTTGCCTCCGGCGGCGTCGGTGGTCGCGGCCATGACCGAGGCGGTCGGCAACCAGGACAAGAACAACCTCGTCTTCCCGGCGGGCCTGCCCGAGCTCCGCGCGCGGATCGCGCAGGACTACGCCGATCGCTACGACGCCTCGGTCGACCCTGCCCGCGTGCTCGTCAACGTCGGCACCAGCTCGCATTTTCGCAACATCTTCCAGGTGCTCGCCGGCCCGGGCGACGAGATCCTCCTGCCGCGCCCCTACTATCCGCTCTACGTGATCTGCGCGATGCTGGCCGGCGCGACCGTGCGCTACTACGACATCGACCTCGCGACGTTTACCATCGACGTCGAGGAGCTGGCCTCAAAGATCACGCCGGCCACCAAGATCGTCGTGGTGAACTCGCCGGGTAACCCGTTGGGCAACGTCCTTTCGCTCAGGGAGTTCGCCGCCATCGACGCCGCCGTCGACGGCCGGGCGCTCATCTTGAACGACGAGATCTACGCCAACGCCTACTTCGACGACTCGCCCTTCTCGGCGGCGCAGCTTCACGACGCGCGCTCTCCGATGGCGATCACCAACGGCTTCTCGAAGGGCCACAGCATGTACGCCCGGCGCGTCGGCTGGGCCGTGGTGCCCGAGGAGCTGGTCGAACCGCTCACCGTGATCCAGCATCACACCCTGCTGTGCACCGACCCGGTCGTGCAGTTCGGCGGCATCGCAGCGCTGGGCGACCTCGAGGTGGTGCTCGGTCTGGTCGCCGCCTGCAAGGGCCGTCGCGACTACACCCTGGCGCAGTTCGCGACGGTGGACGAGGTCGACGCACTGCCGTCGCGCGGCGGCTTCTACCTCACGCTGGAGTGCAGCAAGGCGCTGCGCAACCGGGGGCTCGCAAGCTCGCTCGACCTGGCTCGCGAGATCATGAAGGCGACGCACGTGGCGACCGTCCCCGGCAGCGACTTCGGCATCCCCGAGACGTTGCGCTTGTCGTTTACGAGCGAGCGCTACAACGAGGGCATCGACCGGCTGGTGGCGTTCTTCCGCAGCTAGGCCGAGCTTCAGGCAAACAGCGCACGCTGGGCGCGGGGGCAGAGCACGACGAGGCGTGAACCGTCTGCGTCGGGCTCGGGCCCCCGCGCGGCGCGCGTTGGGCCGTCGGCGCTTGCCGTGCCGCCGGCGCTTGCCGCCACGCCGCTCAGTTCGAGGGCACGGGCGAGCGCCGCGTCGGCATCGACCGCCGGCTCCCAGCCCAGCAGGCGCAGGCGTTCGTCTGCGACCCCGGAGCAGCAGGCGATCACGGCGCGGCACTTGGGCGTCACCCGCGCTATGAAGTACGCCTCATCCATCTCGATCGTATACTCGCTCTCCAGGCACGCAAACACGGCCCGCGCGATCGCCTCGGTGCTCGGCGCGCCGCCCGGCATACCGCCCGGCGCGTCGCTCGGCATATTGCCCGCCGTTCCGCCCGGCGCGCCGCCCCCGGTCTCGGCTCGCAGCCGTTCGTGGGCCTTCAGGAACGGCTCGAACATCTCCCCGGAGCCGTCGCCGTCCCAGCAGCGCGAGAGCAGGACCACGACGGGCGCCTCGGCGGCGCCGCGGGCGGCGTCGAGCAGGGGCTCTATGCCGACGAGCGCCTTGATCGTCTGGTAGAGATTGATGTCGAGAGGCGCCCCGGTGCCGGTGACGATCAGCGCGGGCGGCCGCGTGAGCGCCGGCACACCGAAGTGACGGCGTAAGAAGGCGACCAGCTCGAGGTGCGCCTGATCGACGTCGCCGGCCGCCACCGCGACGGGCCGCGACTCGCGGTCGAGCGCCACATTGACGATGAAGTCGAGCCGCGCCTCGCGCGCGGCCGCGAGCATCTCCTCGTGGATGGGGTTGCCCGTAAGGACGCCGGGTCGCGCCGTTGCCGCCACGAGCATGTCCAGGGCGTGGTTGCGCACGATGGTCTCGTACCCGGCGACCGAGGGCAGGATCGCCTTGCGGCCGCCGGTGAAGCCGGCGAACTCGTGGGGCTCGACCTGGCCAAAGGCGATGCGCAGGTCGGCCTGCGCCACGCGCCGGTTGACGAGCAGCGGCACACCGCGCGCCGTGCGACCGATCGCCATGAGGTCGTCGGCGCGAGCGTCGTGATTGGTGACGCGCAGACGGGACGCCCACTCACTGCCCAGCAGCCGCTGGATCTCGTCGGCGGTCGCCGGGCGATGGGCGCCCACCCCGATGACCACCTCGACGGCGTCGGGCGCAACGCCGGCCTGAGCGAGCTCCTTCATGACGGGGCCGATCAGCGCCGCGCTGGGGGTGGCCCGGGTCGCGTCGGTGGTGATGATCACGGCCGTGCGCCGGCCCCGGGCGAGCTCGCGCAGCGGAGGCGTGCCGGCCGGACTCGCCAGGGCTGTGGCGAGTGCAGCGGGCAGGTCTATCGGTGGCGGGTCGCTGGGGGCGAGGTGGAGCACCTCGTGATCGCGCAGCAGGGACGATGTCTCGAGTCGCGCGCAGAGTGCGTCAAGGTCGGCCAGTTCGTCCATCGTCGTCCTCACAGGCTCAGGTGTCGTGGCTAGTATGTTGCCCGGTCGACCACTGCGCTACGGTCGCACGTTGTTCGCGCCGTGCACCAGTACGCCCGACTGGACCACGAAGGGCGCCGCGCTGCCGCAGTAGATGGTGTTGCCCTGGGCGAAGTTGGGACCGCCGCCGATCTGGGTGATCACGCCGGCTGGGCCGGCGGCACGGTTGGTGATCGTGTTACCCATGATGCGGTTGTCGCGGCAGCCGAGACCCTGCTGGTCGCTCAGCTCTATGGTCGGCTCGCCCTGTGACGTGCGCGTGTCGGTGAACGTGTTGCCCTGGATGGTCGAGCCGACTGCCGGGGACTTGTCGCTCTCGATCAGCACGCCGAAACCAGAATCGTAGATGAAGGTGTTGCCGACGACCCGGTTGCCGTAGCCGATGAGGGAGATGCACGGCTCGCCCGTCAGATGTTTGAGGCCGATCGGGCTTCTGGTCATGTCGAAGGTGTTGCCCTCGATGACAAGGCCCGGAGCGTCGGTCACGCCCTGCCCCACGTGGCTGCCGCCGATCGCCTCGTGCGGCGACGTGTAGAAAGTGTTGTTCTTGATGACGATGCCGGTCGGGCATTCGTAGACGATCGGCAGGCCCGTGTAGGTCGAGGCCGCGTTGCGGTGGGCGCCCAAAAAGGTGCAGCCGCTGACCAGGACCCCGTTAGAGGAGTGCTGGCCCGTCGCGGTGATCAGCTTGTCGGCGAAGTCGAGGCCGGTCGTGTCGCTTGCCTCGATGGTGCAACCCTCGAACGTGAGGTCCTTCCAGCCGTGGTAGGCCAGTCCGGTGTTGTTGTCCCAGGTGAAGGCCTCCATCACCATGCGCAGCGCTCCGGAGGCGGTGCCGTTCGATGCCCCGAGATCGCAGTCGCTGAAAGTGATGTGCTCGACGTGGCCGCTGTGCGGCAGATAGCAGAACTCGTGGATGGTGATGGTGTTGCCGACTCCGTTGGCGTAGGCGTCGACGCCCGCCGGGGGGACGTATGAGGTGCGTTCGATCTGACAGTGGGTGAAGGTCACGTCGCGGACGTTTCCCTGGCTGCCGCCCAGGTAGAGCACCGAGCCGTTGACGCCCTGCTCGGAGCCGCCGCCGTGCAGGCGACAGTCGCTGAAGACGGTGCCGGCGGCATTGGCGGCGTTGGTGACCGCGGCCGCCCCGTCGGCGCCTATCTTGAGCTTGCCGATGCTGTCGGACGAGGCGAAGACGAGCTGACCTTTGAGCCATGACGAGTCGCCGTCACCGCGGATGCCGACGCCGCTTGGCAGGGTGACGGGCGTTGGGCAGGCGTACGCGCCGGCAGGCAGATAGACAGTGCCCCCGACCTTGGCGGCGTCGCTGAGAGCGCGCTGCAGGGCTGCCGAATCGTCGCTCGTGCCGTTGCCGGCCGCGCCGTAGGACGTGACGCTGAAGACTCGGCCGGAGGGGCTGGGCAGCGGCGGCGTCGGGGACGATGACTCAGTGGTCGCCTGGGACGGTCCGGGCGATGGCGCGCCTCCGCCGCACGCGGCGAAGCCGAGTGACGCCATCGTCAGCGCCAGGAGTACGGCGAGTGCCAGGCTGCGAGTCCTCACGGTCGCGCCATTGTAGCGCACGTCTGACAACGGCGGACGATGCGCTTCGCCTGGGTACCAAACCAAGCTACCCGTGAGATCGACACGGGTGGGGGAGGGTTCCGTGAGAAGTCTCATGCATCGTCGTCAGATCGCCATCGTCTGCCTGTGCCTGCTGGCGCTCGCGACCTGGGTCTTGAATCGCGACAACGAACTGTGGGCAGGCTCGACGTACAGGGTCCTGCGCGGCCTCGGTCTCGACACGCTCCAGGGCAAGCCGTACGTCAAGACCTTTCCGATCTGGGGCTACCCGGGCCTGGTGGCGGGGATAGGCGCGATCTCGAAGAGCGCCATCGACGTCTCGCTGCCCATCATCCAGCTCATCGTCTGCGTCGCCGTCATCCTTGGGCTGTCGCGACCGTGGCTGGGCCGCTGGAAGGTCTGGCAGCTCGTCGTGTGGCTGCTGCTCATGGCGCCGGTGCTGTCGTTTGCCAGCCGGCGACTGCCCGATGCGGTCGTCGAGATCGCTCTGCTTTCGATCCTGCTGGCGGGGCAGCAGTGGATCGCGACGAGGCGCGCTGTCTGGCTTTTTGTCGCGGCGGCGAGCGTGGTGGTCGCCGTCAACATGCGGTCCGAGACGCTCATCTTCGTCCTCGCGACCTTCGCCGCGACGCTGGCGCTGCGCTTCACGCGCCGCCGCCTCGACCTCTCGGCGCTCACGCGCTTTGCGGGAGTGCTGGCCGCCGCGGCGCTGCTGGGTGTCGTGCCCTGGGCGCTCAATGCGCGCGCCCACACGGGCGCGCTGCTCCTGGCGTCCACGAACGGCCCCGGGTGGTTCTACGAAGGCCTGGGTCAGCTCCCGGGCAATCCGTGGCACTTGCGCGGGTTCGATTCGTATCCCCGACGGTACGCGGCGACGAAGGGCGTGCAGGACCCCTTTTCGCTGGCCGGCAGCCGCGTCCTGACTCCCGAAGACGAGCGCCTGGTCCGGGCGCATCCGCTCGCCTATCTCGAGAAGGTCGTGTGGAACCTGCACTCCGCTGCCCTCGGCGGCGTGGAACCCGCGCCGCCGACCCGCGGTTCGTCTGCGGGCGCGACCCGAGGGGAAAGGCTGCATGCGCTGCTCTCGCTGCGCCCCAGCGCCGTATCGTGGGCGCTGGACACACTCTTCCTGCGCAGCAGGATCCTGGCCGTCGCCTTTCTCGTGCTGTCGCTCATGTCCCTGTGGATAGGGGTGCGGCTGATCTTGTGGGGCGAGTCGTGGCGACCGGAGAACCTGGCCGTGGGCTGGCTCTGCTTTCTGTACACGCTGTTCGAGTTCGCCCTGGTCTCTGTGGGGTACTACATGACCCGATTCATGACGCCGCTCTTTGCGGTGCAGGTCCTGGGGATCGGCTACCTGCTGTCCGCCGAGCCCCTGCGCAACCTGCTGGGCGTCCGCGGCGGGCGTCCGCGGCGGGTCGCCGGCAGGCAAGCGGAGCCCAGCCGACCGCTGACAGAGCGCGATGCGGCGTGACGCGACCGTGGGCAGCCGGTCACGTCGGCCTCCCGTCGCCAGGAGTTACCTCACGGATCGTTGGGAGAGGCCGTGTAGGACGTCGTCGCTCCGGTCCAGTCCGAGGTGAACAGCCCGGTGTGCGGGCGGGTCGCGTTGGAGAAGGAACCCGACACGGTATTCCCGTACGAGCCGGCGTGGTCTGCGAAGGATCCTGAGCCGTTGAAGCTGTCCACGACGTTGCCGTTGCGGCCGATCTCGTAGACGATGCTGTGTGCGGTGGGGTAGCTGCCCTTGAAGTAGCAGCGCGTGATGTCGAGGTTGTCGGTCCAGTCCTTCGTGGGGATGCTGGTCCAATGCGATCCGGGCGGGTTGCCCCAGCCGATCGACGCCCCTCCGTCGGTGGCGCCGGCCTCCACGCCCTGCCAGCAGGAGTAGGCGCGTGCGGTATCGCAGACGTCCATCGGATACCACAGGGAGTACTCGAACAGGCAGTCCTGGAAGACGACGTTGTAACAGCCGTGGTCGACCTGGCCCCAGTCGAAATCGGGGTTCCAGTTTGCGCCGGTGATCACTGAGTTGCCGCCTATGGCCGGGCCGGTCGAGTCGCTGGACGCGGGCGCGCCCTGGAGCAGGATCGTGCGGCCGCTGCCGTAGTCGTCCACGCCGGAGTGGTAGCCGTTCTTGACGCCGAAGTGGCAGCGACAGAAGGTCAGGTCGTGGACCTGGGCGCCGCCCGGCCGTACGTCCCACCAGATGTTGAGGATCGCTCCGAGGCTCGTGCCGGCGGCCGTGTTGGTGATCTGCGGCCGCTCGAACTCGCAGTCGTTGAACGCCGTGTCCACCATGTCCTCGCGCTTGACGGTCGCGCTCCAGCAGTTCGAGTAGTTGGCGCTCAGGTCTATGAGCGCGGCGCCGGCGTCGGAACCACCCTTGAAGCGGACGAAGTTGAACGTCACATCGTGTGACCCGTTGGCCTGCGTATCGGCGCCGGCCGCCGAGCTGCCGCGCGCCACGGGATGGAAGGTGCAGGTCAGGCCGGCCGTGTTCTCGCCGACCAGCAGGTCGTCGATCGTGGAGTGGCTGCCCCACTGCATGCCCTTCGAGGCCTGCAACCAGGTTCCACCGCCGCCGGAGCTCGACCCCTGGTCCCAGATGCCCTGGCCACGCACGTTGATGCCGTCGGGCACGATGAAGGTGCCGGAGTAGGCGAACGTGCCGGCCGGAAACACGATCCAGGTGCCCGATCCGTCCTTGACCGCACTGGTGACGCAGGCATCGATCTGCGCTTTGGTCGCGGCGGCCGGCACCGTCACGGTCGACTGTCCCGGCGTCGAGGTCGGCGTCGGGGAGGGTGTCGGGTCAGTGGTCGGGTCTGGCGAAGGTGACGGAGTCCCCGTCGCGGTCGCGCTCGGTGTCGGCTCCGGCGTCGCGGTCGGCGTGGGGTCGGGCGAGGGTGTCGCGTCGCCGTAGACGCGGCATTCGAGGATGGCGGCGGGCGCGGCGTCGGCCGAATCCTCATGTGCCTTCGAACTCACGCTGTAGCCGAGGACGTCGACGCGCACATACCGGGCGCAGACGCCGCTCAGCGTTTCGACGGAACCGCCAAAGGCTATCCGGCTGCTCTGGTCGACGACTTCCTGCCAGGTCGTGCCGTCGTCGCTCACCTTGATGTCATAGGTGTAGGAGCGAGTCGCGCCGGCCGGCCAGTCGATCGTCACGCTGTCGAGATCGCGCGTGGCTCCCAGATCGACCTGCCACCATTGCGGGTACGCGCTGTCGGCCGAGACCCAGGCGGAGCTGTCGTCACCGTCGTCGGCGAAGCGGGCGGCGTGAAAGAGGAGGTCCTGGGAGCTCGCGGCGGGCTCGCATCCGCTCGACAGCAGCACCGGCGATCCGGACGACGGCGGCGTCGGCACCGCCGCGGGCTGCGCCGCCGCCTCGATCAGCGTGGCGACGCCGTGCACGGAGCGCTCGAGAGTCGTCGCGGCGATGCGGCTGGCGATACGCGAGAAGCCGTGTCGCAGGTAAGTGCGCACCAGGCTGCGGTAGAAGCGATGGGCGCGCGCAGACGACGCGGCCGTGAACGCGGCGACGTTCTGAGCGGCGCCGGCGGCACGGGCTGAGGCGGTGGCGCTTTCCGCGGTGTCGCTACCCGCCAGCGCCGCACACACGCTCTGCTCGAAGCGCGAGTCACTGTTCAGCAGAGCCATCACCCGCAGCTCGAAGCGGCGATGCATGCGCCGCTCGGAGCGGCAAGCGCCTGTGTGCAGCGGGTTGACGGCATCGGTGTAGTAGAAGGTGAGCATGCCCAGCAGCCGGCTGGCTGTGGCGGTGTCGCCCGCCTGGAGAGCGTCGCGGACCAGCTCGAAGTAGACGGCGGTCCTCTCGGGAGCGGCGCCTACGTGACCGCCGTTTCGCGGCACGTAGTCGTGGTAGCGCACGTCGTGGGCGACGGTGTCGGGCAGACCGACGGTCGGCAGAGCCGAGCTCAGGTCGACCCAGCCGGTCCCGGACTGGACCGCCTCGGAGACTGCCTGCGTGAGGATCCACTGCTGGACCGTCGGACCCCCGACGCTCCTGGCCGCGCTGCCGTTCTGCCACGCCTGGGCGGCAGGACAGAGCACCAGCATGGTGACGAAAACAAGCATGGCAAGCCCGGCGTGGAAAGGCGGTCTCATTTGAGCACCTCGGAGGGCACATCGCTAAGGTGTGCGAGTCGGTGCCACGAACGAAGAGGTGGCAGCTCCTGCTCCGACGGCTCCCGCACGACCCGGGTCGACGTGCGTGCCGGCGGTCGAGACAGTCGCGGAACTGTCGCTTTCGACTCCTACTCGCCGTACACCATGTGGAGTCGGCACTGAGACCGAATTGATAAGGGTTCGGGGGCCAATGTCGTAGCTAGAACTGTAAACGGCGGCGGGCGGGGATCGACGATCCCCGCCCGCCGCCGTAGCCGACTACGCCGGTCCTGCGTCGATGTTCCAGCGGTGCTCTAGCGGTGCCGGAACGTGTTGGGCCGCAGCGTGTTGGCGGAGCTCGAACCCTCGATCAGGATGCGCGGGTCGCTGCTCGCGGCCGTCGAGAAGAGGTTGTGGGTGAGCACGTTTCGCGACGCGTCCCGCAACAGCACCATCTCCGGGCCGCCGCTCGTGCGCGTGTCGTAGAAGCGGTTGTCGGCGACGTGATTGCCGGTCGTCTCTTTGAGGTACAGCAGCGGACCGCTACCCACGCCCGCCTTGAGCACGTTGTGCTCGAAGACGTTGTTCTGCCCCTTGAGCACGACGGTCTCGTCACCGGTCTGGTGCACCCCGTTGGTCACGGTCAGGTCGATGGTGTTGTGGACGATAACGGTGTGCGAATCGGGGCCGGAGCTGGCGCACACCGTGCTGCCGTAGGCGGCGTAGATGGTGTTGTCGCGGATCGTGACGTTGCGCGGCGCCTCGAGGCAGATCGAGTAGGACCAGGGGTGGTCGCCCGGGCCGTAGCCGGCGCCCTTGATGACGTTGCCCTCGATCAGTGCCGGTCCGGCGAGATGCTTGCCGTTCGCGGCGGGGCCGTCGGCGAGGTCGATGCAGAAGCGGTCGGTGGTCTCGAAGACGCAGTTTCGCAGGGTGATCCTGTGCCACCCCTGAACGACTCTGCCGTGTCCGGTCCAGACCTCGATGCCCGCGCGCGGGGATCCGGTGTCGTGGCCGCCGGCGCCGTTCGACACGCCGACGTGGCAGCCGACGAACGTGAGGTCGCTCACCTGGGAGCCGCCGGCCGCCGGATTCTCGTACACGGAGATGTCGTTGAAGTCGCGGCCGCTGCCGCCGTTCACCGAGAAGTTCTCGGTGCCGAGGTTGCGTTCGACCTCGCAGTCTCTGAAGGTCACGTGGTTCAGGCTGCGCGAGCCGGAACAGCTCCCCAGCCACACGACGGCGCAGTTGCTGCCCGCGCCCCCGCCGCCGCGAAAACGGTCGTCTACGAAGGTGGTGTGGGCGGCCCCTGCCAGGTTCGCCACCGCGCTGACCCTGGGAGCGCCGATCTTGAGCCGGCTGACGGTGGACCGCGAGCCGAAGTCGAGATGCCCCTCGAGCCACGAGGTGGTCGTGCCGGCGCCCTTGAGGTTCACGCGGCTGCTCAACCGTATCGCCGTCGGGCAGTAGTAGACCCCCGAGGGCAGATAGACCGTGCTTCCGGGGTGCGCGGCCGCCGCCGTGATGGCCTGTTGCACCGCCTGGGAGTCGTTGTGGTGCCCGTCGCCCTTGGCGCCGTACTTCTGGACATTGACGATCGTTGCTTTCGCGGCGGCCGCGGCGGTCGCCACGGCGGTGCGATACGCGGCCCCGCACGAGGCGGTCGCTACGGTGACGAGTACCGCGGCGACCGCCTTGTTCAGTGCGCGGGCGCGCCGGCTGCGGCGTACGCCGGCATGATCGACTGCGTGTTCGTGGTCGCGTGCGGCGTTCAGACTCCTGTGAAGTCCCATGACACCCTCCATGGTCTCGAGTCGCGCGCTTTGCGCGTGTCGTCCTCGAAGGTCGGCCGATCGGCCTTCCTTCCTTAGCGAGTCGTGCCTTTCTGACCGCGGCGTCGGTGCGTTGTCGTGCAAGGGCCACACCTCTCGGGCGCGACATACCTGCAAGACCGAGCCCGCCACGTGGCTTCGCCGGCCCGGCAAGGCGTGCGTGGGCGGCGTCAGGGCATGGCGAGACCCGCGCCGGACAGCCGGGAAGGCCGCTCGACGGGCGCGGTCGGAGGTTCAGGGGGCTACCTGCGGATCGGCGGCAGGACGAGTGAGATCGGCGGGTCGAAAGAAGAGGGGGGTTTCTGCAAACGGGCCGGGGCCAGCCGTTTACGGTGCATGGACTGCCTCCTTTCGGAAGTCTGGCGGACTTCCTTGGGTGGGCGCCGTCACGAGCGCCGTGCGGTGGTGAGCGGTTCTCTGTCGTTGCCTTGCCGGTAAACGCTGGGCACCCTACCGGGCGTCTCCGCGGCAGTCAACCACAGTAGAGCCTCGTACCAGCGGTTTCACAGTGGTCGTCGGCAGCCTGTCCGCAGCCTGCGCTGACAACGCGGCACGGTTGTGTCCCGACCCGCCGGATGGCTATCCTTATAAGTCTTGGGGGCTCATTCGCGCGCGACTGGTGGATCGATGCAGGGCGAGATCGACATGAAACAGCAGCAACGCGACGCCGCGGCGCGAGCCGCTCGGCTGTGCCCGGGGGCGCGCTAGCCGTGGCCGTTCAGGCCGAACAGCCGCCTGCCGCCGACGTCACGACAGTCATCCAACCCTCCAAAGGCTGGGTCAGACTAGGGCTCAAGGAACTCTGGCGGTTCCGCGAGCTGCTCTACTTCCTGACCTGGAAGAACATCCTCATCCAGTACAAGCAGGCGGTCCTGGGCGTGGCGTGGGCCGTGCTCAACCCGATCATTACCATGATCGTGTTCACGATCATCTTCAGCAAGTTCCTCCACGTCGGCACGGGCAGCAAGGGCGGTCTGCCTTACCCCGTGTTCGTCTACGCGGGGCTCCTGCCGTGGAACCTGTTCTCCGGCTCGCTGTCGAGCGCGGGCACGAGCCTCGTGGGCAACGCCAACCTCATCACCAAGGTCTACTTTCCGCGCCTCGTCATTCCCGGTAGCGCCGTGCTGGGCCAGATACCCAACTTTCTCATCAGCTTCGTGGTGCTCATCGTGCTCATGGTCGTCTACCACGTAGCGCCCACCTGGAACGTCGTCTTTCTGCCGCTCTTCACCCTGCTCGCGCTGGCCACGGCCATGGGGGTCTCGCTCTGGCTGAGCGCGCTCTATGTGCTCTACCGCGACGTGCAGTACATCATCCCGTTTCTCATTCAGATCTGGATGTACGTGTCGTTCGTGATGTATCCGCCGAACACGATCCCCGCCAAGTGGCTCTGGCTGTTCAGCCTGAACCCCATGACGGGCGTCATCGAAGGCTTTCGCTGGGCGCTGTTCGGTCACCAGTACCAGGCGCCCCCCTGGGAGTTCTGGATCTCGGTCCTCATGGTGGTGGTCGTGCTGATGAGCGGTCTGTATTACTTCAGGCGCATGGAGCGCGTCTTCGCCGATCTCGTATGAGCACCGCGATCAGCATCTCCGGCATCGGCAAGCGCTACATGATCGGCGCCAGCCAGAAGCGCAACGACACCCTGCGCGACGCCGTCACCAGCTTCGCCACCGCGCCGTTTCGCCGGCTGCGCCATGCGGGTTCTTCGACTGGGCACGTGAGCTTCATGTGGGCGCTGCACGACGTCAGCTTCGACGTCGAGGCCGGGCAGGTCATCGGCATCATCGGCCGCAACGGCGCCGGCAAGAGCACCCTGCTCAAGGTCCTCACGCGCATCACCCAGCCGACCGAGGGCCGGGTCGAGATCCACGGCCGCGTCGGCAGCCTCCTCGAGGTCGGCACGGGCTTCCATCCCGAGCTCAGCGGCCGCGAGAACATCTACCTGAACGGCGCCATCCTGGGCATGACTCGCGCCGAGATCGGGCAGCAAGTTCGACGACATCGTCGAGTTCTCCGAGATCTCGGAGTTCCTCGACACGCCGGTCAAGCGGTACTCGACCGGCATGTACGTGCGCCTCGCCTTTGCCGTGGCCGCCCACCTCGAACCCGAGATCCTGCTGGTCGACGAGGTGCTGTCGGTCGGCGACGTCGCCTTTCAGCGCAAGTGCCTGGGGCAGATGGGGGAGATCGCCGGCTCGGGACGCACGGTCTTTCTGGTGAGCCACAACATGGGCGCGGTGCGGGGGTTGTGCACTCGCGTCGTCGAGATCGAGGACGGTCATCCGGTCGCCGACGGTCCCGCCGATGAGATCGTGAACAACTACATCGCCAAGCAGCTCAAGACGACAGGGGCCGTGCTCCGACCTGCCGCGACCTCTGGGCAGAAGCGACGAGCTGCTCATCACCGCCGTGCGCGTGCTCGACGATGAGGGCAAGACCGCAGGGACCGTTCCACAGCAGCCGCCCGATCACCGTCGAGATCGACGTCGACATCGCGCGCACCAACGCCGCCTATCAGGTGGGTTTCGACCTGCTGTCGGGCGGCGGTCTCGTGCTGCGCAGCTGGCACACCGATGGGCCGCCCGACGAATGGGCTCCGCTCACCGAAGGCCGCAACACCCTGCGCTCGGTGATCCCCGCGGGCATGCTCAACGAGGGCAGCTACGCCGTGGCGCCACGGGCCGACGTTTACCGCAACCACTGGATCGTCAACGGCGACGAAGCCATCTGGTTCGATGTCTGAAGGACCACCTCGAATCGCCCTTCGCCTGGGTCACCAACCCCGGACCAGCTGGCTCCGCTGCTTCGAGTGGGACGCGGTGGAGGGGGCCGTGGGCGACGGTGGCCCTCCCGCGGCGACTGGTGAAGACGTGGCGGCCCCGACGCCGCCGACGCCGCCGGGTGAGCGCGTGGGCATCGTTCGGCTAGCGCTGCCGGCCGCTCTCGCCCTCTGGTTCATCTGGAAGGCGCGAGACAACGCGCTCTTCCTGCTGGGTATCCCCGTGCTCATGGTCATGGGGGGCTCGGTGTTCTTCGAGAACGCCAAGGTGTTCTGGAAGCCGGGCCGGTTCGACGCGGTCACGCTGCTCATGATCTGGCTCACGATCGTGTGGGTCGTGACCCTCGTCCGCCGCTGGCGCCTGACCGAAGCGCCCGCTCGGCCCGTTCGGGGTCAGTCGCATTCTGCCCGAGGAACTGCCGCTGATCGGCATCGCCGCCCTCATCGTCCTGCATGCGCTGGGCGCCTTCACGGTCTCGGGCGATCTCGCGAGCGCCGTCAACGTGGCGGCGGGTGTCTTCTACCTGGTGCTCGGCTACCTGCTGCGTGCGGGGCATCGCTGCCCGCGCGACCCGCGCCGAGACCGAGGCGTTTCTGGCGGCCGTCGTCATCGTGAACACGGTGGCGTGCGGCTTGTTCATCCTGCATCAGGGGCTGCATCTGCCGATCTACCTGGGCTCGGCGAACATCACCTACGGTGTGGGGGGGCAGGCCGTCTCGCGGGGGACCACCTTCGCGCCCGTGTTCAATCTGCTGGCCCTCGGCTTCGTCCTCGCGAAGCGGCGCTGGACTCCCGGGTGGCTCGTCGTGCTGGCGATCACGCTGCTCGCCATCCTGGTCTCCCTCACTCGCACCCTGCTCATCGCCGCGCTCCTCGGCCTGGTGATCGCGATCTTCGCCCGCGAACTGTCGAAACCCGATTTCGGCAGGTTCGCGCGTCGCGTCGGGGCCATCGTGCTGGCCGCGGCCATCGTGGTCGTCGGGTTCAGCAGGATCGCGCCGGCGTACTGGAACACCCTGCTCAAGCGCTTCGGCGAGTTCTCGTCGAGCTCGGGGGCGCAGGTGCAGAACTGGCACCTGCGCGCGATCCATTGGGACGCGGTCGAGCGGGTCGTGGCGCGCACCGATATCCTGTTCGGCCTCGGCTTTCCGAAGGCCGGGTCGAACCCGGTCGACGGGCTGGTCTACTCGTACTCGTCCGACATGGCCTGGCTGCCGGTCATGTACCGCATCGGCTACATCGGCCTGCTCCTCGTCGGCCTGCTGCTCGCGGGGTTCATGGCGCGCGCCCTGTGGCTCTCGCTCAAGCCCCCCGAGCTCGACGCGACCTGTGTCTTTGCCTACTTCATCACGATCGCCCTGACCGTCGTCATGAGCTTCCAGATGTGGACGTTCATGCAGCCGAGCTTCTACCCCATGGGGCTCTGGATCCTCGCCTTCGTGGCCGCCGAGGCGCTGCGACCCGAGGAGGCGCAGGTTCTACCGCCTACTTCGTCCGACAAGATCGCGGAGACGGTCGGCGCCGGCCGCCCACCGCGGCCACGGTCCTCGTGACCGGCGCCGGCGGTTCTGCCCTGCCGCGCGTCACGTTCGGGGTCATCGTCCTGAACGGGGAGCCGTTCACGCGCTACTGCCTGCGGTCCCTGTACCCCTATGCCCACCAGATCGTGGTCGTCGAGGGCGCCTCACCAGGCGCGGCCGGCATCGCCACAGCCGACGGGCATTCCCGCGACGGGACCCTCGACGTCGTGCGCCGGTTCAAGGCCGACGAGGACCACGACGGCAAGCTGGTCATCGTGACCGCCGAAGACGAAGGCCATGCCGACGGCTTCTGGCCGGGGGAGAAGGACGAGCAGAGCCGGGCCTACGCCGACGCGGGCCACCGGCGACTACCTCTGGCAGGTCGACATCGACGAGTTCTACCGCGACGTCGACATGCACACGGTGCTCGGCGCCCTGCGGCGCAACGCCGGGCTCACGGCGGTGTCCTTCAAGATGCTGACCTTCTGGGGGGACCTGGGGTACGCCGTCGACGGGTGGGAGCTGCGGCGCGGCAAGGACCACTACCACCGACTCTTCAAATGGGGACCCGGCTACAGCTACCGCACGCATCGCCCGCCGACGGTCTGCGACGAACACGGCGTCGATCTGCGTGAGCTGCGGCTGGCTCGACGCGCCCGCTACCGCCGCCCTTGGGGTGCGGCTCTTCCACTACTCGCTCCTGCTGCCCCAGCAGGTGCGCGAGAAGGGGGAGTACTACAAACACGCCGCGCACTCGAGTCGCGTGGCGGCGGACTGGGACACCTGGATGGCGCAGTCGTACCTGACGACCGCGCGACCGTACCGGGTGCACAACCTGCGCAGGCATCCGAGCTGGCTTCTGCGATACGACGGCGAGCACCCCGACCAGGTGCGCGCGATGATGAGCGACATCCGGGCCGGGCGCGTCGCGGCCGAGCTGCAGGCAGACCGCCGATGTCGAACGGCTCCTGCGCTCCTTCTGGTACCCATTGGGGAGCAGGTGCCTCGTCGTCGGAGACTACGTGGACAGAACGGCGCAAACCCTGCGCCATCCGCGCTCGTCGCTGCGGCGCGAGCTGGCCGGGCGGCGCAGGGAGGTGGCGTTGTGAGGGTCCTCTGGCTGACACCCATCCAGCTCCCGGCGGCCAAGGGCCGCGACGCGACGAGCGGCGGCTGGATGGAGGGCCTTCGAGGCGCTCTCGAGGCTCACGAGCCCGACATCGAGCTGACCATCGCGTCGTGGGGCAGCGTCCGCCATGAGCCGTTTCGGGCCGGCAACGCCGAGTATCTCGGTCCATCGCCGCGAGCGAGCCCGAAGGCAGGATCGCCCAGGTCAGACGCGCGCTGGCGGCCGCCCGAGGCACCGCCGGGAGCCGTCGCAGGACTGCCGCCGCATCATCGCCCAGAGCAGACCCGACCTCATGCACGTCCACGGCTCCGAAAGCTTTCTGGGGCTGGCGCTCGCCGGGGCGGCGTGCCGTCGGTCATCTCGCTGCAGGGCATCATGCACGCCTATCTGCGGCACGCCACGACGCGGACTGGGCCCTGCCGACTGGCTTCGCCTGTCGGCGACGCCGCAGTCGCTGCACGGCTACGGGTTTCCGCAGAGGCTCAGCCAGTATCGCCGGCGGGCGCGCACTGAGCTCGAGATCATGGCCCTCTGCGACGCCGTACCTGGGCCGGACGGCTTGGGACCGCGCCGTGCTCAAGGCGGTCCGGCCCGACGCGCGCTACTACGAGGCGCAGGAGATCCTCGGGCAGCGTCTTCTACGAGCAGGAGTGGACGGACCCGGGCCCCGAGGCGCCTATCTTCAGCACGTCCGGCTCGTCGCCCTTCAAAGGGCTGGAGACGCTTCTCGAGGCTGCTCGCCATCGTGCGCGGCGACGACTGGGCAGGCGCTGTCGCCTGCGCGTCGCCGGGTCGGTGCGACGAGCGGTCCGATGTGGCCGGTGGTGAAGCGCAGGCTGGCCGACCCGCGGCTGCGGGGGGCGGTCGACCTGCTGGGCGTCCTCGACGCCGGCCGCCATCGCGCGGGAGCTCCGGCAGGCCGCATCGTACGTCCACCCCTCGCACATGGACAACAGCCCCAACGCGCTCTGCGAGGCGATGCTGGTCGGGCTTGCCCTGCGTGGCTTCCTTCGTCGGGGGCATTCCGTCGCTCATCAGAGACGGGGAGACCGGACTGCTGTTCCACGATCGCGAGCCGGTGATGCTCGCGGCACGCCATCGAGCGACTGCTCGATGACAGGACCGCTGGCCGGCTCGCCTGGGGACCAGGCCGCCGCCGCGTGCGCTCGGGACGGCACGACCCCGAGCGCGTGGCTCATGCGGTGTCGCGGCGATCTACAGGGAGGTGATCCGTCGTGCGGGCTGTCCACATGCTGAGGTCACGTCGTGAGGGTGCTCGTCACCGGCGGCGCCGGCTTCATAGGGTCGAACATCGTTCGGAGTCTGCTCGAGGTGGGGCATGCGCCGGTGGTGCTCGACGACCTGTCCAGCGGCTTCGCCGAGAACCTCGTACCCGAGGTGCCGTTCTTCGAGGCCGACGTCCGCGACGGCGAGGCGGTGCTCGGTGCCGCCGATGGTTGCGACGTCATCATCCACCTGGCCGCCAGCGTCGGCAACGCGCGCTCCATCGACGATCCCATCAAGGACTCGCAGATCAACGTCCTCGGCACCCTGAACGTGCTCCAGGCCGCCCGCCGGCACGGCCTGCGGCGCATCGTCTTCTCGTCGTCGGCCGGCATCTTCGGTGAGCTCAAGACGCTGCCCATCGCCGAGGACCACCCCCAGGACCCCGACTCGCCCTACGGCGCGAGCAAGCTGGCCGCCGAGAAGATGTGCCTCGTGTTCAACAAGCTCTACGGCATGGGCAACGTGTGCCTGCGCTACTTCAACGTCTACGGCGTGAACCAGCGCTACGACGCCTACGGCAACGTCATCCCGATCTTCGCCGACCGCATCCTGCGCGGCGTGCCCATGACGATCTTCGGCGACGGCGAGCAGACCCGCGACTTCGTGAACGCTCGCGACGTGGCCGCCGCCAACATCGCCGCGGCCACCGCCGGCGCCGAGGTGATGGGCGCCTTCAACATCGGCAGCGCCACGCGCATCACGATCAACGACCTGGCGGCCATGATGCAGCGCCTGGCCGGCCGCGAGGTCGGCGTCGAGTACGCGCCGCCGCGCCCGGGCGATGTGCGCGACAGCCTCGCCGCCACGGCGGCGGCCAACGCGGCCTTCGGTTTCAGCCCCAGCGTCGGGCTCGACGAGGGGCTCGCCGACTACCTGCCCTGGATCGCTCACGACCCCGTCACGCTGCGACGGCTCGCGGAGACGCAGTCATGAGGGTCCTCGTACTGGGCGGCGAGGGCATGCTGGGCCACAAGGTCTTTGAGGTCTTGAGCCGTCGCTTCGACACGCTGGCTACGTTCCTCAGCCCGAACGGCCCGTGGCGCGAGTTTCCCCAATACGCCGGCGTGCCCGAGGCGCGCCTGCTGGCCGGCGTCGACGCGCTGCGCTTCGACACCGTGGCGGCCGCTTTCGAGCAGGCGCGCCCCGACGCCGTGGTGAACTGCGTGGGCATCATCAAGCAGCTCAAGGAGGCGTCGGACCCCGTCCTCACGATCACTCTGAACTCGCTGCTGCCGCACCGTCTGGCGGCGCTCTGCGCCGAACAGGGCGCCCGCCTGGTGCACATGAGCACCGACTGCGTGTTCAGCGGTCGCAAGGGCGCCGCCTACACAGAAGACGACCTGCCCGACCCCGACGACCTGTACGGCCGCAGCAAGCTCCTCGGCGAGGTCGACCGGCCCGGCTGCCTCACCATCCGCACGTCCATCTTTGGGCGCGACTTCCTAAAGCAGGACGCGCTGCTCGAGTGGTTTCTGAGCAACCGCGGTCGCACCGTCAGGGGGTACAGGAACGCCGTCTACAGCGGCTTTCCCACACAGGTGCTGGCGCGCATAATCGGCGACCTGCTGGCCGGCCAGCCGGCGCTCGACGGCCTCGTGCAGATAGCCAGCGCGCCCATCTCAAAGTACGCTCTGCTCGTGATGGTCAAAGAC
>CAWJRV010000009.1:0-25146 GCA_963845355.1 uncultured Actinomycetes bacterium
TCAATGACGCGGCCGGCGGAAGGGACGCGGCCGAGGGCAAGGACGCAGCGGGCGGCGGGAACGTGGCGGGCAAGGTCAGCGACGAACGTCGGCGCGAGCTCGCCGCGATCGGCTCGGTCCTGGTGGCCATCGAGGACGGCATCGGGCTGCAGGCGGCCCTCGACCCCGCCTTCGACGTCGACGGCGCCCTCGCCATGGTGCAGACCATGATCGGCGACGCCCTCGCGCGCCTCAAGGACGACTAGATCTGACATTCACGACTTCAGTTGACAGGTAGGGTTCTATTCCCTTCGTCGATTGAGAGGTCGTGGATGACACAGCAGCAGCGTGATATCAAGCGGAAGCTCGCAGTGCTGCGCTACGCCGAGGAGTGCGGCAACGTGGCCCTCACCGCGCGGCGCTTTGGGATCTCACGGCAGTGCTTCTACATCTGGAAGCGCGCCTATGAGCAGCATGGCGAGGCCGGGCTCATCAACAAGAGCCCGTGCCCCGTGAACATGCCGCTGCGCATGCCGGCCGAGCTCGAGGAGAAGATCGTCTACCTGCGGCGCACCTACCACTTCGGACCGACGCGCATCGCCTGGTACCTGGAGCGCTACCACGGCCTGCGCGTCTCGAGCAGCGGCGTCTACCGCGCCCTTCAGCGCCACGGCCTCTCACGCCTACCGGCCAACTGCCGCAAGCGCTCCATCGTGAGCCTGCGCTACGAGAAGCAGGTGCCCGGCCACCACGTCCAGCTCGACGTGAAGTTCCTGCAGTTCAAGGGTGAGGACGGGCGCCGCCTGAAGCGCTACCAGTTCACGGCGATCGACGACGCGACGCGGATCCGGGCGTTACGCATCTACGAGCGCCACAACCAGGAGAGCGCCGTCGACTTCCTCGACTACGTGGTCGAGCGCTTCCCCTTCCGCATCCACACCGTGCGCACCGACAACGGGCACGAGTGGCAGGCGCAGTTCCACTGGCACTGCGAGGACCTCGGCATACGCCACGTCTACATCAAGCCGGGCAAGCCGAACCTCAACGGCAAGGTCGAGCGCTCGCACCTCACCGACCAGCTGGAGTTCTACCAGCTGCTCGACTACACAGGCGACGTCGATCTGCGCGCCAAGCTGGCCGTCTGGGAGGGGTTTTACAACCTGCAGCGGCCGCATACGGCTCTCGGCGGCAGGACTCCCTACGAGGTGCTCAGGGAGAAGCTGCTATCGTGAGAAGCGTCAAGCGAGGTCGTGAGGGTCACAACTAGGCGCGTCACGAAGTCACGCACGCCTGAGCGGTGACGACGAAGTCGACCACCGGCCTGGGCGCGTAACGCAGTCACGCCCGCCTGAGCGGCGACGACGCAGTCGATCGCCGGCCTAAACCGCAGCGCCCACCCCGGCGACCCTGTACATGGTGCGCCGACCGAAGTCTGTGACGACCCGCAGATAGCCCGAGAAGCGCGCGTCGAGCAGCGGGTCGCCCGAGTCGACCAGCAGCGGTCCGCCGCGCAGCGAGAGCAGCTTGGTCTGGCTGGCCACCACGATGACGTTCTCGGGACCGACGCGGTCGATCACCGCGGCGCTCAACTGCTGGTTGCCGCGTCCGAAGATGTGGCCCTGGCCGCCGATCACGGTGACCACGATGCGTACCGGCGCGACGCCCGGGCTCGAGGACCCGCTCGTCGCCGGCCCCGTCGCCGCCAGGCCCGTTGCCACCGGCCCCGTCGCCGCGATGATCTCGAGGATCTGCCGCTCGCTCAGGTCGGCGCCGATCAGGCGTCGGTCGCACACGGCGTCCACACCCAGCAGCGTCTTTTGGACGTCGAGCGTCTCGGCCACGGCGCGCGTGGTGGTGCCGGGGCCGAGCAGGTAGACGACACCCGGCGCCATCCCACCGACGACGTCGGCGGCGATCGCGTGCAGCACCACGGCGTCGCCGGCGACGCCGCCGGCCTTGGCGCCCTGGACCATCGAGCGCTCGTAGGGCACCTGCAGATAGCCGTACAGGCGAGCCGAGACGCGATCGTCGCGAAAGGCGTCCTCGTCTATGTCCATCACCTCGGCTTCGCGCAGACGCACCGCGGCGGGACGCTCATGCAGGAACAGCGCGGCGAGCTCGCCGGCCCGCACCGGAGTCGTGGCGTACACGGCGGAGTGGATCTTGACGCCGGCCGGCACGCCGAGGACCGGGAGCTCGGCGCCGGCCCCGAGCGCCCGGCAGACGTCGCGGGCGGTGCCGTCGCCGCCGGCGATGAGCAGAAGATCGATGCCCCCGTCGCGCAAGGCGCGCGCAGCCGCCACGGTATCGTCGGCCGTCGTCACCGGCGCGCCGACGGGCAGCTCTCCGCGACCCGCAGGGCGCCGCGCGGCGCTGGTGCCCTCGAGCACGATCGGTGCGAATCCGCAGGCGCGGGCCTCCGCCTCGCCCATCTCACCGGGGCAGGTGACGATCTCGATGTGCTCGCGCAGACGAGCCAGCCGGGCGAGGGCCAGCTCGGCGCGGCGCGGCGCTTCGGGCACCGCGCCGAGCGAGAGCGCCCGTCGCTGGATCTCCGTGCCGTCGCTGCCCTTGAGCCCGACCTTGCCCCCGATCCCGGCCACCGGGTTGACGATCAGGCCGAGCCGGCGCCGGTCCTCACGCGACACGAGCGGACCCGCCTCAGCCCCGTGAAGGGAGGCCGACGGGGAAAAGAGCGGCACGTGCGCCACGAGCGACACGTGCGGCACATGCGACCCGCGAAGAACGCCTCACGACGATCGCGGTCAGCGGCCGGAGGAGGGCCGGTTGTATACCCAGGCGACGGCGATCATCATGGCCGTCGCGGCGATACCGGCCGGCACCATCAGGTAGTGGGCTCGCAGGTAGTGCTGGGGAACCGCCGACGCACCCGCGAGGATCACCATCAACACGGTAGCGATGGGCCACACGATGGCGAACACCACGGCGTCGGCGAAGCGCGCGCCGCGCAACACCCAGAAGACGCCTGCCACCGCGAGGATCATCGCCGTCAGCGCCGCGCCGGCGAAGCCGGCGGCAAGGAACGTGGCCGGAATGTGCTCGTGCGCCGTCGCCGCCGGCACGGCGGCGCGATAGGCGCAGAGGGTGGCGGTGGCGACGAAGACGAGCGTCAGCACGACCTTCGCCGCTATCGCGACCGGTCCCGCCCGGCGAGGCCGTTCGACCCTGTAGGTCGTCGTGCCCGAGCCGGCGCGCGCGCCGCGCTCTGAGCTCGGCGGTTGCGCCGGTCGCGCGGCGCCCCCCGAAGTCGGCGGCGGCGCCGGTCGCGCCGACACCGACTGCGTCGCGGCCGGCGGTGCCGGGGCCGGCGGTGCCGATCTCGCGTCGCCTGCGTCGGCCATGGCGGTCAGCGCCTCGTCCGGCCGCCGCGGCGCTGCCGGCCGCGCTCGCCGGAGTCGCCAACGCGGTCGTCGCCGACCGTCGCCGGATCGTCGGGCGGTCGCCTGAACAGTCCCGGCGAGACAAGTCCGATGAGCACGAAGGCCATCGCCGCGGGCAGGACCAGGGCGGCGATGTAGGCGCCGAGTCCGAACGAGCCGACGAGCCCGACGATGATTGCCGCCGCACCGCTCGCCCAGACCGCGAGCAGCAGGATCCCCTGACGGTCGGCGGCAAAGAGGCGCTCCGGCAGATAGGTCGAGTTGAGCGCCAGGGCGAGCAGCAGGACGTTGGTCGCGACGGCCAGAACGAAGGCCACATACGACTGCACCGCCGGGAAGTGCAGCCACCCCGGCCGCACGACCGCAGTCACCAGGATCTCGGCGGCCCACAGGACGGCCCCAACGAGGATGGCCAGCATGACGATCTGGACGATCGTCACGAACAACGTGCGGGTCGCCGAAATCGCTCTCGCCGACCCGTCTTTGCGAGACGGCCCGGCGGATCTTCGCGTGCGCTTGTCCGGCTGTCGTGTGCTCATGCCCGGTCCATTGTGACCTATGGACGCCGCGGGCGACAGCCGCAGCGCGGCGGCGGCGGGGCGGCGAGGGCTCCAGAGCCCTCGCCGCCCCGCCGCCGCCGGCCCGCTATGACCTGCTTCGCCGGTGTGCCGGGAACGCCCGTTCCCGCGGCTTCAGTCGGCGGCCGTGTCGGGCGCCGCGGCCATCTCGGGGTCGGACCCATTGCCGGCCGACCAGGGTGTCCGGCTCCACTTGCCGCTCTTGTCGCGGGCCCAGTGGTAGGCCGGCGTGACCACCTGGCCGCTCTTGTCCTTCGTCCACTTGTAGGCGGGCTTGGTCCAGGTGTCGCGCTTGAGATACGCCACCGCCGCGGCGGCCACGGCGGCCAGCGCCGTCAGCGCGACGATCACGAACACGATGAAGGCGATCACCGCTACGACCGCCGCCATGAGGGCGGCAAGCCCACCGGCCGCACCGCCCACCTTGGTCCTCATCCTCATATCCGCTACCCCCTGTGTCGGCTTTTGGCGCTCTCGCGGCAGAAGCTTACCCACGTGGCGCGATCTTGTGTCTGTATGCCCTCCACGTCAACGGTGAGCGGCTCGCGTCCTCGAGGGCGTCGAGCCCTTTCATGCGGCTCGAGCTGGAGTTGTGCGGGGCCGACTTGACCAGGGCGGCGTCGGCGTAGGCTTCGTCGCTGGCCTTCTTCACGACGGCGGCCCACTCGTCGAGATCGGCCCTGGAGTAGGTCTCGCACGGTTCGGGCGTGAAGGGCTCGGGCACGACCCACGGGTGGTGGCTCATCCAGTAACTCTGGATGCCGAAGTCGACCATGCGGTCGCGCACGTCCTCGGTGCCCACACCCGTCTCCTCTTTGAGGGTCTCGAGGCTGTAGCGCACCTGGTCGAGCCGGCGGTGGCCTTCGGCGTACGGCCGGCTCACGCCGCGCACGCCCATGAGCAGGCGGTCGAGGTAGTTGTTGTTGAGCACGCTGATCTCGGCGACCTCGCGCAGACCGTCGGGACCGAGGTTGCGGATCCAGGCATAGGCGCGCACGACGCCCATCCAGTTGCCCAGGAAACCGCGCACGCGGCCGATCGACTCGGGCCGGTCGTAGTCGAGGTGATACCCGCTGGCCGACTTGACGACGATCGGCGTCGGCAGATAGGGCGCCAGCGTGTCGCCCACGAGGTAGGCGCCGGTGGCCGGACCCTCGCAACCGTGCGGGCTCGAGAAGGTCTTGTGCAGGTTGAAATGGCACGCGTCGAAGCCGGCGTCGCGGGCCCTCGCGAAGCCCAGGATGCCGTTGGCGTTGGCCTGGTCGGTGAAGGCCAGGGCGCCGGCCTTGTGGAGCACCTCGACGTACTTGTCGATCTGCGGGTTGTAGATGCCTGTGTCTTCGGGATTGGTGATCATGCAGCCCACGGTGCGTTCGCTGACGGCCGCCTTGAAGGCTTCGAGGTCGGGGTAGCCGTTCTCGTCGGGCATGACCGTGATGACCTTGAAACCGGCCACCGCGGGCGTCGCGGCGTCGCAGGGGTGCGAGAAGATCGTGGTGATCATCTCGTCGCGCTGGCCGAGCTCGCCGCGGGCGGCGAAGTAGGCGCGCATCACGCAGGCGTTGGTGTAGACGGCGTGCGAGCCGCCCCCGGGCTGCAGCGTGATGGCCTGCATGCCGGAGATCGCCTTGAGATACTCACCGCAGTCGTAGACGATCTGCAGCAGGCCCTGCAGCGTCTCCTCATCCTGCCACGGGTGCAGGTCGGCGTGCTTATGGTAGCGCACGAGCTCCTCGTGGACCTTGGGGCTGTATTTCATGGTGCAGGTGCCCTCGGAGATGTCTGAGCCCAGGTCCATGCCGAGCGTCATCTGCGAGAGCCGCAGGTAGTGGCGCAGCGCCTGGTGCTGCGAGATCTCGGGCAGATCGGGCGGCGCGGCGCGGCGCATCGCGGCCGGCACGTACTGGTTCGGATCGCCCACCTCGGCCGTGACCTGGTCCTCGGCGAGCGGCACGAGCACCCCGCGCTCGCCGGTCACGCTCTGTTCCATGATGAAGGGCTCGTTCCAGCGCGGCGCCTGGTAGTCGCGCAGCGCGCCGCCGTCGCGGCGCAACCTGCCCAGCCGTTCGAGCTTGGCCTGCACGTCGTCGCTCGCTCGCGCGCTCATGACAGCACCTCCTTGAGGGCGCTCACGAGCTCCACGATGTTGGCCTCGCTGTGGTACTCGGTGACGCAGTACAGGGCGCTCTGGCCCAGTTCGGGAAACTCGCTCGACAGGTCCTTGCCGCCGAAGATGGCGTGCTTCAGGAGCTCCTTGTTGACCTCGGCCACCGTCTTGCCGGCGCCGTCGAAGCTCACCACGAACTCCTTGAAGAAGGCCGGCGAGAGCTTGACGGCGACGCCGGGCAGCGCGGCCAGTCGCCGGGCGGCGTAGTGCGAGCGGGCGATGCAGGTCTCACCGAGCTCCCTGAAGCCCTGCGGGCCCATGACCGTCATGTAGACGGCCGCCGCGATCGTCCACAGCCCCGAGGCCGTGCCGACCCAGTCCTTGCCCTGCTCGCGGGCGCCGTAGGAGGTGCGCTCGGCGAGCGCCTCGGCCACCTGCCACTCGCCGGGCGTCTCGGTCTCGAGCAGCGTGTAGAGCTCGAGCGGGCACTCTTCGGCGAACACCGGGTCGTCGTCGCGGAAGGCGATGAAGCCCGCGCAGCCGGCGCCGGCGTGCATGTGCACGCCGAGGCTCTGGATGTCGCCGCAGGCCATGTCGGCGCCGAGGGTGCCGGGCGCCGTGAGGACGCCGAGGGTGATCGGGTCGACGCCGGCGATGGCGAGGGCGCCGTGCTCGTGCGCGAGGCGCACGATCTCGGCGCCCTGCGCCTCGATGTTGCCGAGGTAGCCGGGGTTCTCCCAGTAGACGGCGGCGACGTCGTCGGCCAGCTTGGCGCGCAGGTCGTCGAGGTCGAGGCCGCCGGTGGCCGGATCGTAGGCCACCTGGTCGATCGCGACGTGCTCGGGCATGACCTCGGGCTGGCAGAGCGTGCGGGCTTCGGCCAGCCGCATCGGGCTCATCGTCCTGGGCACCAGCACGCGGCGGCGACCGGTGATGCGCTTGGCCATGCGGAAGCTGCGCCCGGCCACGTCGCCCCAGTCGTAGATCGGGTTGGCGACGCCGCCCAGGTCGAGCAGCTCGGCGAGCTGGCTGTTGAACTCGAAGCGGGCCTGGTACTTACCCAGGTCCGAGTAGCTGCCGCCGCAGTAGGCGGACAGGAACTCGGCCCGGTTCACGACCTCGTCGACGACCGCCGGCACATAGTGCTGCCAGCAGCCGGCGCCGCAGAAGTTGAGGTTGTCCTCGCAGCTCGTGTTGCGGTCGAGCAGGCCCTTGACGTGGCGTCGCAGGTCACGCTCGGCGAGGATCGGCTCGGGGATGTCGAGCCGGCCTTTGAAGCGCAGGCGCTCGGGGATCTCGGCGTAGATCTCCTCGACGCTCCCCAACCCGAGCTCGCGCAGCATGGCCTCCTTGGTGGCCGGCACCGCGTTGGGGATGTACGGATGGATGAAGGGTCTGTCTGCCATCTGGGACACTTGCTCCTTCCCTGCCCGTTTACCGAGCGGTCCGAGGGCGCTCAGGCGTACGTGTAGCCGGCGCTCGTTCCGAAGTCGATCGACATGAGGGCGCCGGTGATGGGCGCCGCCTTTTCTCCTGCCAGGTAGCAGACGAGCTCCGCCACCTCGTCGGGCCTGATGAACCGCGCGCGTCCGCCCTGCGCGTAGCTGCCGAGCAGCCGTCTGAGGTAGCCCTCGGGGTCGCCGCCGCCGAACGTGTCGGCCTGATAGCGCAGCATCGGCGTGTTCACGTCGCCCGGGCAGACCGCGTTGACGCGCACGAGGTCGGGGGCGAGCTCGAGCGCGAGCGACTTGGTGAGCAGATTGACGCCGCCTTTGGAGGCCGTGTAGATCGCGGTCTCGGGCGTGCCGACGACGCCGGCCTCGGATGAGACATTGACGATGCAGCCCTGAGTCTTGCGCAGCTCAGGGATGGCGTAGCGACAGCAGAAGAACGTGCCTTTGAGGTTGACCGAGACGACGCGGTCCCAGTCGGCTTCGGTCATCGTCTCGCTGGGACCCTCGACCCACACGCCGGCGCAGTTCACGAGAGTATCGAGCCGGCCCGCGCCGGCGACCGTGACCGCGACCATGCGCTCGCACTCGCCGGCCACGGTGACGTCGGCTTCGATGGGGTAGATCGTGGCGCCGGGGGCGGCGCCGATATCGTCGGTCAGGGTCTTCAGGGCGACGCCGTTCAGGTCGGCCGCGAACACCTGGGCTCCGGCGCCAAGAAAGCGGCCGGCGACCGCCCGGCCGATACCCCCCGCCGCACCCGTGATCAGCACGACCCGGTTTTCGAACTCAGCGCTCATGGGCGCCCCCTTCGCGCCAGCTTTTTCAGTAGTAGAGCTCGCTCGGGCCCTTGTACTCCTGGATGGTGTTGCCGCCGTCGATCACCACGAGCTGGCCGGTAATGTAGCTGGCGTCGTCGGAGGCGAGAAAGCAGATCAGCCGGGCGATCTCGTCGGGGCGGCCGGAACGCTTGAGCGGCGTGTTCTCGCCGCCCACGTCCTCGCCCTCGGCCTGCGAGCCCGTCGCCACCCAGCCCGGGCCGACCGCGTTCACGGTGATGCCGTGCCGGGCGACGTCGAGCGCCAGGCCACGCGTCAGGCCCAGCACACCGGCCTTGGCGGCGCAGTACACCGACTCCTCCGGATTGGCGACCACGGGGCCGGTCGCCGACGAGACATTGACGATGCGTCCGTAGGCACGCTCGATCATGTGCGGCACCACGGCCCGGGTCACCAGGAACTGGCTCTTCAGGTTGATGGCGATGCCGAAGTCCCACTGGCGCTCGCTCATGTCCTGGAAGGCGGCGAAATCCTCGTCCTGACCAAAGACGACCATGCCGGCGTTGTTGACCAGCACGTCGATGCGGCCGTGCGCGGCAAGCGCCTCGGCGACGGCCGCCTGCACCTCGTCGGCTTTGGTGAGGTCGGCCCTGTGGCTCGTGCAGTTCGGGCCCAGGCGCACCGGGCAGTCGTGCACGGCCTCGGCGATGTCGAGCACGGCGATGCCGGCCGCCTCTTCTTGAGCGAACACCCGCGCCGTGGCGAAGCCGATGCCGTCGAGCTTGGCCACGCCGGTGACCAGGGCCACCTTGTCGGCCAGTCTTCCCCTGCGCTCCATGAATCGCGCCCCTTTCGCTTGCCGCCCTGAAGTCGGGACCGAAGTCGGTGATCTCGTCGCCGCCAAGCTATCATCTGTGTGTGCGCGCGGCCAAGGCGGGCCGACGCTCCGAGCGAGATGGGAGCTTTGTCGTGGGAGTGTCGGATTGGGAACTTTGGTTAACCTCTCCGGAGCTGCCGCCGATAAAGTCAGGACCGTGACAGAAGACACACTCGATACGACCGCCGGCGGCGGAGCTGCCTGGCTGCGCGTCTGCGACGTGGCCGCCCTGCTCGGCGTGAGTCGCAACACCGTCCGTCGCTGGAGCGACGACGGCGTCCTGCCCTCGTACCGCAGCGCCGGGGGCCATCGCCGGTACGTGCGCGACGACATCATGGCCACGATCGCCGCCCGCCGGACGGGTGAGCTCGAGACGCCCGGCGGCCGGCACCCCGAGCCTGCCGACGCCGATCTCGTCGCCGAGCTGCGTCGCCAGGTCGCGATGCTCACCGAGCGGCTCGCCGAGCGCGACCGCGACCTCGGCCGCCAGAACAAGCTCATGAGCGAGCTCGTGGAGCTCGGCGCGATCGTGCCGGGGACCACGGACGTGAAGTCCGCGTTCAGCTCGCTGGGGTCGCGACTGATCGAGACGCTCGACGCCGACACCTGCGAGCTCTACTCACTGCAGGGTGACCGCATCGAGCTGCTGGCCGGTTTCGATCGCGCCGGCCTGATCGGCCCCTGGCTCGGCTGGACGGGCGACATCCGCGACTTTCCCGCCAGCGCCGCGGCCCTCGCCCGGCACGAGGTGCTCATCATCGCCGCGCCGGACGACCCGCGACTCTCCGCCCATGAGCGCGAGCGCTACATCGAGTTCGACTACCAGAGCGAGATCTGCGTGCCGCTCGAGGTCGACGGCAGGCCCATCGGCTTTCTCGACATCTTCGACACAAGACCCCGAGACTACGGCGAGTTCGCCGGTTTTCTGCGGGGCTTCGCGCCGGTGCTGGCCCGGACCACCCAGAACGCCCTGCTGCTGCGCGAGCTCGAGCAGCGCAACGCCGCGCTGCGCGACCTGGTGACGCTCGGCGAGCTCGTCGCCACGGTGTCTGACGTCGACGAGCTGCTGCGCCTCGTGGCATTGCGGCTGTTCGTCGCATTGCAGGCCGCCTTCTGCGAGGTCTACCAGATCGACGGTGACGAGATCGTGCAGCTCGTCAGCGTCGGGCCCGACGGCTTCAACGACGCAGACAACGGCTGGCGGGCGCCGCTCTCGCACTACCCCGGATTTACCGCGGCGCTCGGGAAGGGCGAGCCGTGGGTCGTCACCTCGCCCGACGATCCCCGGCTGTCGGAGTACGAGATCGACTGGTATGAGCGCTGGGGCCTGAAGAGCAGCCTCTCCGTCCCGCTCGTCGTGGACGGCAAGGCCATCGCCGTGATCGACATCGACGACACGCGCGAGCGCACTTACGCCGAGCATCTCGACTTCATGCGCAGCATCGGCCAGCTCCTGGCCGGCGCCTTCGAGAAAGCGCTCCTGCTCGGGTGCCTCGAGGATGGCAACCGCGAGCTGCGCCAGCTCGTCGAGGCCGGTCTCGAGTTCGGCGCCAGCCTCGAGATGGACGAGGTGCTGCGCTCGGTGGCCACCCGTATGCGCAGCGCAGCCAATGCGACCTGCTGCGACATCTACTCCTTCGGGGGCGAGGTCGAGGTGGGCCTTGCCAGCATCGAGGCCGACGATTCGGCCGACCTCGAGTTCACCGGAACCGTCTACCGCCTCGCCGACATGAACATCACCCGCCTCGCCATGGAGCGCCGCCGGCCGGTCGTCGTCTCGGACATGGCCTCTGACGAGCGCGCCAGCGAGGTGGAGCGCGCCGAGTGGCGCCGCTTCGGGTATCACTCCGGCCTGGTGATCCCGCTCATCACGGGCGCCGAGGTGGTCGGCTTCGCCGAAGTGTTCGACGAACGCCGGCGCGACTTCACGCACGTGCCGGTGCTGCACGGCCTCGCCCAGGTCGCCGCCCAGGCGCTGGCCAACGCGGCGCTGCACGCCGAGATCGAGCAGACCGCCGGACGCATGACGCTCATGACCGAGGCCAGCCTCGAGTTCTCGTCGTCGCTCGACCTGCAGGACACGCTGCTCAAGGTCGGACGCCGTCTCTGCGCCGCCGTCGACGTGCCCGACTGCGATATCGACCTCGTGCGCGGCGACGGCTCGACGTACCGCCTGATGAGTCTGGTCGACCGCAGGATCGACGAGGCCGCGATCGGCACGACCCTCGATCTCGCCCTGCACCCCACGCTGCGAGAGGCCTTCGAGACCCGCGAGCCGGTGGTGGTCGCCGCGCCCGACCCACACCTCATGGAGGCGGGCCGGGCAGCCGACCACGGGCACGTCTACAGGAGCTGGCTGACTATGCCGCTCCTGGCCAACGAGCGCGTGATCGGGCTCGTGGACCTGGTCGAGACTCGCCGCGAGCGTACGTTCAGCGAGCAGGAAGTCGGCACGGCGACGGCGATCTGCCGGGTGGCGGCGATGGCCATCGACAACGCCGATCTCTACGACACCATGGCGGCTACCAATCGCGAGACCGAGATGTTGAACTCGATCGCCCGCGAGGCGGCCGCCAGCCTCGACGTCGGCGAGATCGCCCGCGCGGCGACCACCCACCTTCACGGACTTCTGCCGTTCGAGACCAGCGTCCTGGTGTTGATCGACGACGATCGCCTGCGCGTCGTGCACGCCGACGCGACCGAGCGTTCCTTCGTCGACGCGCTCGAAGGTCTGCCCGTGGCCGAAGCGCCACGAGAGTTCCGCGACGCCCTGCTGCAGCGACCGGTCACCGTCCTGCGCGGGCCCGACGACAACCCGCTGGCAGTCGGGCATCCCGAGCTCGCCGGGGACGGTGCGACCGTCCTGGTCTCGCTCACGCTTGAAGGCCGCCTGGCCGGCGGACTCATCCTGTACGATCCCCGGCCCGACGCCTTCGACACACTCGACACCCGGCTGCTGGAGCGCGTGAGCACGCAGCTCGCCCTCGCGGTCAAGAACGCGCGCCTCTACGCAGACGTCAAGGCGATGCACCTGAGCAACCTCAAGGCGTTGAGCGCAGCCCTGAACGCCAAGGATGTCTACACGCTGGGCCACGCCGCTCGTGTGTCGGCCTACATGGTGCTGCTGGGCTCGCGCCTGGGCTGGACCGAGGAGCGCATCCGCGGCGCCGAAGAGGCCGCCTACCTGCACGACATCGGCAAGATCGGCATCTCCGACCGCGTGCTGCTCAAACCCGGCATGCTGAATTCCGAGGAGTGGGACCTCATGCGTCAGCATCCGGTGCTCAGCGCCGACATCATCCGCACGCTGTTCGAGGAAGACCTGGTCCTGGGCGTGCGCCACCATCACGAGCGTTGGGACGGCGCGGGCTACCCCGACGGCTTGAGCGGCGAGGAGATCCCCCTGGCGGCGCGAGCCATGTGCGTCGTCGACTCCTACGACGCCATGTCGTTTCACCGGCCCTATCGCCAGGCGTTCGACGCCGACGGCTGCCTCGAAGAGCTGCGTCGCTGCCGCGGCCGCCAGTTCGATCCGGCGATCACCGACGCCTTCTTCGAGGTGCTCGGCGACCTGGAGACGCGCCGCCGCCAGGCCGACGAGGTCGCCGCCGAGGCGGCGGCGCGCATCGACGCCGACCGGCATCTGCGTCTGCGTCGCCGGCAGGACGAAGCCGGCGACGACTACGCTGAGATCGCCGCCCTGCTGCGCGAGGTGCGCGACGCCAACCCGCCGACCATGCGCCTCGCCACCCAGGCCCGCTTCGACCGGCGCTTCGCGCTGGTCGTGGACGCCGAGGAAGACCCCACGGAGCACTCGCCGCTCGGCACCGACGTCTCCCCCGACGAGGTCCTCCAGGTGCTGCCTCAGGTGCTCGCCGACGAGCAGCCCAGGGTGAACGCCCTGTTCGCCGACCAGTTCGGCGTGTGGGTGACCGGCATCGCGCCCATCCGCGATCGCCGCGGCGACGTGGTGGCCGTCGTGGCCGCCAGTCTGCCGCCGTTCGTCGGCGCCCAGCTGGGTGGTCTGCGGGCAGCCGGCAAGGAGACGCTGGCTTCGATCCTGAAGTCGGCCACGGCCCACTCGAACCGTGCCGAGATCGACGCCATCGCCGACGGGCTGACCGGCCTGTACAACCATCGCTACCTTCACGAGCGCCTGAGCGAGGAGCTGCGGCGCAGCGAGGAGCTCGGCGCGCCGCTCTCGCTGCTGTTCTGCGATCTCGACGCGTTCAAGGCGTTCAACGACACGCTCGGCCACGCCGCCGGCGACGACGCCCTGCGCTCGACGGCCCACATCGTCGAACGTTCCATCCGGCATATCGACCTCGCTTCGCGCTACGCCGGCGAGGAGTTCGTCGTCGCCCTGATCGGCACCGACGCGGCCGGCGCCGCCGACGTCGCCGAGCGCATCCGCCGGCGGGTCTTCGAGACGAAGATCAGCCCCAGCCTCGAGCCGCTCTCGGTCAGCATCGGCGTCTCCACGTTTCCGAGCGACGGCAGCACCAAGGAAGAGCTCATCGACAAGGCGGTCTGGGCGATGCACGTCGCCAAGCGCCTGGGGCGCAATCGCGTGGTGTCGTTTTCGCCCGCCGGAACGCCTCCAGGCTGACCTACCCGCCCCGGCGACCCGCTTTTTCGGCCGGCGGCAGGCAGGTGGACCGCGCTGCAGGGCGAACACTTTTTGGCGAAAGGCACGCGGCAAGGCCGATCACGCGACCGCCCCGCGAGCTCAAGCGACGGCGGCCGTGAGCCGATGTCAGGCAAAGGCCCGGCCGTCGGGTCAGGTTGAATTTAGCCGTGGACGTGTGGTAGGGTCCCCGGGCTTGCGCTCGAGCCATGGCGCAGGCCCCGACGAAAAACGATGCGCAGAACATCACGCGCGCACCTCAGGGACTCGTGGCACCGTTCGTGAGTCCCGAAAGGAGGCGACGGCATGCAGCAGCGCAGGCTCCTCGTCCCAGCTCTCTCCGTCTTTCTGGCATCCCTGATCTTCTGTGCGATCGTGCCGGGGTTCGCCTCGGGCGCGACGATCGCCCAGAAGAAGGCGCAAGCGGCCCGGATCTCCCAAGAGGTCTCGGCGCTCAACACCAAGATGGAGTTCGCGGTCGAAGCCTACGACGCCGCCAACCAGAAGCTCTCCACCGTAGAGGGCAAGATCCACCGCAACCAGCAGCAGTTGAGCGTCGCGCGCTACAACCTGCTCGTCGCCCGTCAGCTCCTTACCCAGCGCGTCGTCTCGATGTACAAGCAGGACAAGGCCAGCGTACTCGACGTGCTGCTCTCGACCCGCAGCTTCGACAACCTCGTGACCGAGATCACGGCCATGCGCCAGGTCGGCCAGAGCGACAGCGCCACGGTCAGCACCATCGAGACGTTGAAGACGCAGATCTCGCAGCGGCGCGTGGAGCTGCTCGCCGAGGGCCGTCAGGCCAAGACGCTGGTCGCCCAGCGCTCTGCGACCAAGCAGCAGATCTTCTCCGACCTGCAGACCCGCCAGACCATGCTGCGCGGCGTCCAGAAGCAGATCGCCAAGATGCAGGCGGCAGCGGCGGCGGCGGCCAGGGCCGCGGCCAAGCGGGCCGCCGAGGCGGCAGCCGCGGCGGCGGCCGCTCCCCAGGTCCAGTCGGGTGGCGGCGGAGGCGGCGGAGGCACCACCTCTACGGCCGGCGCCCACGGTGGGGTCGTGGCCATCGCCCAGAAGTACCTCGGCGTCCCCTACGTATGGGGCGGCGCCAGCCCGAGCGGCTTCGACTGTTCCGGCCTCGTGATGTACTGCTACGCTCAGCTCGGCGTCTCGCTGCCGCACAACGCCGCCATGCAGTACGCCGACTGCACGCCGGTCGCCCAAAGCGCCGCCCAACCCGGCGATCTCGTCTTCTTCGGCTACTCGGCGGGCAGCATCCATCACGTCGGCATCTACGTGGGTGGCGGTTCCATGATCGACGCGCCCTACACCGGCGTCGACGTGCGCTACGACGCGGCCTTCGACGCCGACTTCTACGGAGTCGGCCGGCCGTAGGCTAAGCTACGCCGGCCACCTGGCGCGGCCGGCGGACTCTACCCACGCTTCTCCCGCGCCCACACCCGCGCACCCTTAGCGACGCGTCCGCAGCACCCGCGCCTCGCCGCGACGCCGCGTGAGGCCCTCTCTGTCGAAGATCTCGAGCAGCGCCTGCGCGTGGCGGCGACCCGTCGAGAGCTCGTCGCGGTACTGGGCGAGCGTGATCTCCTGAAGGCGCGCCAGCGCCTCTTCGAGGCGCTGGCGCGCCTCGTCGACCGCCGCCGTTGCGAACCACAGATCCCTGTCGGCGCGCACCGCAAGGCCGCGTCGCGTAAGGACGTCGAGGACCGTCACGAGGTCGCGCCTGTCGGTGGCCAGCTCTTCTTCGAGAGAGGCGAGCGTGGGCGGCGCGAAACGCGCCGCCGCAAGCCGCTCGCCGACGCGTGCCGCGAGGGCCTCCTGGGCGGGCGCCAGGGCGTCGCCGGCGCCGGCCACGCCGTAGCCGCCGTCACGCTCCACGAGCGTGCCCTGCGAGACGAGGTCCGCCACAACGACCGCCAGGGCATCGAGGGGGAACCGCGGGACGGCGGGGGCGAGCTCGGCGAGCGCCACGAACGGATTATCGGGACGTTCCCTGGCGCGGCGCGCGAGCACGGCCCCGACAGCGGTCGTGACGTTCGCCCGCGTGCCGGCCGCGAACCAGCGCTGCCGTTCTTCTGCGCCGGCAGACTGACGCTGCCCGCCCGCGGTCTCCAGCTCGCCGGTGCCCGCCAGCTCCGACAGCATCCGCTCCGCCGCCGCCGGCGCGATGCCCGCGGCCGAGAGATCGGCGGCCGCAAGCCCGGCGGGGCCGCGATCGGCCGCGAGCAGCAGGCATGCCCGGCGGTCGTCGCCCGCCGCGACGGCAGAGAGAAAGGCGAGGTGCATGGCGCGATCGTGAAAGCGGCGGGACGCCGCGTCGAGCACCACACCTCCGCCCACGGTCTGCCCGGGCGACAGCGAGCGCAAGATGAAGCGATCGTGGGGTTCGACGGCGGCCAGGCCGTCGAGTCGCACGATCGCCACCGCCTCGTCGCCGGCCGCGAGCTCGCGGCGGTCGAGAAAGGCGAGGTGGGCCAGATGCTGTGCCGTGCCGTGGTGCAGCCGCACCATCTGCCCGGTCTTGAGGGTACGGGCCGACGCGACGAGGCGCACCGTCGCGGCGAAGGAGCGAGTCGGGGCATGCCGCCGGGCGACCTCGGGGGCGACCAGCCAGACGCCGCGATCGAGTGCCGCGCGGTCGGCACCGCGCAGGTTCAGGGCCACGCGACGGCCGGCCGTCGCCACCTCGACCGCGCGGTCGTGCATCTGCACGGAACGCACCGTCACCGACGCGCCGGACGGCTGCACGATCAGCCGGTCGCCGGCCCGCACGGTGCCCCGCCAGAGCGTGCCGGTGACGACGGTGCCGATCCCTTTCAGGGTGAAGACCCTGTCGACCGGCAGGCGCGCCGGCCCCTCGTCGCGGCCGGTCTCGACCTCGGAGGCGACGCGCGCCAGGGCGTCGAGCAGCTCCGGCAGGCCGCGACCGTCGCGGGCGCTGACCACGACGACCGGCGCGGCGGCAAAGGGCGTCTCGGCGAGGAACCGCTCGACATCGTTGCGAGCCATCTCGAGCAGCTCGTCGTCGACCAGGTCGGCCTTGGTGAGAGCCACGACGCCGCGCTCGACCCCCAGCAGCTCGATCACCGCGAGGTGCTCGACGGTCTGCGGCATGACACCGTCGTCGGCGGCGACCACGAGGCAGAACAGGTCGATGCCGGTGGCGCCGGCCACCATCGTGCGCACGAAGCGCTCGTGACCGGGCACGTCGACCACGCTGAGGCGCCGTCCGCCGGGCAGCTCGAGCTCGGCGTAGCCAAGCTCGATCGAGATGCCTCGCTCGCGCTCCTCGCGCAGGCGGTCGGTATTGGTGCCGGTGAGTCGTGTGACGAGGGCCGTCTTGCCGTGGTCGATGTGTCCGGCGGTGCCGAGGGTGAGTGGCAGCTCAGTCGCGAGCGGGTCGGACACGACGGCGCCTCAGGCCGGCGTGAGCGCCGCCTGCACGGCGGCCGCAAGCGCGTCGAGCTCGGCGTCGCGCACCGTCAGCACGTCGAGCAGCAGCCGCTCGCCGTGGACGTAGCCGACCACGGCAGGCGAGCCGCGTCGCAGGCGCGCGGCGAGCGCACCGGCGTCGCCGTCGACCGGCGTCACCGCGACGGCGACGCTGGCCAGCTCGGCGATCGGCAGCGCCCCCGCGCCGGCGCGGGCGACCGCGTCGACGATCTCGCCCGTGCCGATGGCGGCACACAGGCGCCCCGCACGGTCTCGCAGTACGTCGCTCGACTGCGACAGCGCCGCCAGCGTCGGCACGCGCTCGACCACCCCAGCGGGATCGAGATAGAGGCGCAGCAGGGCATCGAGCGCCGCCAGGTTGAGCTTGTCGATGCGTACCGCGCGCGCCAGCGGGTGCCGCCGCAGGCGGGCGATGGCAGCCGCCGTGCCCAATGTCACGCCGGCCTGCGGGCCGCCCAGCAGCTTGTCGCCGCTGAAGGTAACGACGTCGACGCCCAGGCGCAGCGACTCGCGCGCCGAGGGCTCGTCTGAGAACAGCGGCAGGTCGGCCAAAGCGCCGCTGCCGAGGTCGTCGATCACCAGCGCGCCGCGCTCATGGGCGCAGCGCGCGAGCTCGTCGATGCCCGGCTGCGCGGTGAAGCCCACGATGCGGTAGTTGCTCGAGTGCACGCGCAGCACGGCCCGCGTGTCGGGCGTCCAGGCAGCCTCGACGTCGCGCAGGTAGGTGCGGTTCGTGGTGCCGACCTCGACCAGGCGGGCGCCGCTTTCGGCGAGGATGTCGGGGATCCGAAAGCCGTCGCCGATCTCGACGAGCTCGCCGCGCGAGACGATCACCTCGCCGTCGCGGCACAAGGCCGTCAGGGCGAGCAGCACGGCGGCCGCGTTGTTGTTGACGACGAGGGCGTCGTCGGCGCCGGTCAGGGCGCACAGCGCGTCGACCACGTGGCGCTGCCGGCTGGCCCGCTCGCCCGTCTCGAGGTCGACCTCGAGGTCGGCGTACGAGCCGGCCACCGCGGCGATCGCCGCCAGCGCTTCGGGCGGCAGGACCGAACGTCCGAGGTTGGTGTGGGCCACCACGCCGGTCGCGTTGATCACCGGGCGCAGCGACGGCGTGACCGCGGCCTCGACCAGCTTCGCGACCCAGGGCGCGAGGTCGGCCGGCGTGAGGGCGGCGGCGTCGGCCTGGCGCCCGCCCGCGAGGATCTCGCGGCGCAGGCGCTCGATCACCGTGCGGACCGCCCGTACGACGACCTCACGAGGATAGGTGTCGGTCAGTGCCGCGACCTGCGGTTCGCGCAGCACTTCGTCGACGGCGGCCAGGCTACGCAGCGCCTCGTCGCGCGCCCCGGCGCCCGCGTCGCCGGCCTCGTCTGGCGGGCGGCGTGGGCTCACGGAAGGGTCACACCTCTCACAGGCGGGTCACGCCTCTCACAGCAGCGCCATCTCGCCGGTCGGCCCATGCACGATCTGGCCGATGGTCCAGCCTTCGGCGCCCCGCGCGGCGAGCTCGGCGTGCAGCCGCTCCAGGGCCTCGGGCGCCACCGCGATGAGCAGCCCGCCGGACGTCTGCGGATCGACGAGAGCCAGCGTGGCCGGCTCGTCCAAGGCACGGCCGGTCACCCGGGGTGCCAGGTAGTCGCGGTTGGCCCGCAGGCCGGCGGCGAAGACGCCCTCGCCGATCATGTGCTCGATCCCGGAGCGCACCGGCACGTCTTCGACGAACACCTCGGCGGCCACGCCGCCGGCCTCGAGCATCTCGCGCAGGTGGCCGAGCAGGCCGAAGCCGGTCACGTCGGTGCAGGCGTGGGCGCCGGCCGCCTTCATGGCCTGGGCGGCGGCGGCGTTCAGCGCCGCCGCGTCCCTGATCGCGGGCATCATGTCGTCCTCGGTGATCAGGCCGCGCTTGAGTGCCGTCGAAAGTACGCCCATGCCGAGCCGCTTGGTCAGCACGAGCCGGTCGCCGGTGCGGGCGCCCGCGTTGTAGACGATCTCGTCGAGCGCCGCGATACCGGTCACGGCGAGCCCGTACTTGGGCTCGGCGTCGTCGATGGAGTGGCCGCCGAGCAGGGCGGCGCCGGCCTCGGCGAGCTTCTCGGCACCGCCGCGCAACACGTCGGCCAGCGTCTCGGGGCTGAGACCCGCCGGCCAGGCCAGCAGGTTGAGCGCCGTCAGAGGCGTGGCCCCCATGGCGTACACGTCGGAGAGCGCGTTGGCGGCGGCGATCTGGCCGAACCAGTAGCCGCTGTCGACGATGGGCGTGAAGAAGTCGACCGTCTGCACGAGGCAGCGGCCGTCGCCCAGGTCGATCACGCCCGCGTCGTCGCGCGTGTCGAGCAGGCGCGCGAACTCGGGCGTGGCGCGGGGGAGCGTAGCGAGCATAGCGTCCAGGTCGCACGGACCCAGCTTGGACGCTCAACCGCTCTTGGCCGAATACTGTGTCAGTCTGATCTTGTCGGTCATGAGCTTAACGATATACGACCGGCAACGTCGGCGGGACCATCGGCTTTGAACTTACGGTGATGCAGGTACACTAGAGCGCCGTGAAGCGCCGTTACCTCGTCATCGACATCATCGCCGCCATCGTCGTGATCGCCGGCATCGCGGGCGTCGCGTTCGTCGTGCTGGACGGCGGCAACAAGGGCCCGGCGGCCACGCCGTTCCCGGTCGGGCAGCTCACCCAGGCGCCGACCCCCACGCCCACGTCGACGAGCCCCGCGGCCCAGCTCGCCCTCGGCAACTGGCCGACCTACGGCTACGATGTCGCGCGCACCCGTTTCAACCCCGCGATCGCGCTGCGCCCGCCCTACAAGGTGCGTTGGGAGTTTCACGCGCACGACCTGCTCGAGTTCCCCCCGTCGATCTATCAGAACGACCTGTACTTCTGCACCGAGCACGGCTTCGTCTACTGCCTCGACGCGACCACGAAGAAGGTGCTGTGGACGTACCGTCTGAGGGCCAAGTTCGCCTCGACGCCCACCGTCGACGGCGCGACTGTGTACGTCACCTCGATCGGCGGCCGCCTCGTCGTCCTCGATCGCCTGACCGGACGCGTGCTCTGGCAGATCGCCGGCCTCGGACCGATCGAATCGTCGGCGCTGGTGTGGCGCGGAAGAGTCTTCTTCGGCTCGCTCGACGATCAGGTGTACGCGGTCGACATCAAGAGCCACAGGATCGTCTGGCGCTACCGCACCGGCGGACCGGTGAAGGGCTCGGTGTCAGAGCTGAGCGGGCGCCTTGTGATCGGCTCCTACGACGGTACCGTGTATTGCCTGGGCTACAACGGCGGCCTCGTGTGGCGGCACGCCGTCGGCGGCCTGATCTCGTCGAACCAGTTCTATGCGACCGCGTCGCTTGCCTACAACACCGCCTACATCGGCAGTACCGGCGGTGGCATCTACGCCTTCGACTTGAGCAACGGCGGCCAGCGCTGGTCGTTCACGACCGGCGGCTATGTCTACTCGTCTCCGGCGATCTGGCGCAACCTGGTCTTCGAGGGCAGCTACGACGGCTACTTCTACGCCCTGAACGCGGCCTCGGGCAAGCTCGTGTGGCGATTCTACGCCCAGGGGCCCGTGTCGGGCTCACCGACTGTCCTCGACGGCATCGTCTACGTGTCGAGCTTCGCCCGCCACACCTGGGGCCTGGACGCGCGCACCGGCCACGTCGTGTGGCGCTTCGGCGACGGCCGCTACTCGCCGGTCACCGCCGACCGGCAGACGCTGTACCTAAACGGCGCCCACACCCTCTACGCCCTCGTGCCCAAGGGGTAAGGGCCGCTCAGGGCGCGCGATCCCCGACTCGCGCGCCAAGGCTCGCGCGCCGGGGACCGCGCGCCGGGGCTCAGGGGCCGAGCCCAGGGTCAGGGCACTCCGAGCAGGACCGGCAGCTCGCCGAGCGAGCCGATGACCGGACCCTGCGCGCGCCCACCGTCCGCCTGCCGCCCGTCGCGGTCGAGCAGCACCGCGCCGGCGAGGCCCGCCGCCCGCGCACCTTCGACGTCGTCGCCGTAGGAGTCGCCGACCATGACCGTCGCGGCAGGGGTCGCGCCGACCATGTCGAGCGCCGCCGCAAAGATCTCGGGCGCCGGCTTGAAAAGGCCGACCTCGGCGCTCGTCACCGCCCCGGCGACCAGGTCGGCAAGCGCGAACGTCTCGATCACCTCGCCGAGGTCGCGGTTGGTGTTGGAGACCAGCCCGACGGCGAGGTCCGCGGCGCGCAGGCGCTCGAGGCACGGCTTCACGTCGCCGTAGAGCGAGAAGTTCTCGCAGCGGCCCCACTGGTCGACGATCGCGGCCGCGCAACGAGCCACCGGCCCGGGCTCGCCGCCTCCCATGGCCGTCACGATGGCCCCCGCGATGACCTCGTAGACCGCGTCGTCATGGGCGTTGTCGCGCCCCGCGCGAAGGGCCTTGACGGCCTCGTAGGCGCGCCGCTGGGCCGCGTCCCAGCAACCTGGGTCGAGGTTCAGGCCAAAGCGGGCGCCCGTCGCGCGATAGCCTGCGGCGCTGAACAGCGCGCTGGGCTGCAGCACCGTGAAATCGACGTCGAACAGGACGGCGCGCAGCGCGACTCTACCGCCGGGCCACGGTACGACGGTCGCCGCCATTGGACGCACGCCGTCAGCCACAGGCCGCGAAGGTCTCGGCCGCATGATACGAGGAGCGCACCAGCGGGCCCGCCACGATCCGCACACCAAGGCGCTCGCCGCGCCGCGCAACGGCGGCGAACTCGCTGGGGAGCACGTAGCGCGCGACCGGCAGACAGCCGTCGTGAGGCCGCAGGTACTGACCGACAGTGACCACGTCGACGCCGGCCGCGACGCAGTCGGCAAGCACCGCGGCCACCTCGCGGGCGGTCTCGCCGAGCCCAAGCATGAGGCCGCTCTTGACGAGCGTCGGACCCCCGGCGCCCGACCCTTTGCGGCGCGCGGCCGCGGCGAGCAGCGCGAGCGAGCGGCGGAAGGAGGCGCCGGGCCGCACCTCGTCGTACAGGCGGGGCACTGTCTCAAGGTTGTGCGCCAGTACATCGGGCCGCGCGGCAAGGACGACCCGCAGCGCGTCGGGCACGCCACGAAAGTCGGGCACGAGTACTTCGATGCCGGCGGTGGGCAGCGCCTGGCGGATCGCCCGGACGGTGGCCGCGTACTGACCGGCGCCGGCATCGCGCAGATCGTCGCGGGTGACGCTGGTCACGACCACGTGGGCAAGGCCCAGCCGGCGGGCGGCCGCAGCCACGCGCAGCGGCTCGCCGGTGTCGGGCGCCGCCGGCCGCACCGGCGATCGACCGATCGCGCAGAACCGGCAGGCCCGCGTACAGGTGTCGCCGAGAATGAGAAAGGTCGCCGTACCGGTCGCAAAACACTCCCCCCGGTTGGGGCAGCGCGCCGCGTCGCAGACCGTGTGCAGGGCGAGCTCGTCGAGCAGCCCGGCGGTGGCTCGAAACGGCGCCGCAGCGGGAACCTTAACGCGCAGCCAGGCCGGCTTGCGACCGAGCGCGCCGCCGGCTTCGGTCGCACCACGGGCTCCGGTCGCACCACGGGCTCCGGTCGCACCACCGGTTTCGGTCGCACCAGGTGGGACGGCGTCTCTCACAGCGTGTGCTGACCGCGGCCGAGGCTGCCCAGGGCCGCCTCGCCGACCGCTTCGGCCAGCGTCGGGTGAGCGTGGATCGTCGCGGCCACGTCGTCGAGCGTAAGCCCGGCGCGCGCCGCCAGCACCAGCTCGTGGACGAGCTCGGTCACATGCGGGCCGACCAGGCTGGCGCCGATCACGCGGTGGTCGTCGGGGGTCGCGATGATGCGGATATAGCCGTCGCTCTCACCCTCGATCACGGCTTTAGAGTTACCGTTAAAACGTACCTGTGCGACCGTGATGGGCAGATTTGCTGCCTTGGCCTGGTCTTCGCTCGTGCCGAAGCTCGCCACCTCGGGGTGGCTGAAGATGCAGTTCGGCACGAAACGCCGGTCGACGATGCGCCGGCCGCCCGACACCGCGTTCTCGGCCGCCGCCGCGCCCTGCTCGTAGGCCCAGTGGGCGAGCAGCGGCGGACCGGCCACATCGCCGGCGGCGAACACGCCGTCGAGCGACGTGCGCAGCGTGTCGTCGGTGACCACGAAGCCGTGCTCGTCGACGTCGAGCCCGGCTTCTTCGAAACCCATGCCCCGGCTGACCGGCGAGCGCCCGACACACACCAGCACCAGCGCGGCCTCGACCATCGAGCCGTCGGCCAAGGCGAGGCCCACGGCGTCCGGCGACGAAAGCTCGAGGCGCTCGACGCGGGCCTTGAGCCTGCTCTCGACGCCGGCCTTGCGAAAGGCCTGGGTCAGCGCCGCGGCCGCCCGGCGATCCTCGCCGGGCAGGAGCTGGGCGAGCATCTCGACGACCGTCACCCGCACGCCCAGCTCGGCGAAGATCGAGGCGAACTCACAGCCGATCACCCCACCGCCGACGATGGCCAGGCTTTCGGGCAGGGTCTCCATCGCCAGCAGGCCGTCGCTTGTGACGACCCGCGGGTCGTCGACGTCGAACACGGGCAGCATGGTCGGTGCGGACCCCGTCGCCACGATCACGGCGTCACCCCTGACGTCGCTCTCGCCACTCCCCTCGCCCAGACTGGCCACACGAACGGTGCGGGCGTCGATCAGATGCCCTCGGCCGGCGACGATCTCGACCTTGCGCGCCGCCAGCAGGTGTTCCACGCCGCCCCGCAGCTGCTCGGTCACGGCCTGCCGGCGGGCGACCAGCGCGGCCATGTCGACCCCCGGCGTGCCGGTGAGGATGCCGAACGCGGCGTTGCCGCGCGCCGCCCGCAGCCGGGCGGCGGCGGCGACCATGGCCTTGGTCGGGATGCAGCCACGATTCAGGCAGGTGCCGCCGATCTCGCGCGATTCGACGAGCGCCACGTCGGCGCCAAGCTGCGCCGCCCGCAGGGCGGCCACATAGCCGGCCGGGCCACCGCCAAGCACGATGATCCTGGTCATGACGGCATCGTCTCCTCGCATCTGTCGGTCTCGCCGGTCGCGTGTGATCTCCCGGTGGCGCCCGGGCGCGCCTTACCGGCTCCCGAGGCCGCCGCGGCGCCATCTGGGCGCACCTTACGCGTGCGCGCGTCGGCAATGGTGTCGCTCAGATGAGCGACGAAGTTCCGCCACAGCGCCGCGCCGTCGGGCGCGGCGCCGCCGGCGGCGAGACCGTCGGCGCGCCAGGGCTCGCCGGTCGCGGCGGCGACCGCCGCGACAAGACCGGCGGGCGGTCGCCGCTCCAGCACGCTGCCGTGCACGAGGTGGCGGTCGCCGTGGCGCACCTGCGCCACGGCGACCGCCTTCGCCCCGGCCACCAGCAGATCGTGTCGCAGGGCGGAGGAGAAGCACAGCGCCGAACGCGAATAGGGTTCGTCGCGGGCGGCGTCGAGCCGCGCGCCGCAGTCGGCCAGGGCCGCCGCCATGGCGTCGCGCACGAGGCGGTAGGCCGCGTGTGTGCCGAAGGGCAGCAGGCCGGCCGGTATGGCGACGGCGAACGACCACTCGAAGCCCTCGCCGTGCAGCACAAGACGCCCGCCGCTGGGTCTCCGCACCACGTCGAGACCGGCCGCCGCAAGGAGGGCGGCGGCTGCGGGAGCCAGCTCCTGAAACTTGCCCAGAGACACGGCCGCCGGCGACCACAGGTAGCGCCGGACGGTCGGGATGTCCGCGGCATCGAGCAAGCGCGCGTCGAGGGCCATCTGCTCGACGCCCGAGGCGCGAGTCAGCGGCAGCTCGACGAGCGAGACAGCGGCCGGCCGCGAACGCGCGGTCACGCCGGCGCTCATTGCCTGTCGAGCCGTCACGTCGGTGCTCGGCATCCGTCGGATCGTCAGGTCGGCGCTCATTGCCTGTCGAGCC
>CAWJRV010000010.1:0-25109 GCA_963845355.1 uncultured Actinomycetes bacterium
CTCAGGCTCAACGGGCGGCGCGACCGCAAACGGCCCGCGGCCGTGACTCCCGTGGCGGCCAAACCGACGGAGCACCCGAGCGCCGAGCCCGAGGCGGCCGCGCCGCCGCGGTCGAGTCGCCGCCGGTCAGTCCGCCCGCGCTCGCGCGCCGAGCGTTCGTAGCCCCACCGCGAGGTGTCGGCGGGGCGGGCGGCCGTGCGGCCGCCCGCCCCGCCCCGCCCCGCCCCGCAGTCCGGCTCTATCACTTGCCGCGCCGCTCGTACCCGGTCGCAGCGCCCGCCCGCTCCGACGACGCCTCATGCCGGGCCCCTGTTTGAAACCGTGCCGTTGGGTAACCATGCCCCTATATGCAGGTAAAACGGGCACGAGGAGGTGCCTTCTAGCATGTATGAACAAAGGGTAGACAGGCCCCAGCCCGAGCAGCACGCGAGTCTTGTCGACTCGACGACGCTGCAGCGGTCGGCGCCGGCGTCGACGTGGACCACCAGGGTCAGTTGGGGAAGCATCTTCGCCGCGACCTTCGTGGTGATCGGCGTGCAGCTTGCGCTGAGCGCCCTGGGCATCTGGGGCAATTTCGGGCTCGCCAAACTGACGAGCATCAGTGCCCTGCAGAGCTCGGCGACCAGCGTCGCCATCTGGATAGGCGTGTCCGCCGTCATCTCGCTGTTCGTGGGCGGGATTGTGGCCGCGCGCCTCGCCAACGTGCGCAACGTGCGCAGCGCCCTGTGGCACGGCCTCGTCGTCTGGGGTATCAGTGTCACCGTGATGACTGTGCTGAGCTCGCTCGGCATAGCCGGGATGCTGGGGTTCGGCCTCGACAGCAACGCGGCGGCCAGGGCCGTCGTCGGCGCCACCGGCACGGCCGGCATCGGACTCACCCGCGCCACGAGTGCGGCTGCGAAGTACAGCGGCTACTACCTGCTGTTCAGCGCCATCGGAGTGATCGGTGCGCTGGCCGGCGGATGGGTCGGCAGCATGGGCACCGCGCGCCGCGCCAGCGGCAGCGTGTCGCAGACCAGAACGACTCAGGAAGAAGCCGAGACGGTCGCCCGCCGGGCCGCCTGACGGTCTGAATCACGGGCTGAACACGACCGATCGGGACGGCGTCGTGCGCCCCGGCGTCGACCCTCACCCGTCGATGCTCACCTACTGGGGGCGGCCGCACGCCAGGGGCGCCCGCGCCGAGGCGAGCAGGGTCTCACGGGGCGGGCGGCGGAGCTCGCATGAGCTCCGCCGCCCGCCCCTTTCACGGCTCCTGCCGGCAGAGAGCTACCCGAGGCCGCGGGCGTCGGGTTCGAGGGCCACTTCGGCCAGGACTCGATGCGACTCGAAACGCTGCTCGACGGCTTCGGCGAGCAGGGTCTGGTGGCGCACCAGCACCGGCCGGCGATCGACGGGCACGGTCGTCTTCATGACGTTCAGCAGATCGGCGAGGCGTCGGGTGACCTGCGGCGAGCCGGCGCCGAACTCGGTGATCTCGGTCAGCGCCAGGTCGACGAACTGGTCCCAGCCGCGCACCTGCATGACGAGCCGCACGACGCCGTCGCGGTCGGCGAAGAGACCGGTGGGCCAGGTGCGGGAACCGATCTGGCGCAGGAAGTCCTGCAGTCTGTCGAGCACCTGGACGGCCGTCGTGGGAGCGTTGACGGCCGGCGAAAGCGCCTGCGCGGCGACGTCGACCAGAGCTCGCACGCCGTAGAACGGGTCGCGATAGACGGTCCGTTCGGGGCCGATATCGACGGACCGCAGCAGCTCGGCGTCGGACGGCAGCGAGGCGGCACCGCCGGCGCCGGTGAAGAGCTCGAACAGGGGTTCGCCGCTGCCGACGTACTGGCCGACCTGCGGGGTGAGGCGCACGATGCAGTCGTGCTCGCGCGCCACGCTGACGCAGGCCGCGATGTCGACTGCCTGCAGCATGCCCTGGGCAAGGTGCAGGCCGCCGAACGCGAGCGGGCGCGTTCTGAACAGGATCACCCGGTCGGGCGGGCCGAGGTCGGGGGCTTCGACCTCGGCATAGCGTTCGGCCGCGGGGAACATGTGATCGAGCGCTCGGCTGGTCTCGATGGCGACGGTGCTGATGGCATAGGCGATCCGCATGCCACGGATGGTGAGCGTGACGTAGGCGATGAACACCGCGATGCTGGTGATCGCCAGGATCATGGCCACCCCGACCGAGATCGTCGCTATGTCGGCGTGACCCCGGCGCGCGAGCTCCTGGAGGTAGCCGAGACTGAAGAGCGGATAGATGAACGTGGCGATGAAGGTGCCCAACGCGATCTTCGTCGTGGTCGAGCGCACATAGTTGCGCAGGACGCGGGGCGAGAACTGCTGGCTGGCGAGCTGCAAGGCGACCAGGCCGATCGAAAAGACGACGCCGAGGAAGGTCAGCATGGCGGTCGCCAGGGTCGCCAGGACGATGCCGGCGCTGCCGGCGCTCACGATCCAGGGAGCGGTCCTCACGGTGACCGTCCCCAGATGCTGATCGATCTCCCGTGTCGCCACGGCGAGCAGCAGGGCGCCGACAAGAAACGCCGCCGGAATGAGCCAGAAGTTGTTGTAGAACCTCTCCCGCGGGCGGACCAGGTTGAAGCGTCGCCCATCGGCGACCACCAGCGCACGAGTTCGCACCATCGTCTCCTTCGCCCTCGCTGCGATCATCGGCCCCACGCCCGCTGGGGGTCGCTTTCGGTCCCGCTCCGGTCGCGACGCGCCGAGGGCGTCGGATCGGTCTTCGATCCGGCGCCCTCGCGACACGCGGAGCGCCGGTGCCGACCAGACTTCCCGGCGCTCCACGAACTGACATAAGTCTACCCTGAATCCGGCCCATGTCATGCCGGCGTTCGTACGAAAGCGGCGCGTGGCCGCCCGCGCGACGCTGCCGAGCCGGCGTCCGGGCGCCCCGAGCACGCTTGACCGTTGCACTCGGGGCGCGCTTGACCGTTGCGCCCCGAGCACGCCCAGGACTACGATTGAGCGGTGAGCCACCCGGGAAGCCAGTCAGAGGGGGGGACCGCGTGAGTCCGGTCGACGCCGCCGCGACCAATGTGGGCGCCGGCAACTGGAAGGGCCTGGGCATGTGGGCCTGGCTGCTCTTTCGCATCGCCGGCATCGTCCTGGTCCTCTACCTGTTCGCCCACATCGGCGTGATCTCGAGCGCGCGCTGGAGCAGTCACCACACGCTGAACAGCGCCTTCACCCTGTTCGATCATCCGCTCTTCGTGCTGCTCGACCTGCTGCTCGTCTGGGCGGTCCTGTTTCACGCCCTGAACGGGGTGCGCATCCTGCTCATGGATTTCGGCCTGGGCATCCACCGTCACAAAGCCGTGTTCGTGGTGTGCATGGCGGTGGCCGTCCTCACGCTCGGCCTGTTTGCCTTCAGGGCCTTCTCGTACATCGCCGCCCACCACGCCGGCGGACTCGGGGGGCTCATATGAGCGCCCAGGCCGCCGGACTCAGGGGGCCGGTATGAGCGCCCAGGCCGCCGGACCCGCGACGCAGGCCGCGCCGCCGGCCGGTACGGGCACGCCGGCGCCCGAGGGTCGCATGTGCACCGCGGTGCTCGACTCGAGCCGCGGCGGCATGTGGGGCTGGCTCATGCAGCGCGTCACCGCGGTGGTGCTGATCATCGGCCTCCTCACGCACCTCGTCGCCACCCACATCGTCAGCCTCGGCCACCTGAGCTATCTGAACATCGACCACCGACTGGGCTCGATGTTCTTCGTCGTGATCGACGTCAGCCTGCTGGCGGCGGCCATCTTCCACGGCCTGAACGGCGCCCGCATGGTGGTTCTCGACTACTGGCTCAAGACGCGCGGCAGCCGCGTGGCCCTGACGATCGCGCTCTGGCTGTTCGGCTCGGCTACGTTCGTCTACGGCATGTGGGCCCTGTGGCCCTGGATCAACCGATGAGGCGTCGCTTGCGACGGGGCCGGCCATGATCAGACATCAGCTCGTCATCGTGGGCGGCGGCCTGGCCGGGCTGCGGGCCGCGGTCGAAGCCAAGGGCGCCGGCATCGACGTGGCCGTCCTCTCGCAGGTCCACCCCGGTCGCAGCCACTCGGGCGCGGCTCAGGGCGGCATCAACGCGGCCCTCGCCAACAATCCCGACGGTCACGACGACACCCCCGAAAAGCACGCCTTCGACACGGTCAAGGGCTCCGACTACCTGGCCGATCAGGACGCCGTCTACCAGATGACCCAGGACGCTCCGCAGACGATCTTCGAGATGGAGCACTGGGGCTGTCCGTTCAGCCGTTACGACGACGGCCGCATCGCGCAGCGGCCCTTTGGCGGGGCCGGCTACCCGCGCACCTGCTACGGCGCCGACAAGACCGGCCACTACCTGCTGCACACGCTGGTCGAGCAGGCCTATCGCCGCCAGGTCGCGATGTACATCGAGCGCTTCGTCACGAGCCTGATCGTGGCCGACGGGCAGTGTCGCGGCGTGGTCGCCTACGATATGATCCGGGGCGGCTTCGAGGCCTTCGTCGCCGACGCCGTGATCATCGCCACCGGCGGCGCCGGACGCACCTACGCCAACACCACCAACGCCATCATCTCGACCGGCTACGGGGCCGCCATGGCCTACCAGGCCGGAGTGCCGCTCAAAGACATGGAGTTCGTGCAGTTCCACCCCACGGGGCTCTACACGACCAACATCCTGATGACCGAAGGCTGCCGCGGCGAGGGCGGCTATCTGGTGAACGATCTGGGCGAGCGCTTCATGGAGCGCTACGCCCCGTCGGTCATGGAGCTCGCCCCGCGCGACATCACGGCGCGCTCCATCTGGACCGAGATCCTCGAGGGGCGCGGCATCGGCGGCAAGGAGTACGTCTACCTGGACCTGCGCCACCTGGGCGAGCAGAAGATCGCCGAAAAGCTGCCCGGCATCCGTGACCTCGCCATCCACTTCGAGGGCGTCGATCCGGTCACCGAGCCGGTACCGATCGTGCCCAGTCACCACTACACCATGGGCGGCATCGACACCGACCACGACGGCATCACCTGCATGCCGGGACTCTACGCCGTCGGCGAGTGCGCCTGCGTGAGCGTGCACGGCGCCAACCGCCTGGGCGGCAACTCGCTGCTCGAGACGATCGTCTTCGGGCGCCGCGCCGGCCGGGCGGTGGTCTCGTACCTGTCCGGCGGCGGCGCCGCGCGGGCGCAGCCCGACGCCGCCGCCGGCGCCGCCCTCGCCGCCGTGCAGGAGCGCGTCGACCGGCTTTCGCGCGCGACGGCCGGCGAAGACGCCTACGACATCAGGGCCGCGATGATCGACACGATGAAGACCCACTTCGGCATCTTCCGCGAGGCCCGCCAGATGCAGGAGGGCATCGACAAGCTGCTCGACCTCAAGGCTCGGCTGCCGCGGATCGGCCTGCGCCACACGGGCGGCGCCTTCAACCTCGACATGATCCGCACCATCGAGCTCGAAGGCATGCTCGACGTGGCCCTGGCGACGGCCGTCGGCGCCTTCAGGCGCACCGAGTCGCGCGGCTCGCACGCGCGCACCGACTACCCCAACCGCGACGACGCGCACTGGCTCACGCACACGCTCGCCGCCTACCGGCCCGACGGCCCGCCCGAGCTCTCGACCAAGCCGGTCGCCCTCGGGATGTTCGAACCACAGGAGCGCAAGTACTGATGAGCGAGGCGCGGTTTCGCATAAAGCGTTCCGACCCGGGCAGCGGGGCGCCGGCGCGCTACGACACCTTCGTCGTACCCTACGAGGGCAACCTCACGGTGCTCGAGGGGCTGTTCTCCATTCAGGAGCGCCAGGACGGCTCGCTTGCCTTTCGCTACTGCTGCCGGGCGGCGGTCTGCGGATCGTGTGCCATGTACATCAACGGCCGGTACCGGCTCGCCTGTCAGACCAACGTGAGCCAGCTCCGCGGCGGCGACATCACCGTCGAGCCCATGCCGCACCTGCCCCTGGTCCGCGACCTCGTCTGCGACATGACCGACTTCTTCGCTAAGTACGAGTACATCAAGCCGTGGCTCATACGCGACGAGGCCGCCGACCCCGAGCGCGAGATCGGCCAGTCGCCGCGGGCGCGCCGCAAGCTCGACATGCCGATCGACTGCATCCTCTGCGGCTGCTGCTACAGCTCGTGCCCGTCGGTCTGGGGCGAGGAGAACTATCTCGGGCCGGCGGCGCTGCTCAAGGCCTACCGGTTCGAAGTCGACTCGCGCGACGAGGCCGGCCGGCAGCGTCTGCCCGAGTTCGACAACGAGCGTGGCGTCTACCGGTGCCACACGATCACCAACTGTGTCGAAGCCTGCCCCAAGGAGCTCAACCCGACCGAGGGCATCCAGTGGCTCAAGGGTGCGGCCGTGCGGCGGCGCCTGTTCGGCCGCAAGAAGTAGGCGACCCGCTCGGCGCTTCGTGCGGCGCTTCGCGGTCAGTGCGCGTGCGGGAGAGTCGCGAGAAAGACGCCGGCCAGGGTGACGGCGGCGCCGAACGCCAGCCGCACGCCGACGCGCTCGCGCAGAAAGATCATGCCCCCGAGGATGGCGAAGATCGGTGAGGTGGCGAAGATCAGCGCCGTGAGCACCGGACCGATCTGGTCGATCAGCACGTAGAACAGGATCGAGAACAGCGAGTTCAGCAGGCCGGCCCCCACCAGCAGAAGCACGACCCGGCGGCGGTCGCGAGCCTGCGGGGGGGAGACGAACAGCGAAGAGCGCCGCGCCAGGACGAACGGCAAGAGGAGGAGCACGCCGAACACCTCGCCGAGCACCATCATGGTCGTGGTGGCGCCGCCCGTCGAGCGCTCGGCGAGCTGGACCATCACCGGCATGAACCCCCAGCCGGCGGCCGTGATGAGCGAGAGCGCGACCACGGTCCCCGCCGAGGCGTACACGACGGACTCGCCGGCGCCCTCGAGCGCGGGAGCGTGGGGCTCCGGCTCGCCGTCCGTCCAGCGCGAGATGAGGGCCACGCCGGCAAAGGCCAGGACGAGGCCGGCGATCGTCAGGCCGGCGAGGGCCGCCCCCAGAATGAGTGTCGCGAACACGGCCGTGAACAGCGGGTCGGTGGCGGTCAGCGTTCCCACGACGCCGATCCGTCCGGAACGCAGCGCGGAGTAGTAGGAGGTGAAGGCGAGCAGCCAGGTGACGGTGGAGCCGATGGCGAGGTAGCCCATGGCCGACCAGGTCATGGCGAAGCCGAGCGGCCACAGGTGGAGCAGGCTGAGGGGCACGGCGATGACGATCAGACCGCTGGCCGAAACGACGAGCACGAGGAAGTTGACGGGGATCGGGTGGACGTAGTCCAGGACTCTCTTGTTCAGGACGACGATGGCGCCCCAGCAGGCCGCTCCCAGAAAGGCCGCGCCGACCCAGACGGGAAAGCTCGCAGAGATGTCGGCCTCCTCCGGACGGCTGGCGCCAGAGCGCGCGCGGGCTCGCGGACGCGAGCCCGCGCCATTCTAACAGCCTCACTCGACGCGCGGGGCGGTGGTCGGGCATACTCTGGCGACAAGCGGGATGCGGCGCGGCCGGGGGCTGGCCGGGGCGCATCGCGTGGCGCGTGCGGACTCATGCGGACGGGGAGCGGCTCATGAACACCAGCGTGGGCAAGACCTCACTCGAGGTCGTGGTCGGCGACATCGCCCTCCTCGAGGTCGACTCGATCGTCAATGCGGCCAACAATGAGCTCTGGATGGGCGCCGGCGTGGCCGGCGCGATCAAGCGGGCGGGCGGCCCCGAGATCGAGCAGGAAGCCATGCGTCTGGGCCCCATCGCGGTCGGCGACGCCGTCGCCACGGGCGCCGGCGCGCTGGCCGCCAGATGGGTCATCCACGCCGCCGTGATGGGCCACGACCTGAGCACCGACGCCCACCTCATCGCCCAGGCGACCCGGGCCGCGCTCGTCGTCGCAGACCAGGTCTCGGCGCGCTCTCTGGCGCTGCCCGCGCTGGGCACCGGCGTCGGCGGCTTTCCGATCTACGCCTGCGCCAGCATCATGATCGGTCAGGTGCGCGCCTACCTGGTCGAAAAGCACGGCAGCGGCCTGCGCAAGGTCGTCTTCTGCGCCTACGACGACGTCGCCGCCGCAGCTTTCAAGAACGCCTTGAGCGGCCTCACCCGGTTCGAGGTCTAGAGCCCTGCCCTCGCCGCCGTCTCTGCTGTATCTGAGTCGCGACGACGTCGCGGGGCTGGGCCTGCCCATGGCCGACGTGCTGACCGCCGTCGAAGCGAGCTTTCGCCTCAAGGGCCGCGGCGAGGCGCGGCTGCCGGCCAAGATCGGCGTCGAGGCGGGGGGCGGGGCGTTCGCGCACGCCATGCCGGCCTTCGTGCCTGCTGCCGGCGCGCTCGGCGTGAAGTGGGTCGGTTCGTTCCCGGGTAACCCCGAGCGCGGCCTGCCGGCGGTGAACGGCCTGATCGTGCTGTCCGACCCCGCCACCGGCGTGCCGGTCTCGGTCATGGACGGTTCGCTCGTGACGGCCCTGCGGACCGGCGCCAGCGCCGGTGTCGCGGCTCACTGGCTGGTGCGTCAGGGCGCCCGGGTGGCGGGCATCGTCGGCTGCGGGGTGCAGGGTCGCACCAGCCTGCGGGCGCTGGCCCAGGTGCTGCCCGGGCTGCGCGAGGTGCGCTGCCGCGACACGCGCGAGAGCGTCGCGCGCGACTTTGTCGCCGAGCTCTCGGCGCTGCTGCCGGGCCTCGAGTTCAAGGTCTGCGGCTCGGCGCCCGACGCGGTGACAGCAGCCGATGTCGTGGTCACGGCGATCCCCATGGACGGCGGGCCGCCGCCGCTCGACGCGGGCCTGCTGCGAGCCGGCGCGCTCGCCGTGGCGCTCGACTACGACGCCGCCTGGACATCGGCGGCGATGGCCGAGTGCGAGCGCCTGGTCACCGACGACCTGACACAGACCCTCGCGACCAAAGCCGCCGGCGTCCACCTGACCGACCTGCCGGCCGTCGACGCCGACCTTGGCCGGGTCGTCGCCGGTTTCGAGCCCGGTCGTCTCGACACCCTGGACAGGGTCTTCTGCCTGAACCTTGGGATCGCCACGCACGACCTGCTGACCGCGCGCCTGGTCTACGACCGGGCGCTGGCCGCCGGCGTCGGCACGCGGCTGACGCTCTAGGCTCACGACCGCGAGGCCGCTCCCCGGTCGCCCGTCAGACGGGGTAGCGTCGGCGATGGGCGGCGATCAGGCCCGCCGGGCCGGTCATCATCATGTCGCCGAACGGCGTGGGATAGCTCAGGGGGAGCGAGCTGCCGGCGAGCAGCTCGCGACGCGGGCCGGTGACCAGGATGGGCAGGCCGGCGGGCACCGGGCCGCCGAGGGCGGCCCCATGCCCGCCGGCCTCGCGCACCTCGTCGCCCGGCAGGTCACCGGCCAGAAAGCGGCGCACGTAAGACTCGAGGGTGGCGCCGTCGAGCCGGCTCGTGTGGTCTTCGTAGACGCCGTACATGCGGCGCTTGAGGGCGATCGCGCAGATCGTGTGGCAGTTGCCGACGTTGATCAGCACGGCGTCGTCCAAGTCGTCGCCGAGGACGCCCAGCAGGGCCGCCGAGCCGGTGTCGGCGGCCGTCACCCGCGGCAGCGCGGCGAGGGCGCCGGCAGCGGCTCGCAGCCGCGTGAGCGCGGTCGGCACGTCGGCGGCGGGCCAGAACAGCTCTTCGAGGGGCGTGCGCTGGGCGAGCGCGCGCTCCCAGATCTCGAACCGCAGGACACGGTTGGAGCCGTGCGGGTCAAAGCCGTGGTCCTGGGCGGCCACGCAGCCGCCCGCGAGCTCGGTGGGAACGCCGAGACCGGCGAGCGCCCCCAGCAGCGCGTTCAGGTGGAGGTCGCCCGCCCGTACGGCGATCGCCCCGGCCTGCGCCAGGCCCGCGACTTCGTCGTCTGAGACCAGCCGCAGGCCGTGCCCGGCCACCGTCGCAAGATCGTCGTCGAAGGACAGGGCGGCGCTTTCGGTGGCCTGAAAGGCGAGGCCGGCGGCGAGGTGGGCGAGCATGGCCCTGGTCGACGGGCCGCCGCCCATCGTGGGTCCGGCGAACACGACCGGCAGCCGGCGCCGCGTCGCTTCGCGGATCTGGGCGGCGACGACCCGGGTTGCCGAGGGCACGACCAGCTTGACCGCGTTCTCGGGGCGCTCGTCGGGCTCGAAGACGAGGATGTCGGTGGTCCCCGTGCCGACGTCGATGGCCAGGAGGCGCTCGGTGGTCGTCACGCGGGCGGCTGTCGTTGCTCGGCGATCACGGGCAGTCCTGCGCTGGGACGGGCGTCAGGCGTGTGCCGCACTGCGGTCGAACCGCAGGCGCCAGACGTTGACCAGCGCCTCGACGAAGATGTCGTTGGACATCTTCGACGCGCCGACCTTGCGATCGACGAAGATGATGGGCAGCTCGACGATGCGAAAACCGAGCTTGTGGGCGCGGTAGGTCATCTCGATCTGAAAGCCGTAGCCCTTGGTGTCAATGGCCTCGAGGTCGATCGTCTCGAGCACCTTGCGCCGAAAGCATTTGAAGCCGCCGGTGAGATCGCGGTACGGCAGCCCGAGCACGGTCTGCGCGTACAGGCAGCCGCCGCGGCTGATGGCCTTGCGCGATAGCGTCCAGTTCTCGACGCCGCCACCGCGCACGTAGCGCGAACCCAGCACGAGGTCGGCGCCCTGGTCGATCAGGTCCACGAAGTGGGGCAGGTAGCTGGCGTCGTGCGACAGGTCGGCGTCCATCTCGAACAGCAGGTCGGCGCCGCCGGCGAGGGCGTGGCGAAAGCCCGCCAGGTAGGCCTTGCCGAGGCCCTCCTTGCCGGCCCGGTGCAGCACCTCGACGTCGGGGTACTCGGAGGCGAGGCGGTCGGCCAGCTCGCCGGTGCCGTCGGGCGAGGCGTCGTCGACGATCAGCGTGTGGAGCTGCAGGCCGCTCGCGTCGGCGACCTCGCGGATGCGCACCAGGGCATGCTGCAGGTTGTCGCGCTCGTTGTAGGTCGGAAGGACGACGGTGTTCATGGTGGGCCAGTATACCCCGTCCAGCCTCGCCGCGCGCCTGTGGACAGCTCGGTACCTGTGCGGGCGATCCGCCCCGGTACAGGTGGCGGTCCGCTTCGGCGCACGTGGGCGATCCGCTTCGGCGCACGCGCGGGCGATCCGCCGCCCCACCCGCCGCCGGAGCCGCCGCATGTCCGTCCCCGAGGTGCGGTACGATCACCTGTGCATAGGCAAACCTAACCTTCAAGTTGAGAGTGAGTCATTTGAGCGCAAGAAGATCATCCAGCAGGGGCAGGAACCATTGCAACTGTCTCGAAACCGGCTATATTGTGATGGTCCAGCCTTCCGGACACTACATCTTGTAGGGGGTCGTTCTTCCGTGCGTTGTCCATTTTGCGGTGACGAAGACAGTCGTGTGGTCGATTCGCGCGATTCCGAGGCAGGCGACGTCATTCGTCGCCGGCGCGAGTGCGGCTACTGCGGACGTCGCTACACCACCTACGAGCGCGTCGAAGAAACGCCGCTGCTGGTCGTCAAGCGCAGCGGCGCCGAAGAGGTCTTCGCCCGCGCCAAGCTGTTGAACGGCTTGCTGCGGGCCTGCGAAAAGCGCCACATCTCGCTCGAGCGCATCGAACGGGTGGCCGACGAGATCGAAGGCGAGTTGCGCCGCGAGTCGGTGCACCAGGTCACCTCGGTCGAGATCGGCGAACGGGCGCTGCACCATCTGCGCGGTCTCGATCGCGTGGCCTACATCCGCTTCGCCTCGGTATATCGCCAGTTCGACGACATCGAGGAGTTCCAGCACGAGCTCGCCCGGCTCGACGAGCCCGACGACGCTCACGACACAGACGACGCTCACGAGACAGACGGCCCGTCCGCCGACGACGCGGCCAATCCATACACGATCATCGAGACGCCGGTCGGCCAGCCGGCGATCACCGGATCAAACGGGGCAGGGGGCTTGACTCATGACTGAGACGGACCGCGACGTGATAGAACTATCGGCCAACGCGCTCAAGGTGCTGCAGCGTCGCTATCTCAAGAAGGGCGAGAACGGCGAGCTGCTCGAGACGCCCGAGGAGATGTTCCGCCGCGTGGCTCGGGCCGTTGCCCAGGCTGAGCGCATGCACAACCCCAGCGCGCCGGTCGACGAGTACGAGGACACCTTCTACCGGCTCATGACGAGTCTCGAGTTCGTCCCCAACAGCCCCACCCTCATGAACGCCGGCCGCGAGCTGGGCCAGCTTTCGGCGTGCTTCGTGCTGCCCGTCGGCGACTCCATGGAGTCGATCTTCGAAGCCATCAAGAACACCGCGCTCATCCACAAGAGCGGCGGCGGCACCGGCTTTTCGTTTTCGCGGGTGCGTCCCCACAACGACGTCGTCATGTCCACTAAAGGCGTCTCCTCGGGGCCGCTGTCGTTCATGAGCGTCTTCGACGCCGCCACCGAGACCATCAAGCAGGGCGGCACCAGGCGCGGCGCCAACATGGGCATCCTGCGTGTCGACCATCCCGACATCCTCGACTTCATCGCCGCCAAGCACGACGACGATCGCCTGAACAACTTCAACCTCTCGGTGGCCGTCACCGACAAGTTCATGGCCGCGGTCGAAGCCGACGAAGAGTATCCGCTGCTCAACCCGCGCTCCGGCGAGACGGTGCGCACTCTCAAGGCGCGCAAGGTCTTCAACTCGATGGTCACGCTGGCCTGGAAGAACGGCGAGCCCGGGATCGTCTTCATCGACCGCATCAACGCCGACAACCCGACCCCCCAGCTCGGCGAGATCGAGAGCACCAACCCCTGCGGCGAGCAGCCGCTACTGCCCTACGAGTCGTGCAACCTGGGCTCGGTCAACCTGGCCACCGTCTGCGACGACGGCCACGTCGACTACGGCCGGCTCGGCCGCATCGTCAAGACCGCCGTGCGATTCTTGGACAACGTGATCGACGTCAACAACTACCCGCTGCCGCAGATCGCCGACATGACCCGCGGCAACCGCAAGATCGGCCTGGGCGTCATGGGCTTCGCCGACATGCTGTTCCAGCTCGGCATCCCCTACGACTCCGACGATGCTGTGCGGCTGGCCGGCCAGCTCATGGAGTTCGTCCACACCGAGGCGCGGGCGGCGTCGGTCGAGCTGGCCGCCGAGCGCGGCGTGTTTCCCAACTTCGAGGGCTCCGTCTTCGATGTCGAAGGCGGACCAAGGGTGCGCAACGCCACCGTCACCACGATCGCGCCGACCGGCACCATCTCGATCATCGCCGGCTGCTCGAGCGGGATCGAGCCCCTGTTCGCCCTGAGCTACGTGCGCCGCAAGGTCTTAGACGACGACGAGATGCCCGAGGTCCACCCGTACTTCGAAGAGGTCGCGCGGCGCGAGGGCTTCTACTCCGAGGCGCTCATCAAGCGCATCGCCGACGAGGGCTCCGCCCGCCACGTCGACGACGTCCCCGAGCGCTGGCGCCAGGTCTTCGCCACGGCCCACGACATCACGCCCGAGTGGCACGTCAAGCTGCAGGCCGCCTTCCAGGCCGACACCGACAACGCCGTCTCCAAGACCGTCAACTTCCCCAATCACGCGAGCGCCGCCGATGTCGAGAAGGTGTACCGGCTCGCCTATCGCTCCGGTTGCAAGGGCGTCACCATCTACCGCGACGGCAGCCGCGAAGAGCAGGTCCTGAACGTCGGCGCGTCGCGCCGGCAGGCGCGCGGCGGTCAAAACCCCGCGACGGGCCTTGCCACCACGCGTCCGTCGCGTCCGCGGCTGCTCACCGGTGAGACCGAGCGCATGGACACCGGTTGCGGCAAGCTGTTCGTGATCATGAACGACGACGAGCACGGGCCGCGCGAAGTGTTCGCCAACATGGGCAAGGCGGGCGGCTGCGCCTCGTCGAACACCGAGGCGCTCGGCCGGCTCATCTCGCTGGCGCTCAAAAAGGGCGCTTCACCCGCCGATGTCGTCGGTCAGCTCAAGGGCATTCGCTGTCATGTGCCCTACGGCGTCGGACCCAACGCCACCCTGTCGTGCGCCGACGCCATCGGCAAGGCCATCGAGCGGCGCTACATCACCGGCGCCGCCTCGCCGACCGCAGCCCCTGAACCGCAGCTCGCTCTGGTCGAGGTCGCCCAGGGCGCCTGTCCCGACTGCGGCGGCGCCATCGAACACGAAGGCGGCTGCACGGTCTGCCGGCTCTGCGGCTACTCCAAGTGCGGCTAGCCGGCGCACGCCGCCCTGGCCGTCCTTCGGCCGGCGACGCCGATGACGTCGAGTGGCAGGGGCGCCGCTCGTCGCGAGCGTGGCTCGGGCGGGGTAGAGTAGGCATCAGCACGCGATCTTTCTGACCGGGGAGCCGCACATGGCCGACGAGCATCCGCCCGAAGCGCCACAAACCGTGCCGCCCGACGCGCAATCGAACGCGCTCGACGCGCCCGACGCGCAGGCCGGTGTGCCCGAGCCGCAGGCCACTGCCGCGGGTGCGCAGCCGGGCTCGCCCGACGTCACGCCTCAGCCGGGGCCGGCGAGCGGCGAGTTCGAGATCGGCGACACCGTCATCGCCAAGATCGCCCACATGGCCTGTCGCGAAGTCGAGGGTGTGCACGCCCTCGGAGGCGCCACGTCACGGGCCTTGTCGAGCCTGCGCGTGGCCGACACCCGCACTCAAGGGGTCACCGTCGACCTGCGCGGCGACAGCGTCGACGTCGATATCACGCTTGTCGTCACCTACGGACGCAGCATCCCCGAAGTGGCTCAGGCCTGTCGCGAGCAGGTGCGCGCGCGCATCGAAGCGACGACCGGTCTGGCGGTCAAGGCCGTCAACGTCGTGGTGAGCGACATCTACTTCCCTGAGGGGGCGTCTGGCGCCGAAAGCGGACAGGTCTAGCGCACCGCCGCGCGCTCGCGTCTTCGACGCGATCGAAGTGACGCTCGGTTTTGTCGCGCTCGCCGCCGCCGGCGTTGTGCTCGTCTCGGCGGCGATCGAGCTGTTCGCGGCGGCTCTCGGGCGTCACGTCGCCCTGTGGCGGGCCTTGCCGCTGCCGCACGGACACGACGGACGCATCCTCGTCTTGCTGCTGATCCTGGCCGGCGCGGTGGCGCTCGTCGCGCTGGCCCTGCGTGGCAGCGCTGCGCCGCTCGTGCTGAACGTCGAGGGCGGCAGTCTGCGGCTGCCGCCCGAAACGCTCGAGCGCTTTCTTGCCGACGAGCTTGCCAGCGACCCCGACGTCGTCTCGACGCGGGCCTGGTTTGTCCTGCGCGAGGGGCGCGTTGCCACCCGCTTCTCGGTCGCGGCCCGACCCCTCGTGTGCGTCCCGGTCCTGCGTGAGCGGCTCGCGGCAAAAGCAGCGACGGCGCTGCGCGACGAGCTCGGCCTCGAGGCCGACGTCGCCGACCCGGCGGTGAAAGTCCTGCGGGTGCAGGAGCTACCGAGGTACCTACGCTCGTGACTCGTCTCGCCATCCTGCTCGCCGCACTGGCCGGCACGCTCATCTGTGCGGCGCTCCTCGTGCGCGAGGTGGCGCAGGCCGCCAGTCACACGGTGGTCTGGTCGGCGCCGCGCTGGTGGCACGATCTGCTCACGGCCCCGGCCGTCGTGCCCATCCTGGCCGGTGTGGCGGCGGCCGTCCTGGGCTGCGGCTGCCTGTGGCTGGCCCTGCGCATGCTGGGTGGCGGCGAGCGCGACGACGGTGGCGGCATCGAGATCGGCTCCGAGGAATCCAGCGTGCTGGTCAAGCCGGCCGCTCTCGAGCGGCTGCTCTCGCGCTGCCTAACCGACGACCTGAGCGAGGTGCGCGGCGCGCGCGTGCGGGTGACGAGGCGCGGCGAGCGCCTCGTCACCCGCACGCATCTCACGCTCGTGGCGACCGACGTGCGCCGCTCGCACGCCCGCGCCCGGGTCGTCATCGACCGCGAGTTGCGGGCCGCGACGGGTCTCGGTGCGGGTGATCTGGCAGTCGAGGTCGACGGGTTGGTCGTCGGCCGGGGAGGTGCTCCGTGAGTCTCAGACACATCGGCCTCGCCGTCGGCCTCGTGGTCGGCGTCGTGTGGATGGCGCTCGGCTTCGAGAAGCTGATCGTCGTCTGTGCGATCGGCGCCCTGGGCTACCTGATCGGCGGCGTGCTGGCCGGCGAGATCGACGTCCAGCGCTCCATCGACAACCTGCGGCGCAAGTGAGCCGCAAGGGGCGCGACGCGCGCGACGGGGGCGAGGGGGGCCGGAGGGGCGCAAAAAAGAGACCTGAGGGATTCAGGTCTCTTAGAGAAGCGTTCCCGCGAGATCCGGGACGGATTCTTCTCCACACAGTCAGTGTACCCCGTTGACGCGGTACGTCACAGCCGATGTGTCGCACGCGGCTCTGACGGGCGTGTGCGGTCGTGAACCGGCGGGCCAAAGGCGTGCGGCCGTGAGCCGGCGGGCCAAAGGCGAACGGCCGTGAGCGGCCGGCCGGTCCCGCTGCGACGCCCCGACCTGGTCGCCTCAGACCTCGACGGCACCTTGCTGCCGCCCAGCCTCGAGTTCCTGCCCCTCACGATCGCCGGTGTCGCGCGGCTGCGGGCGGCCGGTGTGCCGTTCGTGGTCTGCACCGGGCGCATGTTCAAGAGCGCTCGTGCCATGCTGGCTCGCCTTGGGGTGACGAGCGGCCCGATTGTGTGCTATCAGGGGGCGCTCGTCGCCGATCTGGGCAGCGGCGCCTGGTCGCGCCATCTGCCGATCCCGTCGCATCTGGCCGCCGATGTGGTGCGCGTCATGCGCGAGCTCGAGCGGCACGTCAACGTCTACGTGGGCGACGAGCTCTACGTCGAGCGCGACGACCGCTGGGGGCGAGGCTACGCCGAGTACGCCGAGGTCGGCATGAACCTCGTCGCCGACCTGCTGACGGTGGTCACGACGCCGCCCACCAAGATCGTCATCGCCACCGATCCCGACGACGTGACGCGGTTGCTGCCAGAGCTGCAGAAACGCTGGGACGGCAGTCTCTATGTGACCCGCTCGCTGCCGCATTTCATAGAGATCAGCGACCCCCAGGCCACCAAGAGCGCGGCCCTGGCCTTCTTGTGCGGGCAGCTCGGCGCGACTCAGGAACGCACGGTCGCCTGCGGTGACGGCATGAACGACGTCGACATGCTGAGCTGGGCCGGGCTCGGCGTCGCGGTCGCCGAGGCTACCGACGAGGTGCGCGCGGCCGCCGGCCTTGTCGTGCCGCGCGATCTGCTCGGCCGTCTCTTCGAAGAGCTGGCCGACGCGCCCGCTCGCAGCTAGCCGACGCGCCCGCTCGCGCCCGGCCGGAGTGCGGCCGAAGGCGTCAGAAGGCATCGGGGCACAAACGAAGGCGGCGCCCGGAGGGTAAGGCGCCGCCTTCTTGGGGTGCTGGTGCCCGGCGCTCTCGCGCCGGTTTCCCTTATGCAGGGAACCTCGACATCTCGAGCACCCCATGTTGTCCAGCACACTTTGACGGTGAGAGCCGTGCGCGGCACGCTCGCCGTCAGCTCATAAGTGTACCCTGACACACTATTCTCACACGACCTCGGGCGCCCGTCCGAAGGGAGGGCGCCCGAGGTCTGGAGCTTTCAAGTCAGCACTCGCCGCACCTCGACCGCATCGATCGCGTGGATCGTGTCGGGCACGCCGTGCGCGGACATGTCACGCGTTTGTCTACTTGTGACGTACCACCAGCACCTTGCAGGCTGCACGCGAGCCGATATAGCTTTCGGAGCCGTCCCAGCTGGCCCGGAAGGTCGTGGTCGACTTGCCGAGCTTGACCGTGAGGTCGAACAGGGCCTGGCCGCGGCGGTTCACGCGCACCGGCGCGGAGGCAAACGGCGTGGTCGCCGTGCCCTTGTAGAAGTCGACCCTCGTGCCGTTCGAGTCTTCGGCGTCGAGGTAGCCGAACAGCCGCACCGAATGGCCGCGCACGACCACGCGCGACGACGGTATCAGCACCATGTCGCTCGTGTACTTGTCGATGTCACCTTCGGCATAGAGGGGACCGATGGCATCGGTGAGCGTCGTCGACGACGTATGAACGTTTGTCGGCATGCCGTCAGGGCCGATCGGCACTGTGTCCGGGTTGTTCACGTCGGCCGTGAAGGCCACGTCGAGGGTGTCGTTTACCGGCCAGGCATTGACGTCGGCGATCAGGTCCGAAAGCGACTCCGAGGGCGGGATCGCCGGGACGCCGGGCACCAGAGTCTCCCACGGGCGCGTCGGCGCGTGGGTAACGCTTTCGTCGTATGAGTCGTCGTAGTAGTCGTCGTAGCCGTAGCCGTCGGCCGACCCGGCGACCTCGACGTCGCCCGTGAGCTGCGTCTTGGCCGGGACGTTCAGGGTGACGTCGACCTCGTGCGTGCCGACCTCACCGTAGTCGCGGACGACGGTGCGGATGGTGTTGTTGCCTATCCGCAGCCCGCCGGGGATGCTGAAGTCGAGCATGTCGCCGGTGCGGTGGGTGGGCGACACTATGGCGCTGAAGTCGACCTCGGAAACCGAACCGGGGGCCGTGCCGTTGGGGTTGGAGGTCAGGTAGTCGATCATGTCGGAGACGTCCCAAGTGGTGTAGTAGCCCACGTCGTAGATGTCGTCCCAGACGTTGTTGAGCTCGGCCGCCGGAGTGATCGGTCCGTTTGAGTCGGCCATGATCACCTTTGTGTCGGTCGTGGCGAAACCCGGGAACTCGTAGGCGTCGGTGGCCTTGAAGACCGGGAAGTAGCAGGCGTCGGATATCAGCTCGGAGCCGTAGTTCAGATTGTCGGCGACCCAGACGGGCACGTCGGTCGTGGCGTCGATCGGCGTGCCGGCGCCGAGTTGGGCCGTCGCGTTGACCGGCACGTCGACGGGCGGCGTGGGTGTGACCACGCCGGCGATGCCGTAGAGGCGGTCCTGTGTGACGAGGCCGCGGATCGCGCCGAGCGAGACCAGCTTGTAGGGGTCATACGAGGTGGACCAGATGCCCGACACAAGCGCGTTGGCCAGATCCATGCCCGACGCGCCGTCGTAGTCGGCCGGGTGGCCGAAGGCGACCACGACGGTGTTGCCCTGAGCGTCGACGTGCGAGTAGGTGACAGTGCCCACGAACGCCGCCCAGAAGTAGCCGTGTGCGAGCACGGCGGCCACAGATGCGCCGCCGTCGAAGTTCGTCGAGAAGTCATCGCCTGCGCCGGCGCCGCCACCGGTGGGAATGACGTCGACGCCGCGCTTGGCGAACTGGGTGGTGAGGGTCTTGAGGGCCCGGCTGCCGGCCGGCAGCCCGCCGACCTCGACCGCGCTGAGCGGCGCGAAGACTGCCGTCCCCGCCGCGGGGTGAAGAGTGTGAGCGACCGTCCGGGTGCGGGCGATGACGAACGTGCGGAAGGTTCCGGCGCTGGTCGTGAGCGGTCGCGCCAGAGCGAGCACCCTGGTCTTTGGCAGAACGGGGCCGGCCGCCTTGAGCAGCGGCGCGGCGGAGTTCGCGTGGGCGCCCTGCGCCGCCGGGTCGACGGTGTAGTTGTCCTCGATCGAAGACATGTAGTCGATCGGCGTCGCCAGGCCGTAGCCGTTGGTGGTGAAGATGTCACCGTAGGACACGGCGCCGACCAGCGCATCGTCGTCGGGGTCGGGGTGCGCGGCGTCGCCGACCTTCAGCGGGCTGCCGCTCATGCCCTCGGCCAGACCGCCCAGACTCAAGACGGTCGGATCGGTGATCTGGAAGAGGATGAGCGGTGAGCCGTCGATGGGGTTCTGTCCGTCGGCCACGGCGAGGATCTTGACCGCGACCTGCGAGATCGTCGAGCCCTTCAGGACGGTGTTGAAGTAGCCGTCGAGGCCGCCGGCGCCGGCCGCGTCGATCTGAGCCTGCAGCGCGTCGGTGGACAGTGTGGGTTCGGTGGGCGCGGCGACTGCCGGCGCGGCGGCTACCGCACAGGCGACGATCACCGCCACCGCGACCATGAGAAGCAGCAGCACGCGAATGCCGCCCGGTCGGACCGATCTGTGCATGGTTTTCCTCCTGTCGTGGCCCAAGCCCCTTGGGCTATCTCATTGTATGAGACGCCGTACGAGCATATTCCGTTCACCTCGAATGACAAGTATTTCGTCTTGCCTGGCAGGACGCGACGCTGTGGGTGTACCGGCGGGCGTACGACGCGCGCCGGTATCGGCGCCAGACTCGGCAGCTCAGGCACAACGAAGGGACCGCTTGACGGACTCGCCGCGCCTCGGGTGAGCGGGTGACGGGCGTCCTGCGCATAGCGACATGCGCTGCCGATCATCTGAATGTGGCTCAACGGGGCGTCGACGCGGGCCAGAGTCTCGCGCGGGCGTCGACTGGCGGGACAACGCAAAATCGCCCCGTGGGCGTCCGGGCACCGTCGATGGGGGCAGCCTGATAACGGAGGGGAAGTGGGGCGCGTCGCCCCTAAACGTCTCGTAGGCCCCGGGTGTCCGGGTCGGTCAGGTGGGGATCTGATCCCAGAAACGGAGGGTTCGATGAAGTTCTTCAAAGGCATGTACCCTAGGCTCGCGCTGGTGGCGGTGCTGGTTTCACTCGCCGTCGCGAGCGGCGCGGCCAAGAAGTGGGCTTAAGCCGCGCCGGCAGCACAACCGTCGTCATCAGCTTGCCAAGGGAGAGAGGGAACATGAAATCACTGCTCTACAGCAGAGTCGCTGTCGGACTTGCGCTCGTGGTCGCCCTGGCCGTCGCCAGCGGCGCCTGGTGGAAGTGGGACTGACCCGCTAGCGGGTCACTTCAGTCTTCTCAGGATCGGCGCGGCGGTCCGGCCGCGCTGGACTTCGAACGGCCGGCCAGCCCGGAAGGGGCGGGCCGGCCGTTCGTGCTTCTTCAGTCGGGCGGCAGTAGCCTGCAGACAAGGCTGGGGCTCGTCCCGCGGCGCTCCCGCGCCACGGCCACCACACGGTAGATCGCCAGGCACCCGGCCAAGATCCCGAGCCACAGCAGCAGCGCTTTGGGCTGGTGGGCGATGCTCGTGCCGGAGTTGGCGTCGGTCAGGTTGAGGTAGGCGGCCACCAGCACGGGCGGCACGGTCAGCAGACCCCACCAGGTGAGCGAGCTGAGCCCCAGATAGCGTGTGGCCGGCGGTAAGACGAAGCCGCGGCGGTCGGCCACCCGCGGCAACACGATCGCCACCAGGGCCACGCAGAGCCACTCGATGAACATCACGATCATGCCCGACAGCAGCGAGAGGTGGGCGTAGATCATGAGCGCCGTGAACACGGTGGCCACGGCGAAGGTCAGGCCCAGGGCGCGGTGCGGCGTGTGCCAGCGGCGGTGCACCTCGGCACACCAGCGCGGCGCGAGGCCGTCGAGCGACCAGGCAAACAGGCAGCGCGAGACGCACATCGCGGTCGGTCCCACCCAGGCAAAGCCCCACACCGTGAAGGCGGCCATGAGCGCCACGGCCGCCATGCCGTGGTGCAAAGCGAGCGCCACGAGCTCGGCGAAGGCAGGGGTCGAGGCCAGGCCGAGCTTGCCGGGCGGCGCGAGGGCGAGATTGGCGAAGAACGTCATCCCGAACAGATGGCTGAGGGCGAACATCACGATCAGCATCCAGGCCAGGGCCCAGGTCAGCGAGCCGAACACGCCGAGCGCCTGGGTGCGCCCCGGGCGGCGCACCTCGCCGGCGATGAACACCGAAAAGTAGCAGCCCACAAAGACGATCCAGGGCCAGATCGCGGCGTGCAGGGTGGCCGACCACGAAAAGCCGGCGGCCGAGCCGGCGGCCAGCGGCGCCACAGGGCCTGCGCCGAGCCGGGCCAGGGCGCCGTCGATGTGGGCCAGGGCTGCGTGGCGCGAGAGCAGCAGGCCGGCCGCGACCACGACGGCCAGGGCGGCGGTGCCCAGCACGAAGGCCACAGTCTGAGCCCTGAAGTAGAGCTTGCCGCCGCGGATCATGAGCAGCGCGTAGGCGAGGAGCACGGCCAGCGAGACGACGAAGGTGCCGGTCGGCGTGGCGAGGCGGTCGGACAGATCAAGCGCCCAGGCGTCGCCGCTGTAGGCGGCCCAGACCCGGGCCAGGGGCGTCAGGCCGTACTGCACCGTGTAGAGACCGCCGAGCCCGACGAACAGGCAGAAGTAGGCCATGGCCGCCACGTTGACGGCAAAGCCGAGCGCCGGGCTGAGCGTGCGCGAGATCGAGACGTAGTCGCCGCCCGAACGCGGAAACGCCACGGCCAGGCGCACGTAGAGAAAGTTCAGGGGCAGGATGCCGGCGAAGGCCAGCAGCACCGCGAGGTAGAGGTTGGCGCCGGGATAGAGCCCGGGGCCGAGCAGCGTGAGCCACACGAGGCCGATGCCGATGTTGGCGTTCATGACGTTGAAGCCGAAGACCTGCCAGGCGGTGATCTCGCGCACGAGGCCGCTGGCCGGTCGCACGAACGGCGCCACCGGCGACAGCCCGCGGGCCGGCTTCTGTGAAACGGACTGCATCTGCCGCTGACCTCCGGATCCGACTGCCACAACGAAGAATCCCGAACCTGTGACCCTTGCGAGTCGAGGTCCGGGATCCCCGTATTTGGATCCGTGCGCAGACCGATGCCCGCCCCTTACCACGAGGGCGGCAACGGTTCTGCCTGGAGACAGGTCTTCTGGCTTACCGGATCACCCTTGCGCCGCGCCTTCCCGCCGGCAATACGGCAGTGGCTTCGTGTGCGGCGTTCGTCCCCGGTCACAGCGGCGGGTCCGCGACGGCTTTGCACCGTCTTCCCTCGAGGCCCTTGCGGGCATCTCCAAACGGCATCCTAGCGGCCGCAACGAAGGGGCGCAACCGGATGGCGCATGCGGACGTCGCAGGCGGATCATCCAGCCGGACGGCGCGACCGATGCGCAATCTCCGGCGTCGCTACGACGCGGGTAGGGGACGGGCTACACCTCGTAGGCGACCACGCGGATCAGGCCGATGGTCTCCCCGGTGTCGCCGGCAGTCGTGGAGTCGCTCACCGAAAAGATGGTGGTCGCCTTCTCGTCCGCGAGGAACCGGCTGACCGTCTCGTCTAACTCGGTGAGCTCACGGATGGTGGCGAAGATCTTGATCGGCGTCGCGAAGGTCTTCATCTTGATCATGGCGTTCCCTTTCGACCGGTGGGCTGTGGGCGCCGGACGCCGGCGTCACCGGGAGATACCCACGCGACGCGCGCCGCAAGCCGAGGCGCGTCGCGAACCGGCCGGCTGCGAGCCGACAGACGCGCCACGCGTGCCGTCGGGCCGAGCGTTGTTTGTCTTGTCACTGCTCGCGAGGGGCGTATAGTCATGAGACGATGGCAGTCGTTCAGCAATGGGATCTCTCGCTGCTGGCGACTCTGGGGGGTGCCCTCGGGGACACGACCAGATTCGCCATGTTCGAGCACGTCGTCACGTCGCCCGTCCCCCTCTCGGCCGGCGAGACCGCCGCGGTCTTTGGTCTGCATCGCACGGTCGCACGGTCGCACCTCGAAAAACTCGTCGAGGCCGGTCTTGTCACCGTCGGCACACGGCGCAACCCGCTCGGTGGCCGTCCCGCCAAGATCTACTCGGCGGCGAGCACGCGCCTCGAGATCCAAGTGCCGCCGCGGCGGTACAGGTCGCTTTCGACCATGCTCGTGCGACTGGCGTCCAAGCTCAACGGGAGTTCCGCCACGTTCGCCGAAGAAGTCGGCCGCGACTTCGGTCGCCAGGCCGCGAGCGAACTGCCCGGGGGCCAGTTCTCACGCGATGGTCGGCTCAACCTGAACGCCGTCGTGGCGTATCTGCGCGCGACGTCCTGCAGCCCCCGGGCGATTATGAGAGACGACCACACCCTGGCCGTCGAAGTGGGGAACTGCTGCTACCTCGAAGTCGCCCGCGAACACCCCGCCGTGGTCTGCGCCCTGTGCTCGGGCCTGCTGGGTGGGCTCGTGGGGGTCGATGGGCCGGCGCATCGCCAGACGGCCTCGATCGTGTCCGGCGACGCGGCCTGCGAGCACGAGTTCGCGCTGCCGGCCTGATCCGGCCGCGGAAGCCAGCCTTACCCGCGGCGCCGCGATCTGTTACCAGCCCGGCAGGGCCTGCTCGCCTTCGAGCGCCCGGGCCTCGGTGAGGTCGGAGTTGACCTCGAGGATACCGCGGTAGACACCCTCGTCGTCGCGCACCGCCGTGTAGCGCGTGTAGCGGAAGTGGCCATCGTCGTCGTGCCAGCCCTCGGCGATGTCGCGCTCGCCACTCTTGAACGCGGCGAGGATGGTCTCGAGGCACTCGAGTGAGGCATCGGGGTGACAGGCGCGGATGTCGCGGCCGATGAAATGCGGATCGCAGGTGCGATACGTGGCTCCCGACCAGTAGCGCAACACGTCGTCTTCGTCGGCGAAGCTCACATCGACGGGCAGCATGCGCAGCATGAACTTCAGATGCTTCTCGTCGACTGCGCCCCGCTGAAAGAAGAGGGTCATGGTCAGGATCTCCTTGTGTCGGCTGGCGGCAGGGTCTGATCTCTCTCTTGTGAGTCTAGCTTCTGTAGTCCCACGGACCGGCGGCCAGGGCGTCGCGCAAGGCCTGTCGGGCGCCGTGCAGCACCGGCTCACCGTGGGTGACCAGCACGCGCTCGATGTCGAGCTGGAGCAACGGCAGGAACGTGGGCGCGAAGCGCCGCTCGTACCAGTCCGGCGCGGTGGGGGTCTGCTGCCAGACGCGCAGGCCGGAGTCGAAACCGACCACGACGTCGCCGAAAGCGAGCGCTTTGTGGGCGGCGAAGTAGAGCGGCGTCTCGTAGCGCCGGGGCTTGCCGATGGCCAGGGCGACGGCCGACCGGCCGACCGCCTCGCCTGGCTTGATCGGCGTGAGTGGCGTGGCCGTGCCGGCAAAGCGCTTGGCAACCGCCGGGTGCCCCCAGACAGTCACGTCGAGACGCTCGCCGTAACGCTCGTAGAGCGCCGCCGCGCTGCGTACGTGGTAGGGGATGGTGATCATGATGTCGAGTCGGGCCGCCGCCCCGACCAGGCCGTCGAGGGCCTGCTCTACCACAGGGAGGCTGGGCTCGTTCGGGGCCGGTAACAGAGGATCGACCAGAGTGAGCCCCTCGTCGCCAACGAGGGCGAAGCACGCTACCTCGTGGCCCCACTCGGTGCGCGTATGCCACTCGGGGTGCCGCGTCTGCCAGCGAAAGATGCCAGCCGCGATCTCGTTCAGGGGTGCGACCTCGCTCATGGTGCGACCTCGCTCAGTGTGCGACC
>CAWJRV010000011.1:0-38536 GCA_963845355.1 uncultured Actinomycetes bacterium
CCTGTCTGCCATGTCTGGTCCTTCGTTGGATCGCGGCGCCCGGCGCGTCGCCGCCCGCGACACTCCGGGGTCGCCGGACGAACTTGCATCGCCCGGGGTTCCCGATTCCGTCTGGATAGTATACCGGGCCGGGGCAGGGCGAGCGGCGGGCAAGCGCACAGGCGAGAGGCAGGCAAGTGCACGAACGAACGGCGTGCAAGCGCGAGGGCGAGCGACGCCTCGCGGCCATGTTGCGAGCACGAGGCTCGATGGTATACTTCAACCGTCGCCGGCCCCGCAGGCCGGCGTACCCATCGGTGGGGGTATAGCTCAGCTGGGAGAGCGTCTGGCTGGCAGCCAGAAGGTCAGCGGTTCGAGCCCGCTTACCTCCACCACGTTGTCAGAATGACAACGTTTTCCCCTGCAAACAGCCATCTTCTGCCTACCCGGTCGCCCACCATTTCGTTTGCCGCGCTGGCGACCGCTCCGGTGGGGCCTCGACGCCCCGACCCGATCGCCGCGGTCACTGTCGCGGAGCCCACCAGTGGGCTTCTGGCCGGCGACTCCCTCTGTTCTAGCCGGCGGTCCTGCAAACACTTGTGTAGGAGATAACCAATCTGTTGACAGCATGCACAAAACACCGACTACCACGTCCAATGGACCAGTGACGCCGAGTCGTGCTTCGTGACGACGACGATCGTGAGGGTGACTGACAGCGATGGCGTCCAGGGGATTGGCGGGATCGACTCCTTCACGCCCGGTCAAGGCGATCTCTCTGTCCTTGAGGCCGTGCGCTCCCTAGCCCCGGCGTACGTGGGAAGAGACGCCTCCGACCGCGAAGCATTCACGGAGGAGTTGCGTGTCGGCGTGATCTTCCCTTTCTCGCCAAGTCCGTTGGCCGCCTTTGACATCGCACTCTGGGACTTGGCGGCTCGTCGAGCAAGAGTGCCCCTCTTCAAACTACTCGGTGCCGTGCACGAACGCATCACGGCCTACGCGTCCCTTGAGACGATGGGCTGCGAGGACGACTACCTTGAGGTCGTGACGCAGGCCAAGGAATCTGGCCTTCGCGCCGTCAAGGTACACGCCTGGGGTGAACCAGATCGAGACGTCAGCCTGTTTCGCCGGCTCCGCGCAGAGCACCCCGACCTGACCCTCATGCATGACGCAGAAGGCGTCTATAGTCACCGGGGTGCACTGCGTGTGGCGCGCGCACTCGAGGAGCTCGACTGTCGTTGGCTTGAAGCTCCTCTGCCGGACTTCGACTTGACTGGCTATCGTGAGCTTCGCCGTCGGGTCGACTTGCCCATCCTGCCGGCGGGCTATGCGATGTGGGATGTGCGTCAGTTGGTTGACGCATTGCGCGATGCGCCGTGGAGTGCCGCTCGCGCGGACGTCACCTGCACCCTCGGCATCACTGGGCTGCGCAAGTTGTCGGCCGTCGCGCAGGCGTTCGACATGGATCTTGAGCCCGTGAGCTACGGACACTCCCTTACTCAGTTTGCGACCTTGCACGTCATGCTGGCCTCGAGCAACGTCAGCTACTTCGAGATGGCCTACCCGACTGAGCCCTGGGAGTTTGGCGTCGCCAACCCGATCCGCGCTGACGCCGAGGGGATGGTCACGGCGCCGTGTGCGGATGGCCTCGGGATCGAGCTTGACTGGGAGGCCCTGGAATCGCGGACGATTGCTAGGTGTGTAGTAGCAAACGAAGCCTCGGTGTGAGCTCTCATAGAGACTGATACCGAGGCCGACTGCTCGGGATGGTAGTTGGCGCCGACCGCCCTGGACGGACTTCCTATCCTAGGAAGATCTGTTCTACGACCGGCGGCAGCGCCGCTGGTTTTTGGGCGGGCACTCTAGGCGCGTGGCTCAGCTACTTGCGACAGAGCTCACACCAGCAGTCGCTGTGATGGCGCCAGCCGCTCTGGGGCAGCTCCGGCGGCGCCTGGTGCCAGCGCCAGCGCTGCCGAGCGTCTCCTGGCCGTGATGGAGCCCGACGAGGCGGCGCGCGCCGAGATCAGCCGTGACGCCGAGGATCTGTGCAAGGAGGTGTTCGGATGAGCCGCAGCCTGACCTCCCAGCTCTACTCCCTGGCGCGCACCGCGAACACGGTCGGCGCGCTCACCTCCGGCAGCCCCACGCGCATGGCGCGCCGCGGCAAGAACATCATCCTCGGCCGCTCCCTGCGGCGCGCCGGAGTCTGGCGGGCGCTCTGGCGGTAGCGGCTGCCTCAAGCCTATCGATCCACCAGGCCGGCGATCACCTCGGCCAGGGCAAGTTCGCCCCGAACGTGGCGGTGGCCGCCTTCGAAAGCAAGATGCCCGCTGTTCACCGCGTGGATGAGCTCGATCCAGGCCTCTGCGTTGCGCGGACTGTTGCCCATGCTCAGGAAGACGTCCGTCCACTGGTCTTCCGGCACCGGGACCGCTACGACCTCGCGACCGAGAGCCGCCGCGAACGCCGCTGCGACGTCGACCGGGCTGTACGGCTCCGGCCCCTCGACCTCGATGACCGCCTGTCCATGCCTACTCTCGACCATCGCCTCGGCGCACACGCGACCCATGTCTGCGGCAGAGACCTGCGGGATGGCGCGCTCGAACGGAGTGAGAAGACTCGGCATGACGCCGTCCGCCCTGGCTGAGTCCAGCATGCCGGCCCAGTTCTCCATGAACCACGCACCGCGCACCGATGTCACGGGAGCGGCAAGACCCCGCAGGCTCTCCTCGAGCAGGTGGTCGGTGCCAATGTTGCCGGTGCCGGAGGGTAGCTGCGCCCCGATCGAAGAGAGCGCCACAACCCGCGGCGCACCACTGCCCTCGATCGCCGCGACCAGCGCGCGGCACACCTCTTTGCAGGCTGCGAACATGTCGGGTGACGCGAACGCCGGCGGATTCAGCACGAACACTCCCTCTGCTCCCGTGAAGGCCTGCGTGAGCGACTTGACGCTGGTCGCGTCCGAGACCGCCAGCTCCGCGCCGCGCGCTGCCATCGCCGCACCGCGCTCGGCAGAGCGTACGACGGCACGGACCCGCTCGCCGCGCGCCAGAAGGGTGTCGACAACCACGCTGCCGACCTGACCGGTCGCACCCATGACTGCGTACATCTGCTCACTCCTCTCTACCAGCACGGGGCCGTCGCACGACCCCGTGCGTTCACGCCGGCACTTCTGCGAGTTCGTCGATGTCGAGCCGCTCCAAAGCTTCGCGCGTGGGCACGCCGCTCTGCGCGTCCCAATGGCGGAGCGCGTAGTACTCGGCTAGGGCGGCTCGCACTTCTTCCGCAGGCAGCACTCCGTCGCGTAGCGGGCTCTCCTCGTTGGGCTCCGAGTAGAGCTCCTTCTTGAGCGCGCGAAGGTCGCCGTGGCGTGAGTGGTAGCCCTGCCTGACGCCTTGCATGCGCTCCATCGTGTAGAGGCGCTCGCCCAAGGCAAAGAGGTCAGACTCGCTGCATTCGACGCCGAGAACCGCCGCGCAGAGCTCGCTCAGCACGCCCATGTCGCCCTTGAGCTCCTCCGCGTAACAGCTGAACTCGACCGGAAGGATCCACGTGCAGTAGGTGAGCGAATCGGCCAAGGCGTGATAGTTCTGGGCGTGGCGTACGGCCTCGGCCTTGCCCGCGAAGCTGCTCAGGTCCATCGTGTCGCGGTCGCCGAAGACGTGCTCGGCGACCAGCTTCATCTCCTCCTGGTCGAGCGCCTCGCGCGCGTCTTTCATTGTCAGTTGATAACTGCCGCCGTCGAACGACCAGAAGAACCAGCCGTCGGTGTAGGGGAAGTGGCCGCCGGTGAGCGGCTGCATGGTCATCATGGGGTTTCCGCGCGGATCGTCCCAGGGCAGCAGGATGGGCCAGCCACGGGCCTCGATCACGAACTCGTCAGCGCCCTTGCCGATCTCTGCGGCGGCCCGCGGCAACTGCTCCGCGAGCAGTGCGCCCAGTCCGCGCCGATAGGCGATCTGCTCGAGCATCGCCGTGATGAGCTCGTGCGGCTCGGCGTGGAGCGGCAGCCCGCTTGAGGCCTCGTCGATCAGTCCGGCGTCGCGCAGGTGTGTGACGAACTGGTAGTTCTGATGGCTCTCCCAGATGCTGAGGCCGAGACGGTTAACGAGGACGTTGATGTCCCAGATGCCTTTCCAGCCCTCTTCCCCTTCAGGGAAGCCGACGTACATCGCGTAGGGCCACACGCAGCAGTCGGCCCCGAGTGGCGTGCCCGGCACTTTGAAGACGCCCTGGCAGGCGACCGGGCAGCCATGGCAGGAGAGCGCTCCCACGTGGAAGTGCTCCATGAACTCCTCCCCGCCGGGGAAGTGCGAGCCAAGGCCGCGCATGCCGTGCATGCGCGGCGGGTCGTCGGGATGATAGACGAGCTCGTTGACGCGCCGCATCGCCGCCAGCAGGCGCGGCGGGTCGGCGACCTTGACGCCACCGCTGCCGCGCACGATGAACCCCTTGAGCCTCTTGGCACCCATGATCGCTCCGAAACCAGACATCCCGGAGGCGTAGCCGGTGCCATGGATGATGGATGCCATACGGCCGAGGTTCTCACCGGAAGGGCCGATGCAGGCGGCCGAGCCGCGCGGGTCGTGTCGTTCCAGTAGCACGCGCTGCGTCTCGTAGGTGTCGAGGCCCCAGAGGTCAGCGCCGTCGCGGATCTCTGCCTCCCCGTCGCAGATCCACAGGTAGACAGGCTGCTCGGCGGCGCCCTGGAGGACGAGGCCATCGAAGCCCGCGTACTTGAGTTCTGCGCCGAGGGTGCCGCCGATCGAGGAGGGCCGACAGACCGGCACCGGATAGCCGACCGGCGACTTCGAGTAGAAGGTACTGCGTCCGGAGGCCGGCACCGGGGTACCGGTGAACGGCCCGGTCATGAAGATGAGGCGGTTCTCAGGATCGAAGGGGCCGACCTGCGGCCCGACCTCGTCGAAGTAGATGCGCGAGGCGATGCCGGCCCCGCCGACGAACTTCTCGTAGGGCTCCGTCTCGAAGCTGCTCACCTCCCCGCTGCTGAGGTCGACGCGCAGGATGCGTCCGGCGTAGCCGAAGCCGCTCACGACGCCCTCCTTGCCTTGAAGGTGATCACCTGTTGCGGGCAATGGACGGCGCAGAGTGGCTCGCCGCCGCAGAGGTCGCACTTGAAGGCCTTCTTGCGCCGCGGCTCGAGCTGGATCATGCCGAGGTGGCAGGCCTTCACGCAGAGGCCGCAGCCGTTGCAGAGCTCGTCGTCGACGATGCGCGCGCCGCTTGCAGGGTCCGCCGCGATGGCGCCCGTCGGGCACACGAGCAGGCACTCGGGCCCGAGGCACTGAGGGCAGACCGCCACCTCCGGGTGCGACTGCGTGAAGGGGTCGTGGCTCACCGTCAGGCGAGCCAGCGCCGGCCGCGCCTCGCCCTCGTGGTGCAGGGCGCACACCATCTCGCAGACGTGGCAGCCGGAGCAGCCCGCCGCCTCGACCGCGAGGTACCCGGACCGAGCCACAGCCGTGGGCTGCGGCGTCGCGTCCTTGACCAGGCCGGCCCCAGGCAGGACGTAGGAACGTCTCACTCTCGCTTCAGGCATCGTTCGCCTCCTGCGTGCGTTGGGGAGCGGGGTCCGGACCTGGAACCGGGGGATGTGGCCCGGACCCCGCAGTGGCGGGCGCGCAGAGCAGTGGCTCGACTATCTCCACGCCGCCTCGAGGATTTCGGTGAACCCTTCCGGGGTCAGTTTGCGCGGGTTGTCCGGCGTGCAGACGACGCCCATGGCGATCTCGCTGTAGAGGCCGAACTGCGCCTTCTCGAGGCCGATCTGAGCGAGGGAGGGCATCCTGAAGTCGGCCAAGAGCTGCTTGAGCCAGGCGGCCGCCTTGAGGCCCGCCTCGACGTTGCTGAGGCCGGCGACGTCGACGCCGAGGGCCCGTGCCACGTCGGCGTGGCGCTCGGGCGCCGCTTTGACGTTGAACTCGATGACGTAGGGCAGCAGGTCGGCGTTGAGCACGCCGTGCGGTGCATCGGTCATGCCGCCGATGCCCTCGGAGAGCGAGTGTACGGCGCAGGTGTCCGAGTTCGAGATGGCGATGGCGCCGGCCGAGGCGGCGACCGCCATCTGCGCGCGTGCCTCGAGGTCCTCCCCGTTGTAATAGGCCAAGGGCAGGGACTTGCCGATGCAGCCGATGGCCAGCATCGCCCACATGTCACTCATGGGATTGGCGACGGTGCAGGTGTAGGCCTCGATCGCGTGCGCCAGAGCGTCCATGCCTGTCGACGCGGTGAGCTCAGGCGGCATACCGACCATGAGCTGCGGATCGACGAAGGCGACGACCGGGTTGATCTTGTGATCGAGGATCGCATCCTTGAGGTGGCGTTCGCCGCTGGTGTCGGTGATGACGGCGCACCAGGTGACCTCGCTGCCGGTGCCGGCCGTCGTCGGCACGGTCACGACCGGCAGCGCCGGCCCCGGCAGCAGGCCGTAGCCGAAGTAGCGGCTGAGCGGCGCCGGGTTGCCGGGCAGCAGCGCGATGCCCTTGGCCGCGTCCATGGGGCTGCCGCCGCCGACGGCGACGATGACGTCGGCCGCTACGTCACGGCAGGCATCCACCCCGGCCTGACACTCGACGTCGCGCGGGTTCGGCGAGACCTGATCGAAGATGGCCGGTTCGAGGCTCGCGTCGCGCAGCGACTGTGCGATGGGCTCGACCAGACCGACCCTGACCAGCACCTCGTCGGTGACGATCAGTGGCCGCTCGTAGCCAAGGCGCTTCAGCTCACTGCCGACGCCTGAACTGACGCCGTTGCCGAAGACGATGCGTGTCGGGCTGAAGTACCAGAAGTCCTTCATTGGCGCTCCTTCGCTTCTACTAGTGATTGGTGAGGGCGCGACGACGCCCGGACTCCTCGTGGGCTCGGGCGCTCGCTCAGGCCTCGCCCGCCACAGTCGGAGAGACCGGGACTCGCGGATCGTCCGTAGATCCAGGGTCACTGGGCGCGGCCTTGAGCATCACCCAATGCGTCGCACTGCGAGGCCTTAGGTAGACCAGGTAGTAGACGAGTGACGCTGCAAGCACGGACCCGGTGATCCACAGGTCGTGAGCCGTCTGCGTCACGAGCATGAGGCTCAGGGCCACGAGCACGACCAGCGGTGGCCATGGCCACCAAGGCATCCTCCAGCGATCGGCCGGTGCATCCGCGCGCGAGCGAATGCGCAGCGCGCCGATTGCCATGAAGGCGCAATAGACGATGGTCACGACGCCCTGAACCGTCACCAGACTCGTGAGCTGCACGAAGCAGAGCGGGATGGAGACGGCGCAGACGAAGAAGGTCGCAATCCACGGCGAACGGAAGCGCGGGTGCACCTTGGCGAGGACGCGGCTCACGGGCGTCGGCCACGCCTTGTCGCGCGCCGCGCTCCAGAACTCGCGCCCGATGATCAGCGTCGTCAGCATGATGAACCAGGCGAGGGCGATGAAGACGAGACCGCTGACGATGCGGTTCAGCGTGGCGCCGCCGAGCGTGGTGACGAGATACGACGTCGGCGAGGGGCTGAGGTAGAACTCGCGCAGCGAGGGCGCGCCGATGATGGCGCAGGCCGTCGTCACGAGCAGCACGACGCCGATGATAAGCAGCGGGAAGAGCACCGCACGCCCCATGCGTGCACGCGCGCGCCCGGTCTCCTCCGCGAACACCACGGCGTTGCCGTATCCGGTGAACATGTAGAAGCCGAGCGTGCACGCCGAGAGGGCCAGCGCCGCGGTGAAGGGCGTCGCCTGCCCACCTGGTGCGAACACCGTCGTCGAGAAGAGGCGCTGGACGGGGTCGTGCGGATGCATGAGGCCGAGTGCGACGACGATCACGATGGCGATCATCTCGATCGTCAAGAAGACGCCGGAGAGCACGGCGCCGGCGCGGATGTTGAAGGTGCCGAGCACAGCGCCGGCGACGATGAGGACGACGGCGACCAGGCGCGGATCGGCGGCCGGCCACAGCGTCTGCAAGTAGAGGCCGGCGCCGATGGCGCTGCTCGCCAAGATGGTGACGAAGAAGAAGGCCATCATGCCGAAGATCATGAAGCCGCTTCCGCGGCTCACCGAGCGCGCCACCATCGCGTACTCGCCGCCGGCGATCGGAAAGGCGGAACCGAGCTCCGCGTAGCAGAGGGCCATGGGGATCTGCAGCAGGAAGCCGATCACCAAGGCACTGAAAGTGAAGCCGCCGAAGAGCGGGAAGAGCACCGTGATGTAGACGAAGAAGGTGGCGACCGGAGCCACGGCCTCGAGGATCATGATGGTGTTGCCGGCAAGGCCGAGGGCGCGGTCGAGCTCCTGGTGGTAGTAGCCGGGAGTCGCGCCGCGGTCGGGCCTGCGGTCAGTGGCCACGACGGGCCCTCGACTGCTTGTTGGGCCTACCGAGACAACCCTGCAAGGCGCGTGGCACGTCGCCTTCGCAACGCGCCTGTCCTGCCTCGTCAACGCTGCTCAGCATGGAACACCCCTTGCTTGTCGGTCCGGTAGCGAGCCCTTGACTGCGCTGCACGGCTCGTCGCTGAAGGTGCTCGGCCCGGGCACCACCAGGGTTGACCCGGGCCGAGCATAGGCCTTGGTATCAGTCCTCTGGCGCCGCTGGCGCGACTGCCGCCATCGTCACTGCCGGCGAACCTGCGGCGGCGTCCTCCGCCTCGCTCTGCGCCTCGAGCATGACCCAATGAGTCTTCGCGCGGGGCCTCAGGAAGGCGAGGTAGTAGACGAAGGCGATGACCAGCACGGCACCGGTGATCACGAGGTCGTGCTTGGTCTGCTGCGTCACCATGAAGCACAGTGCCACGAGCACGATGATCGGAGGCAGCGGCCAAAGCGGCATCTTCCAACGCTTCTGCGGCGCGCTCTTCATGAAGCGGATGCGTAGTGCGCCGACGCCCATGAAGCCGCAGTAGACGATGGTGATCACACCGGAAATCGTCACGAGACTGGCGAGAGACATGAAGCAGAAAGGCACGGCGATGGCTGCCACGAGGACGGTCGCAACCCACGGCGACTTGTAGTGGGAATGGACCGTGGAAAGCAGACGGCTGACCGGCTTAGGCCAGGCGTTGTCCCGCGAGGCACTCCAGAGCTCCCGACCGACGATCAGCGTCGTCAGCATGATGAACTCGGCGAGGGCGAGAAAAACCAGGCCGCTGACGATCTTGTTCAGTGTCGCCCCGCCGACAGTCTGCACGAACCAGGCCGTGGGCACGGGTGCGAGGGAGAGCTTCTGCAGCGACGGCGTGCCGACGAGCATGCAGAAGGAGGCGAGAATGAGCGTCACGCCGATGATGATGAGGGGGAACAGGACGGCCCGCCCCATGTGCTTGCGAGCCGATTCGGTCTCCTCGCCGAAGACGACGGCGTTGCCGTAACCAGTGAACTGATAGAAGCCGAGCGTCATCGCCGCCAGGGCGACGGTGAAGGTGAATGGCAGAACGCCTTTGGGGCCGTAGACGGTCGTCGAGAACAGCCGGTGCACGGGGTCATGCAGGTGCGTGAGACCGAGCACGACAATGATACCGATGGCGATCATCTGGATGGCCAGGAAGATACCCGAGAAGATCGCGCCCTCCTTGACGTTGAACACGCCGAGCAAGGCGCCGGCGGCGATGATGACGACCGCCACGAGCTTTGGGTCGACGCTCGGCCAGAGGGTCTGCAGCTGAAGACCGGCGCCGATTGCGCCGATTGCCAGAGTGATGATGAAGAAGAAGAGCATCATGCCGAAGATCATGAAGCCGCTTCCGCGGCTCACGGTGCGCGCCACCATGCTGTACTCGCCCCCGGCAAGCGGGTAGGCGGAACCGAGTTCCGCATAGCAGAGCGCCATGGGGATCTGCAGGGCGAAGCCGATCAGCAGAGCCGTGAACGTGAACCCCCCGAAGAGGTAGTACATGACGGGGATGTACACGAAGAACGTCGCCGCCGGTGCCACAGCCCCGAGGATCATGGTGACGTTGCCGAAGAGCCCCAGAGAACGGTCGAGCTGCTGACCGTACTCGCCGTGCCCGCCGGGCTTTGACTTGGACTCGTCAGACGCCATTGCGATTCCCCCCTGACCTTGTTTCCCAGTTCCCAGATCTGCCAGCGTGGTCGTCTGCGGTTGCTGACCGGCAGCGTCCAGCAAGAGCGCAGGCGGGCGCCCTCATCAGGCCCTGACCTCGGCCATGAGCTGCTTCGCGCGCTCGACGGCGATCGCTGCCGAGGCACCAGTGCCATCGGCCCCGATCTCCTCTGCAAACGCGGCGGTCACGGGAGCGCCACCCACAAGCACCTTCACCTTGTCGCGCAGGCCTGCGGACTTCAGAGCGGCCATGGTCTCGGCCATGCGCGGGATGGTGGTGGTCAGCAGCGCGCTCATGCCAAGGATGTCCGCGTCGCGCTCTTCGACTGCGGCGACGAATGCATCAGCGCTGACGCCAGTGCCCAGGTTGACGACCTCGAATCCGGCGCCTTCGAGCAGCAGTGAGACGATGTTCTTGCCGATATCGTGGACGTCTCCCTCGACGGTACCGATGACCACCGTGCCGACCAGCGATGTCTCGCCCTCGGCCAGCAGCGGCTTCAGCACCTCGAGGCAGGTCTGCATGGTGCGCGCCGAGAGCAGGACCTCGGGGATGAAGGCCTCGCCTGCCCTCATGCGGGCACCGACGACGTCCATGCCCTGCATGAGACCGTCGTCGAGGATCACGCGGGCCGCGATGCCTTCTCCGATCAGTTGCTCCGTCTGCCGCATGGCCTCGTCGGCGTCGCCGTTGATGATCGTCTCAGCCAGGCTTTGGAACTGCCCTTCCACAATCTTCTCCCTCGTAGAACGCTTCGGATGCGGCGATCTCAGACGGCTTCAGCCGTCGCGACCGCCTCGGCCAGCATGGTCTCGAGCCGCTCGGCAACCTCGGCCGACAGGGGCTCCGGCGTGTGCTCGGCGAGGATGCGCAGCGCCTCGGCGCGGGCGCACGTGGCAAGGTCGAGAGACTCGGCCTCCCACTCCTCGCGTGCGTGTCGGTCGAGAACCTTCGGTGCAGACAGCGTGCGCGAGTACTTGAGAGTGCTGTCGCTCGACATGAAGTCCCCCTGTGGGCCCACGGCGTGGATCTCGTCGAGCAGTAACGACTCGTCCGAGACCGGGATGCCGTCCACGACCATGCGCACCATGCGCGCGATGTCGTTGTCGATGACCAGCTGAGCGATGTCCTGCGTGAGGCCCGACTCGATCATGCCGGCGCCCTCAACGAGGTTAGTGCCAGCGAGCGCGGTCGTCAGGGCACCTAGCGTCTTCTCGTGTCCAGCCTGCTGGTCGCAGACCTTGGCGTCGGTCCACAAGCCTACGACCTGATTCGGGAGACCGTAGTAGTGCGCCATCTGCGCCGCGCCGGCACTAAGCAGTGCCTGCTCCGGTGAGCCGCCTGTGGCGAGCCCGAAGCGCATGTCCATGGCGCTGGTGGCCGAGCCATACCAAGCTTTGGCGCCGCGCTCGATCATCTCCGAGAAGGCGATGCCGGCAAGCGCCAGGGCATTCTGGATGACCAGCGTGCCAGCCAGAGTCGCGGGCCCCGTAGCCCCCACGAGTGCCATGTTCATGGTGAAGATCGGCACGCCTGCGCGCACGGCGGCAATCACCACATCCGTGAAGTCGCGCGGCAACTTCAGCGGTGGCACCGGGCACGGCCCGATGCTCAGAATCGGCCGTTCTCTCAGTTCGTCGTAGCCGCCGGCGACCGCCGCGGCCATGTCGATGATGATCTCCGTCTCGCGTCGCGTGACTGTGGGTACATGGATCGGTTTCGTGCAGTTGTGCACCGATGCGTAGTACTCGTGCACCAGCGCCTCGATCGGCCGGTCAGAGGGCACCGCCGAAGGCAGCAGGATCTCGATGTCACTGAGGTAGTCAACGAGCAGCGCGGCGTCGGCGACGTCCTGGAGGACTGGCGGCCGGACCTCGAGGCTGTGGGGGTCGATCACCTTGACCGCGTCACAGTGGTTGCAGAAGTTCACGCGATTCGACTCCAGCACAACGTCGTGTCTGCCCTCGCGGCCGTGCAGCACGAGGCTGCTCGGGACGGCACGGATGAGCTCCTCGACCACGTGTGGCGGGAACTTGGCGATGCGTGTCTCGCGGTCGATCCGGCAGCCGCCGTCGGAAAGAATGGCGAGAGCCTCATCGTCTTCCACCCATACACCTGTCCGTTCCAGCACCTGCAAGGTCCCGAGGTGGATCTCGTGCAGATCGCTCTCCGTGAACAGGTCAAGGCCGGCTCCGCTAGCACATGAGCGGCCCGCGTGGTGACTGCGCTTCATCTCGTCTCCTTGCGTCCCCGAGCTTCCAGTGGTGACCCGAGTAGAAGACCCACGCCATCACCAGAGTGCGGAGTTTACCTATCCGGTTAAGTTCTGACCTTTGTACACCTCAAGCAGGTCCTCGTCAACAACGCTCTCACACTCACTTGTGTCGCAAGAGCCTCGCAGTTGCTGCTCCGGAGATGGTCGAGTTTGAGAGCATATGCTATGGTTTCCTTATCCGTTCAAGGAATGGGGGCAGCACGCGAATCGGCCCACCGAGAGGGTAGGATGAGTCGCCAAGATCAAGCCATGGCGCATGAGTACTCTGACCCGGTCAGCGACCGCGAACGGACTGGAGCAAGGGTGGCAGAGAACGATGCCAGAAGCGCCCGAGCGGGCGGCAAGCGCAACACAGGCTCGCACAGTCCGAGCCTCGTCCAAGGTTCGACCGCGCCGGTCCCTGCTACCGCGCAGCGACTTCTGCAGGCCGCGCGCACGATACTCGAGCGCCATGGCTATCACGCCCTCTCGCTCGAGTCCATCGCCACCGAGGCGGGCGAGAACAAAGCCCTGATCCGCTACTACTTCGGCAGCAAGGCAGGCCTGCTCATTGCGCTCGTCGAGTGGCTTGTGCGCGATCAGCTGATGGAGATGCAGGCGATGTTCGCCGATCTGCCCGAAGGAGCGGGACGACTGCACGCGCTCGTCGAAGGCAACCTCCGCATGGTGGAGGATTCAACCGGCTACCGGCTCTACTTCGAGCTCGTCCCGAACCTCTTGCGCGACTCGCGGATGCGCGCTCAGTTGGCCGGCTACTTCGCCGCTTGTCGGCAGCTCAACCTCGCGGGGCTGGTCGCCGACGGCAACGCCGACCTCTCGCGCGAGGCGGCGACGCTCGCCGCTATGACGATGGCGCTCGCGGACGGTCTCGCGCTGCAGCGGCTCGCCGATCAGCACGCGATCGACTTCGAGCTCGCCTGGTCTCTCTGGGAGGGGCTGGTGCGGCAGACGCTGCTCACGACCGCACTTGCGGGCAGCAGGGCGGCCGAAAGCGATTTGGCATCTTCCCCGGGCTCTCAGTCCGGACGCGCGTCGAGCTGACTCATGGCCTCGCCCCGGAGACGGCAGCCTCTGCGATGACGACCGGGACCCAGGTCTACGATGTCGAGCTGACCCGCCCCTACGCAATCGTGCGCAGGAGTGCCGCCGAGGGCGACGACCTTGCCGACGTGACCGAGGTAATCGTGGAGCACGTCCTCGACCTCTACGTCAACGAGAGACTGCTCTGCCAGCTGGTATGTACGCCTAACCGTCTCGAGGAGCTGGTGCTCGGGTACCTCTTCACGAGCGGCGTCGTCCGCAGCCTCGATCAGGTCGACGTCCTCAACGTCTGCAGGTCGGGGGCGAGGGCGAAGGTCTTCCTCGCCGCAGAGGTCACCAGCGCTTCCCTTTTCGCGACGCTACCGAGGCGGGTGCTCAGCGAGTGCGGCGACAACATGGTGTTCGCAGAGCTGAGAGCCGGGGGCAGGGAACTGCAGAAGCTGCCGCCGCACATATGGAGTCCGGAGATCGTCTTCGCGCTCGCCAGCCGCTTCCAAGAAGGTGCGACCCTCTATGCCGCCACCCGTGCAGTCCACAGCTGCCTGCTCAGCGTCGCCGGCGAGATCCTGTATGTGTGTGAGGACATCGGTCGGCACAACGCTGTCGACAAGGCGATCGGCTGCGCCGCGAGAGACGGCGTGGAAATGGAGGATGTCGTGCTCTTCGTGAGCGGGCGCGTGCCGAGCGACATGGTAAGGAAGGCCATCGTCTGCGGCATTCCGGTCATCGCGTCGCGCTCGGTGCCGACCGACCACGCAATCGCCCTCGCGCAGCAGTATGGTCTGACACTTATGGGCTCGGTGACTGCCAAGCGCATGAATGTGTTCACGCAGTAGGGCCACTAGCGATGACCACGGTTCGCCCCGCCGTGCTCATGCGCGTCCAGACGCTGTGGTCCAGCACGGCGGCGGAGACGCCAAGCTCTGCGGCTGCGCCCGCGACTACCTCGCGCGCCTGCTCGTAGGTCGTGACGCGCACGCCCGCCGGCTCTAAGAAGCGTCTGAGATGGACATCGACCGCCGCCGTGTCCTGCTCGCCGTAGAGGATCTTGAAGTAGTCGACGGTCTTCGGTCCGATGCCGCGCAGGGCCAGTAGCCGGGCGGCGTTGGCGCGGCAGGCAGCGTCGTCGCCGCAGAGCCATGCGTGCAGATCGCTCTCGATCTCGACGCTCTCAGAGACCCCGCTCGTGAAGTCAAAGTGCTGGTGTGACCGCTATGACGCTGTCTGGGCACTCAGTGACCTGGGAGACCGCGCAGCCTCGCCCTACCTGCCGCGCCTCGCGGGCGACCGAGACAAGAGCATCTGCCGCGTCGCGGCCGTCGGACTTGCGCGGATCGGCTCCCAGCAGGCCCTGGAGAGCGTGGCATCGCTCCTGACCCATCCGGACACTGACGTGCGTCTCGCGGCAGCCAAGATGCTTCATCGAGCAGAATCCGTGAGGGCGAATGAGAAGCGCTGAGCGTGCAGCGCGAGCCCTGGGAGAAGGGTGAAACGGGGATGGCTTCACCAGTTCTGTTGAGCACCCGCCCTCGTGTGCTGCCGGGAGCGCTCGAAGCCGCAGTTGTCGATCGCCTCAATACCAAGTCGTTTGGCTTCCTCGATGTTGTCCTTCATGGCCTTGAGCGCTTCGGGGGCGTGCCCTGCCACTCGGTGAGCTCGCCCGTGACCCGCAGCGGCTCCCGGGAGCGGTATGACTTCGTCGGATTGCCCGAGAACTTCTTGTCCGTCGGGTTGAGGTCGTCCTCGATTGGGCCCGTCGGTTCCACCACGTAGATCCTGCCGGGACCTTCGCCGAGGGCCAGCTCCGCCCCCCAGGTGGCCGCGTCCAGGGTGCCGGTCAGGTAGACGTAGTTTGCCTGCTTCCCCTTGCCGAAGTTGGAGCTGTGGCCGGGCTCGATCAGGTCTCCCGGCTTCCGGTCGGCCTTGGTGCCGTGGTAGAAGCGCTGCACACCGGAGCCGTGGCACGTGGGGCAGGGCTGCTCGAGGATGGTGCCCCGCCCATCGCACTCGGAGCATGGCTCTGACACGACGAAGGGGCCCTCGTTGGTGCGTGCCATCGGCTCGCTCCTCATGCTGGTGGGCTGCACACGCATCTCAAGACTCGCGCTTCCGTACTTCCCGCTTGCGGCCGTTGATTATGCGGCACGCCCCGGGGCTTGCCGCAAGCCCCCGCCGGCGCTGCACACTCAAGATGGAAAGACTCCTCGCGGGCGGTTGCTCTCAGTCCTCTGCGTCGCGTCGCGCCGTGACGAGGACGGCGACCGTGCACATCATTTCGTGACAAAGGTTCGAGAGTTGTCCGCTGAGGCGCACCAGACTAGGAGTCGAACAGACGCTGCACCTCGCATCGTAAGTTCGAAAGCTGACTGGTTAGGTCCACCAAAATCCCCGGGTCTTCCCTATCACTCGCCGTAGTACTGTGCCACGGCCTCAAATGACTCCTTCGGCTCCCAGGTCATGTCCGGATAGGTCACACCGTGCCTGCCGTCTTCGTAGAACTTCACGATGCCGTAGCTCGCCATGTCGAGGTCGTGCAGGGGGTCCTCATTGTAGGGGCTTTGCGGGAACACGAACGTGAAGACGAACGCGCCATCCACGCCGACGCTGTCGAACACCTTGAACGATTCGACGATCTCGCGGGCCTGCAGCGTTTCATCGCGTACGTACTGCCCTTTCAGCCGTGGTCGGATGAGCCTCCCCAGCAATGGGATCTCGTGCATGACCAGCGTCTTCATGTCTACGATGTTGAATGCTTGCCCGCCGGCGTGCTCGGCTCCCTGATACGTGCAGCAGCCGAACTCCATGATCGCCACCGGTTTGCGTTTGGCTATGAGCGGCTTCAGCATGTCCGCGTAGCGATCGTTGATCCGCGTTGCCCGGTAATGGTCGACACCGACGAAGTCGAACGGCTCCCAGTCGACGTCCTCGAAGGGTAGCGACGCGTAGGTAAGGGGGCCCTGGTAGACCCGGCGCACCGACTCGACCACGCGGGACAGGTAGTCGTTGAGCGGCTTGTTGTGCTTACCGGCCTTCACGTCACCATCGCGAAAGGCATGGCGCATCCGAGACCAGAGCGAGCCGCCTGGGACGATGCCCTTCATGAACAGCGTCAGTTCGCTACCGACGCTCATCACCAGCTTGTCGGGGTATCGCCGGCGGAGCTTCTCGGCCGTCTCGGCTGCTTTGGCCGTATAGGCAAGGGTCGTTTCGGGGCTCTTGTTCCAGAGTTCCGGTGAGTACCAGACCTCGAGTCCCAGCCGCAAAGCGTCTTCGGCGGCAACCGCCAGACGGCCGAGATCCCGGCTGCAGATCCTGACGGCGTTGCAGTGCAGGTCGTCCCGGATGATCTCCAGCTCACGATGGACTGTCCGGGGGTCGTAGTCCGTGCGCCAATCGCCGTGGAGATAGCGGCCGACGTCGTAACAGACTCCTCTGCGCTGCATGTTAGAGGTGACGCCTCTCCGGCCGTTGAAACGCGGCCTCGAATCGCTGCAGGAAGGCAAAGAGCGCAGCCAGCTCCTGCGCGTCGAACGTCTGCCTCAGAACGTCTTGCTCGGCTTTGAGGATGGCTTCGGCCCGAACGAGCAGCTCCGCGCCGGCGGGGGTGAGCGAGAGGTAGATGGACTTCCTGTCCCCCGCCCTCTGGTCGCGGCGCACCAGGTCGCGGCGTTCCAGCCCGACGACGATGCGGTGCATCGTTTGCGGTGCGACTGAAGCGACATCGGCCAGCCCCGCCATGTTCACGTCCGGGTAGCGCTCGATGTGCAGCAGCACGCCGGCCTGTGACGGGGTGATGCCGAGCGGCCGCAGCGCTTCTCTGAAGCTCGTACCCATCGCATGTTCGGCGCGGTGCAGTTGATTGCCGACGTGGTAGTGAGAAGTAGCCATGGACAGAAGTTTATCAGCACGCTGATAAAACTGCCACCGCGCCGGCGGACCGGCCATCCGGCGCGTCAGCCATACCGCCAAGCTACTTGCACAAGTACCTTGCGTAGTTTACGGTGACGCCATGTCCGCCGGCACGCAGATCGAAGATCCCACGGCAGTCAGGCTGGCGCTGGCCCTCAAACGACTGCGAGTGCGACTTCGCGAAGCGTCGAGCTGGAGCTCCGCCGCCCTCTCTCTCTCCCAGCTCTCCATCCTTTCGCGCCTGTTTCACGACGGACCGGCTACGGCCGCTTCGCTGGCCGCGGCCGAGCATGTCAGTCAGCAGGCGATCGCACAGAGCATCGTGTCGCTCAAGTCGGCCGGCCTGGTCCGTTCGGATCGACACCCGACCGACGGTCGAAAGACGCAGCTCAGCATCACCGACGCCGGCCTGCGCCTGCGCGAGTCGATCATCGCGTCGCGCAGCTCCTGGCTTTCGCGGGCGATCGAAACCTCGATCGACGGCCGCGAGCGGGCCACGCTCGAGCACGCGATCGACCTGCTGGAGCGCCTGGCCGACGCCGACACGTGACCCGCGCGGGCTCAGGCTCGCCCAACGGCGCCGGCTCCCCGCGACGCGGGCGGCTGCTGGGCACGACGTTCCTCTCGCTGCGGAACCGCAACTTCCGGCTCTACTTCAGCGGCCAGATCGTCTCGAACACGGGCAACTGGCTGACCAACGTCGCGCTCGTCCTGCTGGTGTTGAAGATCACGGGCAGCGGGTTTGCGGTCGGCGTGCTGGCCGCCTGCCAGTTCGGCCCCATCCTCCTCCTGTCGGCCTGGGCGGGAGCCGTGGCCGACCGGTACGACAAGCGGCGCCTGCTGCTTGTGACCCAGAGCCTGGAGATGGCCCAGTCGATCAGTCTCGCCATCCTCTCGTTCATGCCCCACCCGCCCCTCGGCGGGCTCTACGCGCTGGCCATCGCCGGGGGGATCCTGCTGGCGTTCGACAACCCGCTGCGGCGTTCGTTCGTCACCGAGATGGTCCCGGCCGAGGACCGCCCGAACGCGGTGGTGCTCTACAGCGTCATCGTCAACGTCGCGCGCATCTTCGGGCCGGCGCTGGCCGGTCTTCTGGTCGTCACCCTGGGCTACGGATGGTGCTTCACCATCGACGCCGGCTCCTATCTGGCCGTGCTCACCTGCATCGTGCTCATGCGCACGGTCGATCTCCACCGCCGGCCGCGCCGGCCGCGGACCAGGCGTGAGGTGCGCGCCGGTCTGCGTTACGTGCTGTCGATGCCCTCGCTCTGGATCAGCTTCGTCATGCTGGCCGCGATCCAGATGCTGTCGTACAACTTCACCGTCACCCTGCCGCTGTTCGTCACCGATACACTGCACCGCCCCAGCACCGTCTTCACGGTCCTTTACTCTGTGTTCGGCCTGGGCGCCGTCGTGTGCGGTCTCGTGGTCGCTCACAGGAGCCTCGTCCGGCTCCGTCACGCCGTTCTTGGCGCCTTTGCGCTCGGCCTGGCGATGCTGTTGCTCGCCTGCGTTCCCGGCGTCGGCCTGGCCGTCCCGGCGGTGTTTCTGGTCGGCATGGCGAGCATCCTCTACCTGACCGCGACGACCGCGATCGTGCAGGTCGAGGCCAGACCCGAGATGCACGGGCGGGTCCTGGCGCTGCAGACGGTGCTCTTCGGTGGCGGCACGTTCATCGGCGGCCCGATCCTGGGCCGGATCGCCGACACGATGGGCGGACGGGCGCCGATCGTGCTCGGCGCGGCCGTGTGTCTGGGAGCCGCCGCCTTCGGCTACCTCGCGAACCGGCACTACCTGTCACACGTGAGCTAGAAGCGCCGCGGCGACTGAAGCCGCCTCGGGCTTTCGTACGGGCCTTTCGAAGGGCGGGCGTTTAGGAGGGAAATCCCGTGGCCATAACATTTCATCGGCGGAACCCCCCGGGCAGCGCCCCGGCGGACGACCGGCCGTCCGCGGCAGAGTTGCAGGGCAGCACGTTCATTTGGGGCGAAAAGGGGAGTGGATGGACGACAGGCCACAATTCGGTGTCGAACTGGTGCGTGTCGGCGATGAGGTATCCGTCGTCGTGCTGCAGGGGGAGGTCGACATCTACTCCGCGCCCCAGTTCAAAGAAGTCATGATCCAGAGCATCGAAGAAGGCGCCACGCACATCGTCGTCGACCTCGCAAGCGTCACCTTCATCGATTCGACGGCGCTGGGGGTGCTGGTCAGCGGCGCCAAGCGTGTGCGCCCCCAGAACGGCACGCTCGACATCGTCTGTCAGGACGAGAACATCACCAGGATCTTCGAGATCACCGGGCTCGACCGGATCTTCGGCATCTACGCCACGCGTGAAAAGGCACTCGAAAGCGCGACAGTCTAAGAAGGGCGGCGCCGGCCTTGCATGGCCGGCTTGAGGCAAGGAGCGTTCGGCCATGGAGTATCGCAGCACGAGAGGCCTCAGGGGGCGCCGACTGTCCATGCAGGTCGATGACATGAGCAAGAGCAAGACCTACGGCGGCGGCCGCACCTGCACGGTACCTGGGTGCGAGACCCGGCTGTCGACATACAACCCCTCGAGCATCTGCGCCCTGCACAGCGGGGGCTGGAAAGACGAGCTCAAGCGACCTTCGCGCAAGCAGCGCCTGCGCGAGGAGATGACGCGCTACTGCAGCTTTGAGCCGTGCAGTCGCGAGTTCGTCACCAGCAACCCCGCCAAGAAGTACTGCAGCGACGCCTGCCGCATGAAGGCCTTCCAGGCGCGTGCCGTGGCGGCCCGCCAGGCCGGACTCGGCGAGTCGCTGGTGCGCCGGGCAAGCTAGGCTTCGAGGCGATCTTCGACCCCCGTCGCCGCCGCCGGGCGGCGAAGGTCCGCATGTCTCGCCACGACCGGGCGGCGGGCGTCGGCAGCCCAGACCAGCTCTGCCGTCAGGGCGTGGCCGGCGACGTCGCGACGAATCGGGCGAGGTCGAAGGGCGGCGGAATGAGCGGCGCCCCTCCGGAGAGAGCGGCCAGCGCGTCGTCGATGCTCTCGTAGACCGGCACCAGATTGGGTAGCCCCACCAGCGCGAGCGTGCGCCGCACGTAACCCACCGGACGCGTGATCAGCAGCTCGCGCCGATTGGCGTGCAGCCGCCGGGCGAGCGACACGACGAGCCCCACGAACGCCGAATCGACCAGCTCGACCAAAGCCAGGTCGAGCACCAGGTCGCGGCCTTTGAAGAAGAAGGGCCCCAGACGACGGCGCAGGAGGCGCTCGATCTCGGGCACGTTGTCAAAGTCGAATTCGCCGCTCAGCTCGAGTACCGGCACCTCGTCGGCGCCCAGATAGCTGAGCCGCAGCCCACCGTTGTCGGGGGCGGGCGGGACGGCCTGGCCGGCCCCGTTCGAACGGTCGATGGGCTGAATGTTCACGAAGACCCCCTGCGTGTCACGAAGACCCCCTGTGCGCGTCACGACGACCCCCTGCCTGTGACCCTGTCGCCCCGTCTGACCGTCTGGTGGCGAATGCGAACTTCGTCTTTTCGCGTTCGGATCGTCGTCTTGCACCGCGCCGCCGACGAGGCGTTTGGCCGGCCGTTCGCGGTGGTGAGGCGGTGAGACTAGGCCGTCGGGGGGGCGTTTGTAAAGGGCGCGAAGGGTCGTTTTGGGCTCCGCGGACCTCAATCTTTGCGCGAGGCTCAAGGCGCTTGTGAAGGTTCAACCTCGAGCCGGAGCGGAGGCTGAGCTCAGTCGAGGCTCGAGCGGTCCGTGACGGCGGCGCCGTCCGACCGTGACCCGGCGGCCCGACCGTCGCCCGACCGAGGGCCGACCCAGGGCCGACCCAGGGCCGACGTGCCGCAACGGCCCAGGCTTTGCTTTAGGACGACACCTCGCCGGCCTTGAGCGCCAGCTTGCGGTACTTGGGTTCGCGTTCCTTGAGCAGCGTCAGCACGGGGCTGGCCACGAAGATCGACGAGTAGGCTCCGGAGGCCACGCCGACGAGCAGCGCGAAGGCGAAGTCCTTGAGCGTCGAGCCGCCGAACAGCAGCAGGCAGACCACGGGGATCAAGGTCATCAGCGTGGTGTTCATCGACCTGGTCAGCGTCTCCCAGATCGAACGGTTGACCATGTCGCCGTAGGGTACGCGGCTCATCTTGGGCGCGTTTTCGCGGATGCGGTCGAAGACGATGACCGTGTCATAGAGCGAATAGCCGAGGATCGTGAGCACAGCGGCGATGGTGTCGGTGGTGACCACGCGTCCGGTGAGAGAGTAGATGCCGATCACGACGAAGAGGTCGTGGAACTCGGCCACGATCGCACCGATGGCGAACTTCCAGGAGAACCGCAGCGAGATGTAGACCATGATGAGGATCAGCGCGACGCCGATGGCCTTGTACGACGACGTGATCACCTCGCGACTGAACGTGGCGCCGACGGTGTTGATGTTCCAGTCGGCGCCGCCACTCGTTCCCAAGGCGATCGTGAAGTGCGAGTCGAGGGCGCTCTTTAAGGCGAGCTGCTGATCGGACGTGAGCGAAGTCGTCGAGATCTGGAAGGTCGAGCCGCCGTTCTTGGACTGGACCTGCTGGATGACGGCGTCGGTGTAGCCTTGCCCGTCGACGACGGCGCGCACCTGGGCGGTGGTCGCCGACTTGACGAAGGTCACCTCGATGCGTGTACCCGACTTGAACTCGAGCCCGTAGTTGAAGCCCTTGGCGGGGTTGCCGCCGCCGCGGATGAACATGGAGAGCAGACCGATGGCGATGATGGTGCCCGAAAGCGTGAACCACAGGTACTTGTGGCCCATGTAATCGAACGAGTAGATCTTGCGGAACCAGTTCACGACTTCTTCTTTCGGGCGGTCGACGCACGGCGCTTGGCCGGCCGGCTCGACGAGCCGGGCGTCGGCGCGACGCTGCCTGTCAGGACCGAGCGGCCGTCGCCCGACGCGGCCGAGCCCGGCCGTCGCCGCGGGCGCCGGCCGGGCTCGGCCGCGTCGTCGACGGGATTGATGTCGCCGCTCCTGACGCCCATGAACGACGGGCGATCGAAGAACGAGAAGTCGGCCAGCAGCCCCAGCAGGGCGCGCGTGGCGACCACGGCGGTGAACATGCTGACCACCACACCGAGCATCAGCGTGAAGGCAAAGCCCTTGGGCTGGGCAGTCGCGAACTCGAAGATGACGGCCGCCGTGAGCAGGGTCAGCACGTTGGCGTCGAGGATGGTGCGAAAGCCGCGGGCGTAACCGGAGTTGACCGCCGAACGGACGGTGCGGCCGCGGCGTACCTCTTCTCTGATGCGTTCAAAGATGACGACGTTGGCGTCGGCGGCCACGCCGATCGTGAGGATCATGCCGGCGATGCCCGGCAGCGTCAGCGTGACGTGGATGGCGTTGAACAGGCCCAGCAGCAGCAGGCCGTAGATGATGAGGGCGATGTCGGCGACGAGCCCCAGAAAGCGGTAGTAGAAGACCATGTAGAGCAGGATCAGGCCGAGGCCGATCAGGCCGGCGATGAGCGCCTGATGCAGCGAGTCCTTGCCGAGGGTGGCCGACACCACCTGGCTTTCGATCTGGGTCAGGGTCACAGGCAGGGCGCCCGTGTTGATCACCAGGGCGAGGTCTTTGGCTTCGGAGATCGTGAAGGCGCCGGAGATCTCGGCCGACGTGCCCTGGATGCCCTGGGGGTTGCGCTTGTAGTCGACGTAGGGGTCGGACTCGAGCTGGTTGTCGAGCACGATGGCGAAGGTCTGGTTGACCCCGGTGAGCTGGCCCTCGACGGCCAGATCGCGGGTGACGTTGCCGAACTCCTTGCCGCCCTTGGCGGTGAAATCGATCAGCACGTTGGGCTTGCCGTCCTGGTCGAACGACTGGGTGGCGCTGTGGATGGCACTGCCGGTCATGGCGGGCGGCAGCGAGTAGATGAAATAGAGCGGCGCCGCGTTGTTGCCGAAGGCGCCCTTGGCGGCGATGACGGTCAGGTACTTTTCGGATGTCTCGCCCTTGGCCAGCTTGTCGAGCTCTGGCTTGTCGGCGGCCGGCACCGGCACGAGCGGCGAGTCCTGGGCCTGTTTGACGGCGGCGGCGAGGCTGTCGCTGGGACCGGCCACACGCTGCCTGCCGTCGTTGAAGAACAGAAGCTGGGCGGTCTGGCCGACGGTGCGCACGGCCTGGTCGACGTTCTTGACGCCCGGCAGGGCCACGGAGATCTGGTCGGCGCCCTGGGGCTGCACGGCCGCCTCGGTCACGCCCAGGCCGTTGACGCGGCGATTGATGATGCTGATCGTCTGCGTGATCTGAGCGGGCGAGGGCTTGTCGCCGTTCACCAGCGCGGCCTTGTAGACGATCTCGAGGCCGCCCTGGAGGTCGAGGCCGAGGTGGGTCTTCTTGCCCGGGGGATAGATGTAGAACACCGCCACGACGACCAGCGCCGCGACGACGAGCAGGGTGATGATGTTTCTCTGTTTCTGATGTTTCATGGGATCAGTCGATCAGGCCTTGTGACAAAGTTCGACTAGGCCCGTCGAGGACCCATCAAGGTCGACAGCATAGAGAATCCGACGTCCAAATGCAATCGGGTCGGTGCCGGGCCGGTGCCCACAGTTTACCTGCAAACGGCGTCTTTTTATGACTTTGACCGCGCGCGGCGGCCGGTGCCGGCTCAGTGGTCTTTCAGGAAGCTGGGGATGTCGAGCACATCGTCTGCGACATCGAAGGTCGGCTTGGGCTCGGCGCCGAAGATGTCGGGCGCCGGCGCCTTGGCGCTCTCGACCGGCCGGCTGGCAGTGACGCGCGGCCCGTCGAAGCCGGTGGCGATGACCGTCACGCGCACCTCGTCGCCGAGCGACGGATCGACCACGGCGCCGAAGATGATGTTGCAGTCGGCGTCGGCGGCGCTCGAGATGATCTCGGCCGCCTCGTTGACCTCGAACAGGCCCAGGTCGGCGCCGCCCGTGATGTTCAGCAGGATGCCCATGGCGCCCTCGACGCTGGCTTCGAGCAGCGGCGAGCTGATGGCGGCTTTGGCGGCCTCGACGGCGCGATTCTCGCCACCGGCCACGCCGATGCCCATGAGCGCCGAGCCGGCTTCTTTCATGACCGTGCGTACGTCGGCAAAGTCGAGGTTGATGAGGCCCGGCACCGTGATCAGGTCGGTGATGCCCTGGACGCCCTGGCGCAGGACGTCGTCGGCGACCTTGAAGGCGTCGATGATCGACGTGCGCCGCTCGACCACCTGCAGCAGACGGTCGTTCGGGATGATGATGAGGGTGTCGACCTTCTCGCGCAGCTCGCGGATGCCGTCTTCGGCCTGTCTGGCGCGCCGCTTGCCCTCGAACATGAAGGGCCGCGTCACCACGCCGACGGTCAGCGCGCCGAGCTCCTTGGCGAGCTCTGCGATGACCGGCGCGGCGCCGGTGCCCGTGCCGCCGCCCTTGCCCGCCGTGACGAACACCATGTCGGCGCCCTTGATGGCGTCGCGGAGCTCGTCCTTGCTTTCGATGGCCGCCTGATAGCCGATGTCGGGGTTGGCCCCCGCCCCCAGGCCCCTCGTGATCTTGCTGCCGATGTGGATCTTGACGTCGGCATCGCACATGGCCAGCGCCTGGGCGTCGGTGTTCACGGCGATGAACTCGACGCCGCGCAGGCCGGCATCGACCATGCGATTGACTGCGTTCGTGCCTCCGCCTCCCACGCCGACGACCTTGATGACCGCGAGGTAGTTGCCTGAAGACTCGATCATGGCGCCCTAACCCTCCTGTTGAACCCGAGGCTTGCTGTGCTGTCGGCGACCACCGTCGAGCGGCCCCTGAGACCTGTTGAAAACGCGTGGACTATTGCTCACGAACTGGTCATTTTGCAGGTAATTGCTTGTTCGCAAACCCTTGACGACAAAATGAGACAGGACCACGCTCGTAGCATATGGGCCGGTCGCTCGGAGTGTCAAACAGTCGGGCGCCATGGCGAGGCAAAGGCCGGCGACTCACGCAGGGGCGCCTTCGCGACGTCACGGCACGGTCGTGGGTGTGCCGGTGGGCTTGACCGTGGTGCCCGGCGTAGCGCTCTTCGTAGCGCTCGGCTTGCCCGACGGCGTGCTCTTCGGCGTGGCGCTCGGCGTGTGCGAAGGCGTACCCGCCGGCGTGCCGCTCTGCGTGGCCGGCGGGGGCAGCAGGGGAGCGCCCAGGGGCCGGTCGGGGACCGAGACGTCGACGTAGGTGCAGGTCACATGGTGCGTCCGGTAACGCGAGAGCACCGCCTTGAGCGCCAGGGCCTTGGCCCCGAGCTCACTGCCGTCGCCGAACTCGATCCTGAGTCCCCCGCTCTCATAGACGATGATGCTGGTGTCGGTCGCCCGCGCGCCGAGCGCGGTGCGCCGCAGCGCGGCGGGCAACGCGGCGAGCACAGCCAGCGCCTGACGCACGTGAGGGTCGGCGATGGTCGTCCCGACAGAGACCGGCATGCTCGACACGACGACCGGCAGATGGCGAGCGCCACGCGGCAGACCGATGCCGGCGCCGGGTTGCGGCAGGGTGGTCGGCGAGGCGTTCGGCGACGGGCTGGACGACGAGCCGGACGACGAGCCGGACGACGGTGACGGGGCGCCAGAGGCGCCCCCCGACGCGCCTGTGGAGGTGGTGCCGGCGACCGGGGACACGCTCGTCGTCGGTGACTCGTTCGTCGTCGGTGACTCGTTCGTCGTCGGTGAAGCATCCGTGCCCGACGACACGCTCGCTCCGGGCGAGGCGTCGGCCGCCGGTGAGCCGGCGGGCGACGAGCCGGTAGTGGCCGCCGTCGTCGCCTGGGCCAGCACCCTCCCCCCGCTCGCCACGACATACCACTGGCCGGCACTCAGCAGAAGGGCGGCCGGCACGTACTCGGTCATGCGCACCCTGAGGGTATCGGGGAAGTCGCGATCGATCTCGACCTGGTCGACGTACGGGAACCCGGCCAGGGCGGCGCGCACGCGCGCCGCCGACACCAGAAACAAGTTGGCGCCCAGGAAGCGCCGTCGCAGGACGGCGCGCAGGGCTCTGGTATGAGCCGGGCGCTGGCCGTGGATCACCACATGGCGCACCTGAAAGGTCCCCGACTCGCGTCCCCAGGTGTAGACGGCGACCGGCACTGCGACGATCAGCGCGGCCAGGACGACGGTCGCGAGCAGGCGGCGGCGGCGGCGGCCGATCGCGCTCATCCGTCGGGACCGCTGTCCCCGGGCGTCGATTCGTCCCTGAGGGCGGCCAGCAGCCGTTCGCCGACGTGCAGGACGTCGCCGGCGCCGATGGTGAGGACGAGATCGCCGGGACGCACCCGCGCCCGCAGATGCCGCACGGCGTCGCCCAGACGCGGCAGGTAGAACACTGGGCCGCCGGGCCGTTCGAGCAGGTAGGCATCGACGACGAGCTTGCCCGTGACGCCGGGCTCGGGCTCCTCGCGGGCCGGGAAGATGTCGGTGACGATGGCCTCGTCGGCCATGGTCAGGGCCCGCCCGAACTCGCGCTGCAGGTAGCGCGTGCGTGAGAACAGATGAGGCTGAAAGACGGCGATGACGCGCCGGTAGGAGCCGCTGCGCGCCGCCTTGAGGGTGGCCGCGACCTCGGTCGGGTGGTGCGCGTAATCGTCGATCACGACCACGCCGTCGTGGCGGCCGACCTCCTGGTAGCGACGCGCCGCCCCGCTGAAGCCGGCAAGCTGGGGCGCCGCCTCGTCAAAACCGACGCCGGCGTGAGCCAGAGCGGCGAGAGCAGCCAGCGCGTTCAGCACGTTGTGCTCGCCGGGCACGCGCAGCGTGACGCGCCCGAGCCGCTCGCCGCCGCGACGGACGGCGAAGACACTGCCCTGGTCGTCGGCGCGCTCGATCTCGGCGATGAGATCGGTGGCCTCATCGACCGTGACGGCCGCGCCCCGGTCACCCGCGTCGCCCCGGCCACCGGCGTCGGACCGCCGCTCCCCATCGATCTCGCCACCGGCGAGCCCGTACCAGGTGATCTCGGCCTGGGTCTCGCCGGCCAGAAAGGCCGTGCCGGCGCCGCGCGCCGCGACCAACCTGCCGCCGGCCGGCAGCAGAGCCACGAAACGTCGGAACACGTCGCGCACGTCGGCCAGGCAGCGGTAGTTGGCGTGGTGGTCGAGCTCCACGTTGGTGATCACCGCGACCTCGGGTCGCAGGAACAGCAGGCTGCCGTCGCTCTCGTCGGCCTCGGCGACAAGCCACTCGCCATCGCCGACACCGGCGTTGGAACCGACGTCGTTCAGATCGCCGCCCACGAGGAACGTGGGCCGCCGGTCGCAGCGCAGCATGACGTGGGTGATCATCGACGAGGTCGTCGTCTTGCCGTGGGTGCCGGCCACGGCTACCCCCCGACGGGTCGCCATGATGCGGGCCAGCATCTCGGCGCGTTGCAGCACCGGCAGGCCGCGACGGCGCGCCTCCTGCAGCTCGGGGTTGCCCGGCGGAATGGCGGAGGAGATCACGACGAGCGCGGCGTCACCCACCTGAGACGCGTCGTGACCGATGCAGACGGGCACGCCGTACTCCTCGAGATGGCGCGTGTAGCGCGACATCTTGAGGTCGGAGCCCGTGACGGCGACCCCGAGCCGGGCGAGCACGGCGGCGATGCCGCTCATGCCGGCGCCGCCGACGCCGATCAGGTGGACCGGCTCAGGGATACCCGTCTCGTGCCTCACTCCCGGCTCCTCGCTCGTCTGTGGACTCGTCCTGCTGCCTGAGGGCTTGTCAGAAGCACTCGCGGCTCCGTCATCTCGCGCGCTCGTCATGTCCCCCGCCTCACAGCCCCCGCCTCACAGCCCCCGCCTCGCAGGGAGAGCGAGCAGCGCCTCGACCTCGTCGGCCACTCGCTGCGTGGCGTCGGGCCGGCCGGCCGCCCTGCTCGCCGCGGCCATCCGCGCCAGGCGCTGCCGGTCGCTCAGCAGCTCGGAGACCAGACGCCCCAGCAGCCGTCCGTCGAGCTCGGCGTCGGGCACGACCACGGCGGCGCCGGCGGCGGCCATCCAGGCGGCGTTCTTGCTCTGGTGATCGGCGGTGGCGTGCGGGTAGGGAACCAGGATGGCGGGCCGCCCAAGCGCGGCGATCTCGGCCACCGAACCGCCCGCCCGGCCGACGATGAGATCGGCGGCGGCCATGCCGTCGGCCAGATGTTCAGTGTAGGGCAGCAGCCGGTAGTGCTCAACGTCGGCGCCGCGAGCCGCGAGCGCGGCCTTCATCTCGTCGAAATTGCGGGCGCCGCAGACGTGCACGATCTGAAGGTCGAGCGGACCAGAAGCGAAGGCCTCGAGGCAGGCGCGGTTCAGGCTCTGAGCGCCCTGGCTGCCGCCGAACACAAGGACCACCGGCAGCTCCTCGGTCAGACCGAACGCGGCCCTGCCCGAGGCCGCGTCGGCGGCGAGCTGGGGCCCCGACAGCGGCCGCCCGGTGACCACGAACCTGGGCGCTCCCCGGCCTTCGATCGGAAAGCTCAGGCAGACGCGCGAGACGAGCGGCGCGAGCAGACGGTTGGTGATCCCCAGATGAGCGTCGCTTTCAATGGCGAGCGCCGGCACGCCGCGCGCGGCGGCGACTGCCACGACGGGTCCGCTCAGGTAGCCGCCGCCGCCCACCGCGACCTGGGGCCGCACCTTCGAGACGATCTCCCAGGAGCGCGGCGCGGCTGCCGCGAGGCGCCCCACCGTGACCGCGTTGCTGCGTGCGAGCAGGCGGCGCTCGAAGCCGCGCATGGCGAGCGCGTACGCCGGAAACCGCTCAGAGACGACGTCGACCTGCGACGGCGTGGTGACGAAGGTGACGAGCGCGCCCCGCGCGGCGAGCTCGTCAGCGACCGCGAGGGCCGGGGTGATGTGTCCCCCCGTGCCGCCCGCCGCCACGAGAACGCGACTGTCGTTCAGGACTGGCAACGATGTAGCTCCTGCGGTTGCTTGCGATATTGGCCACGATGCCGACGCCGGCCAGCACCACCACCAGGCTCGTGCCGCCGAACGAGACGAGCGGCAGCGGCACGCCGGTGAGCGGCAGGACGCCGAGTGAGGCCCCGATGTTGACCGCCGCCTGGACACCGATGGCGCTGCCGATGCCGGCCGCCAGCAGCTTGCCGTACGGCTCACGGCTGTTCAGGGCGATGCGGAAGATCGTCCACACCAGGACGACGTAGAGGACGATCAGGACGAGCAGACCGACCAGGCCGAGCTCCTCACCGATGATACCGGTGATCGAGTCGGTCGTCTGCTCGGGCAGAAACCCGAACTTCTGGATGGAGTTGCCCAGGCCGACGCCGAAGAGGTGACCCGAGGCGATCGAGATCAGCGACTGGACCGTCTGCATGCCCGCCCCGCGAGGATCCTTCCAGGGGTTCACGAACGAGGTCAGCCGCGCCATGCGGTAGGGCTCGACGATGATCGCCGCGGCGATGCCGGCGACGCCCAGTGAGCCCAGCACGACGAGGTGGCGCACGCGCGCTCCGGCAGCCACCACGACCGCCATGACGGAGAGCACGAGGATGATCGTCGTGCCGAGGTCGGGTTCGGCCATGATGAGCACGGCGGCGGGCGCGATGCCGATGAAGACGAGCCGCGCGAAGCCGCCGGCGGTGAGCACCTCGCCGGGGCGCTTGATGACGAGGCCCGCCACGAGGCACACACAGGCCAGCTTGGCGAGCTCGCTGGGCGAGTACGAGAAGCCGGCCACGATGATCCAGCGGCGGGCTCCGTTGACCTCGGTGCCGATGCCCGGCACGAGCACGACCAGCAGGCTGGCCAGGGCGAACAGCCAGAGCGGCAGAGCCAAGCGCCGCCAGACGACGTAGTCGACGCGGGCCAGCGCGATCATGGCGATCACGCCGACCACGGCAAAGAACGCCTGGCGCTCGATCAGATACCAGCTCGAGCCGTAGGAGAAGAAGGCCTTGGCGGTCGAGGCGCTGTAGGCCATGACGAGGCCGTAGAGGAGCAGCAGGATGGTCGTCGTGAGCAGGATGCGGCGTTCCATGGCGCCGAGCGCAGCGCCGCGGCGGCGAGTGGCGACACGCCGCTCGCCGCCGCGGCGCTGCTCGCTGCGCGACGATTCGGCCCGCGACGACTGGACGCGCTGCGACTCGGAGCGCTGCGACTGGCGGCCCTGCGAACCGTCGCGGGTCGCGCGAGAACGGCCCGCATCGCGGCCCGCGGTAGCGCTCCGGGCGTCGCCGGCGCTCCGGGTGTCGCCGGCGCTCCGGGTGTCGCCGGCGCTCCGGGTGTCGCCGGCCGCGGTGCTCGAGCCGGCAGCGCGCCGCTGCGCCGCCCGGCGCTCGGTGGCCCGGCGACGCTCGGCCGCGGTCCCGTCGAGCCACTCGGGCGCCTGCAAGCCATCGTCGGCGCGAGGTCGGCGCGCGGTCATCGCGCGCGCTCCCCAAGGCCGGCGACGAGCGCCGAGAAGTGCTCGCCCCGCTCCTCGAAGTTCCTGTACTGGTCGAAGCTCGCGCAGGCCGGGCTGAGCAGCACGACGTCGCCCGGCACGGCGACCGCGGCGGCGTGCGCGACGGCCGCCTCGAGGTCGGGCAGGACCACGAAGGGCGTGGCCCTCTGCCCCACCACGGCGCGGCGCCGTTCGAAGGCTTCGCGCAGCGACGGGGCCGCGGCGCCGATCAGGATGGCCTCATTGACGCACCCCTCGGTGGCCTCGGCCAAGGGGTCGAACGAGGCGCCCTTCAGCGAGCCGCCGAGGATCAGGTGGACCGGCCCGGAGTAGGCCGTGAGGGCCTTGAGCGCGGCATCGACGTTGGTCGCCTTGGAGTCGTTCACCCAGGTCACGCCGGAGACGACGCCGACGATCTGCAGGCGGTGCGCGACCCCGGCGAAACCGCGCAGGGTCGTCGCGATGTCGGTCGCCGCCACGCCCAGCGCCGCGGCCGCGGCCGCGGCCGCGAGTGAGTTGGCCAGGTTGTGCTCCCCCTTGAGGGCCAGGTCGCCGACCGGGCAGAGCTGCTCGCGGCCCCCGCTGCAGGCAATCCACAGCATGCCGTCGGCCACGCCCGCCAGCGGCGGCGCCTCGTCAGCCTCGGCCTCGCTCCCCAGCCTCACGCCACGCGCCGCCAGCGAAAAGGCCCCGCGACGCGCCCGGCCGGGCAGGCCCGACAGGGCTGCGTCGGCCGTGCCGCGGTCGTCGGCGTTCAGCAGCGCGAGATCGGCCGGCGTCTGGTTTTCGAACACGCGCAGCTTGGCCTCGACGTAACCGCCGAAGGTTCCGTGCCGGTCGATGTGGTCTTCGGTCAGATTGAGCAGCACGGCCACGTCGGGACGAAAGCTCACGATGTGCTCGAGCTGAAAGCTCGAGAGCTCCGCGACCACCACGGCCCGGGGGTCGACGGCACCGGGCAGGTTGGCCAGCGCCCGGCCCACGTTGCCGGCCACTTCGACCGCCAGGCAGGCGTCGCGCAGGATCTGACCGGTGAGCTCGGTCGTGGTCGTCTTGCCGTTCGTGCCGGTGATCGCGATCCAGCGGTTCGGCAGGAACCGCGCCGCGAGCTCGACCTCGCTCCAGATCGCCACGCCACGTGCGAGGGCCGCGACCACGACCGGCGAGGAGTTCGGCACGCCCGGACTCTTGACCAGCAGGTCGACGCCGGCCGGCAGCGCGGCTGCCGCGCCGAGCAGGGGGACGGCGCCGGCCGAGCGCAGCTCGGCCGGCGCCGTCCCGAGCTCGTCCTCGTCTTTGGCGTCGATGGCGAAGATCTCGGCCCGCGGCAGCTCGCGCCGCACCAGCAGCACAGCCGCGCGACCCGACCGGCCCAGGCCGAGCACCGCCACCGAACGCACGCCGGCCATCGACTCCGTCACGCTCCCGTCCTTCCTGTCTCCTCGGGGCCCCTCGCCGGCCACGAGTTCCGGCCCGGCAGAGCCCGATCGCCGCGGCTCGCACGCCGCCGGCCCGCGCGCACGCGTAATTGGGAGACGTGCGTCGCTACCCTTTGGGAGTGGTTTCCGGCGTGGCCGCGCGAACCCTGCCCCGCCAGGTCTCGACCTCTCCCTGAGACAGCCTCGACCACCACCTGAGACTGTCCCTCGAGCAAGGGTCGAGGACGCTTCACGCCACATCGCGGAAAGCGTCGTGTGCAGCGAAAACCAGACTCGAGCACGGACTCAGGGACGGCGCGGTCTCAGAAGGTCGCGTAGTAGATCGCAAAACCGAGGCCGGCGAAGATCGCGGCCACGATCCAGAAGCGCACGATCACCTTTGTCTCCGACCAGTTGCGCAGCTCGAAATGGTGATGCAGGGGCGCCATGAGGAAGATGCGCTTGCCGGTGAGCTTGAACGAGGCCACCTGAAGGATCACCGACAGTCCTTCGATCACGAACAGGCCGGCGATCACGATCAGCAGCAGCTCGGTCCGGGTGAGGATGGCCATGCCGGCGATCGCCCCGCCCAGACCCAGGGAGCCGGTATCGCCCATGAAGACGTCGGCCGGGAAGGTGTTGAACCACAGAAAGCCCAGGCAGGCGCCGACGATGCAGATCGACAGCACGGAGAGGTCGAGGATACCGGGGTCGGGCAGGTGGCGGCCGATGATGAAGGCGACGCCGCCGTAGGCGACCAGCACGATGGCGGCGCTGCCGGCGGCGAGGCCGTCGAGGCCGTCGGTCAAGTTGACCGTGTTGCTGGCGCCAGCGATGACCAGAAAGACGAGCACATAAAAGCCGACCGTGCCGAGGTGCCATTGGGCGTGCGAGAAGGGGATCGAGACGCTGGTCGTGAGTCCCGCGAAATGCAGCGCCACGAAACCGGCCAGCAGGCCGAGCGCGAGCTGCATGAGGAGCTTCCAGCGCGCCGACAGACCCAGCGAGCGGCCCTTGATGATCTTCATCCAGTCGTCGGTGAAACCGATGAGCGCGCAGCCGAGGGCGATGATCAATACCGAAAACGACGCCACCGAGAGCTGGCTGAAGATGAAGAAGGGCACCAGCACGGCCAGCCAGATCAGCACGCCCCCCATGGTGGGCGTGCCCTCCTTGGTCTTGTGGCCCTGCGGCCCCTCTTCGCGGATGGTCTGGCCGAACTCGTTACGCCGCAGCCATTCGATGAACGCCGGTCCCACGATCAGGATGACGACCATCGAAGTGATGCCGGCGGCCAGAGCGGTGAACATCAGCGCCGCCCCTCTGGCCCATCGGGCTCCGCCGTGGCAGGCGCGCCCGATGCGACCGCGCCGGACGCCGGCGGCGGCGCCAGGATCGCTTCGACGACGCGCTCGAGCCGTAGGCCGCGCGAGGCCTTGACGAGCACGGCGCTGCCGGGGGCGATCGCCCCCGGAAGGGCGGCGATGCACTCCTCGACGGTCGCATACCAGACGCCGTCGTCGGCCTCGCCGAGATAGCTGCGCGAAAGGGCGCCGACGGCCAGCACGCGGACGCCCTTGTCGCGGGCGTACTGGCCGACCTCACGGTGAAAGGCGGCGGCGTCTCGGCCCAGCTCGAACATGTCGCCGAGCACGGCCACGAGGGGCCGCGCGCCGGCCACGGCGAGCAGGTGGTCGAGCGCCGCCTTCATCGACACCGGGTTGGCGTTGTAGGTGTCGTTCAGCAGCAGGCCGCCGCCGGGCAGGTCCTCGATGTGGCCGCGCAGGGCCGAGAACTCCACCTGGCGCGCCCCGGTCTTGGCTTCCTCGAGGGTGAAACCGACGGCGATGAAGGCGCCGATCGCGGCGAGCGCGTCCTGCAGGTAGTGGCGGCCGCTGAAATTGAAGTCGAACACGGCGCGACGCCCGAAGGCGTCGATCAGGGCGTGCGTCTCGTGACCGCGGACCTCGGCCTCGACCACGCAGACGTCGGCGCCCTCACGCCCGAACGTGACAAGACGCCCCGTGTGAAAGCGCAGATGGGGTTCAAGCAGCGCTTCGTCGGCGGGCACGACGAGGGCGCCCTTGCCCACCTCGGCGATCAGCTCGGCCTTGGCGGCGGCGACCCGCTCGATGGTGCCCATCAGCTCGAGGTGGACCGGGGCGATGTTGGTGATGACCCCCACATCGGGCTTGACGATGGCGGCGAGCTCGGCGATCTGCCCTCGGCCGCGCATGGCAAGCTCGCAGACCAGCACGTCGGTCTCCGGTTCGAGCGCGAACACAGTGAGGGGCACGCCGATCTCGTTGTTGAAATTGCCGCTCGTCGAGACGACCCGCGCCACGGGTTCGAGAAGAGCGGTGAGGATGTCCTTGGTCGAGGTCTTGCCGACGCTGCCGGTGACGGCCACGACGACGGCGTTGGAGCGGCGGCGTACGGCAGCGGCGAGGCCACCCAGGGCGCGCCGGCTGTCGTCGACCACGACCCGCGGCGTGCCCGCCCGCAGGCCGGCCGCGGCCTTGGCGGTGACGACGGCGGCGACCGCTCCGCCGGCCACGGCGGCGGTCGCGAAGTCGCTGCCCTCGACGCTCTCGCCCGGCAGACCGAAGAACAGGTCGCCGGACGCCACTGCCCGGCTGTCGACGGCGACGCCGCTCACCACGGCGCCCGCATCCCCGGCCTCGAGCGTGCCGCCGCAGGCGGCCGCGGCCTCTTCGAGTGTCAGAGAGATCATGCGACCTGTCCCCCGGAGGAGTATCCCAGCCCGGCGAGCTCCTCGGCGGCGACCTCGCGATCGTCGAAATGGATGGTCGTCGGGCCCAGGATCTGGTAGGTCTCGTGGCCCTTGCCGGCTATCACGACCGCGTCGCCGGCCCGCGCCTCGCGCAACGCGAGCGCGATCGCCGCGCGCCGGTCGGGCTCTACCCGCACATGCTCGCGGGCTTCGGCGGACAGGCCGGCGAGGATCTCCGCGATGATCGCCAGGGGATCTTCGCCGCGGGGATTGTCGGAGGTCGCCACCGCAAGATCGGCGAGGCGGGCCGCGACCGCCCCCATGAGGGGCCGCTTGCCGCGGTCGCGGTCGCCGCCGCAACCGAAGACGGCCAGCACGCGACCGGCGGTGACGGCGCGCACGGCGTCGAGCACGTTGGCCAGCGAATCGGGCGTGTGCGAGTAATCGACCAGCACGCCGAACGGCTGTCCGGCGTTGACCGGCTCGACTCGCCCGGGCACGCCGGCGGCGCCCGCCAGGCCCTCGCGTACGGTCGCCGGCGCAAGGCCCATCGCCAGGGCGGCCGTCGCCGCGGCGAGCGCGTTGGCGACGTTGAAGCGCGCCGGCAGGGCGATCTGCAGAGGCTCGCGCAGGCCCAGGCGCGACGCTTCGAGGGTGAAGGTGGAACGGTCGGTGGCAAGGTCGAGCCGGGTCGCGCGACAGTCGACCTCGCGACCCCCGATTTCGTCGCCCTCGAGGGCGTAGGTCCACAGATCGCGACCGTAGGCAGCGCGGCATTCGGAAGCGAGACGGCGACCATACTCGTCGCCTTCGTTCACGACGGCGGCCGCGCCCGGCCGCCGCCGGTCGTCGGGCAGAAACAGCGAGCGCTTGGCGGCGAAGTAGTCCTCGAAGGTCGGGTGAAAGTCGAGATGGTCACGCGACAGGTTGGTGAAGATGAGCGCCTCGAAGGTGACGCCGGTCGTACGCTCGAGCGCCAGGGCGTGCGACGAGACCTCCATGACACACGACAGATCGCCGCCCGCGACCATCTCGCGAAATAGCCGCTGCAGCTCGAGCGAGTCGGGAGTGGTGAGCCTGGCGGCCTGCTCGACCCCGGCGATGCGGTTGACCACGGTACCCAGCAAGGCGGGGCGCAGCCCCGCCGCCGCGAAGATCGCCGACAGCAGGTGGGCGGTCGTGGTCTTGCCGTTGGTGCCGGTGATGGCGGCGACCCGCAGATCGCGGGTGGGGTCGCCGTAGAAACGCGCCGCCATGAGCGCCATGGCGTGGCGCGCACGCGGTACGACGACCTGGGTGACCGGCAGAGCGAGCGCGCGCTCACAGACCAGGGCCACCGCCCCGGCGGCGAGCGCCTGGGGAGCGTAGTCGTGGCCGTCGGCTTTCAGTCCGGGGATGCAGAAGAACAGCGATCCGGGAACGACGTCGCGGGCGTTGCTGGCAAGCGCTCCGATCTCGACGTCTGGATCGCCGTCGATACGATTTCGGTCAAGTCCGGCGGCGAGAGCGGCTACGTTCATGCCCACTGATGATATCAGAAGCCGCCGCGTCGGAAGCCGCCGGGCTGGACGCCGCGCCGAAAGCCGCCGCGCGGCAAGACGCCACGCTCACGGCGCGATCTCGAGGCGTTGCAGAGCGTAGCTTGCGATCTGGCTGAAGGCGGGCGCGGCCACGGTCCCTCCCCAGTAGGGATGAGGCTGATCGACGACCACGGCGACCACGAGCTGCGGGTCTTGCGCCGGTACCATGCCGATGAACGAAGCCACGTAGTTGGTCTGCGAATAGCCGCCGCCGCCGGGCAACGCCTTCTGGGCGGTGCCGGTCTTGCCGGCGACTTTGTAGCCGGGGATCTGCGCCTTGGTGCCCGTGCCGTCGGCCACCACGTCGGAGAGCATGCTGCGCAGCTCGGCGGCGACGTAGGGCGTAACGATCCGCCGGCCGGGCGCCGCTTTGTGGAGCTGGTTGCCGACCTGGGCGGTGAGGTACGGCGTCATCATCACGCCATCGTTGGCGATCGCCGCGTAGGCCGCCACCATCTGGATGGGCGTGACCGAGATGCCCTGGCCCATCGGCACGTTGCCGATGGTCGACGACCACCACTGGTCACCGGGCAGCACGAAGCCCGGCACCTCGCCGGGAAAGTCGATGCCGGTCAGCTTGCCGAACCCGAAGCGGTAGATCCAGTCGAGGAGACGCTGCTTGCCGAGGCGTTTCCAGCCGATCGTCACGGCGCCGATGTTGCTCGACTTGGCCAGGATCTGGGCCACGGTCATGCGTTCCGTGCCGCGCTGCTCGGCGTCGTGGATCACGCGATCACCGACGCGCAGAGCCGGTGGCAGCAAGAACGAGGTCGTGGGCGTCACGACGCCGTCGGACAGCGCTCCGGCGATGGTCACCATCTTGAAGGTCGAACCGGGCTCGTAGGTGTAGATGACGGCCTTGTTGCCCTGGTCTGCGGGTTTGTCGCCGAAGTGATTGGCGTTGACCAGCGGCACGTTCGACATGGCGTAGATCTCGCCGGTCTTGGGGTTCTCGACGATCGCCGTGCCGCCTTTGGCGTGGAACTGCCGCACCGTCGTGGCCAGCACCTGGTCTGTCATCATCTGGATGCCGTCGTCGATCGTGAGGCGGACGTCGCGACCCGGGCGAGGCTGCGTGTACTGAATGACACGCAGGGTCTGGCCGGCGGGATCATCGACGACCACCTGATGCCCGGCCGTGCCGGCGAGCTGCTTGTCGTACCTGTACTCCATGCCGGCCAGGCCGTGGCCGTCGGTGCCGGCGTAGCCCACGACCTGGGCGCCGGCCGTCTTCAGGGGGTAGGAGCGCTTCTCCTCGCTGTAGCTGCCCACGCCGGGCAGGCCGAGAGCGGTCGCCCTGTCGGCGAGCAGGGGGTCGGCCTGGCGGGCGACGTAGGCGAAACCGCTCTTCGGATCGTCGAGGGCCCGGTAGAGGGGGCGCCATTTGAGCTTGAGGGCAAGGGCGAGCTCCTTGGCGGCCGTCTCGGGGTCGGTCTGCTTGTCGCCCGCCTGCGAGCCGCTCAGCATGTAGGGCGTGGCGTAGACGGTCTTGGCCGCCTGGGCTACCGCAAGCTGGATGCCGTTGCGGTCGAGGATGGCGCCACGGTGGGCCGGCAGCACCATGGTGCTGACCTGCTGGTCGCGGGCGATCGCCGCCAGACGGCTGTCGTTCGTGGTGAGGGCGAACGCCTTGGCGCCGATCGCCAGGAAGGCGACCACGAACACGATACGCAAAAGACGCACGCGTCCGTCGAGCGTGCGTCGCACGCCGCCCGTGCCGGATGCCCGGCCCCTGCGGGCCGGCCGGCGCGGAGCGCCCCGTCCTGCGTCGGCACGCGACCCTCCCCGGTGGCGCGCGCTCGGCGACACTAGCGCCTCGCGGGCGTTCCGGCGTGGCCCGGATGGACCGTGATGAACATCACGTCGGGCGGTACGATCAGGTGGTACCTGGTCACGGCGGTGTTGCGCACGGCCAGCGCCGACGAGAGCGTGGCCGCGGTCTCGGCGAGCTGCTGGTTCTGAGCCTGGACAACGTGGAACTGGCGAGCGACGGCGTCGGTCTGAAGGTTCTTCTGCACGACGGCGAAGCTGAGGGTGACACGGCCCACCGCAAGCACGGCGAGCAGGATACCGAACACCACGAGGCGTGTGGGCAGGGCCTGCAGGCGCCGGCGGGGGCGCGGCGCGGCAGCGGGTCTGCGGACCGGGCGGCGTTGCGGGACCCGAACGGGCTCGCGCTCGC
>CAWJRV010000012.1:0-17158 GCA_963845355.1 uncultured Actinomycetes bacterium
CTCTCAGAGCCGCGGCCGCGTCGTTGCAAACGTGAACCATCGCGTAGGGGAGAACCACCGTGACAGAGCTCGGCGACCGGCTGCTCGCGGCCAGCTACCTCGAGGGCGATTTCGTGCTGCGCTCGGGGGCTCACAGCTCGTTCTATCTCGACAAGTACCTCTTCGAGACCCGCCCAGACCTGCTGCGCGACATCGCCGCCGGCCTGGCGACCAAGCTCGCCGCTTACGAGCAGTTCGACCTGCTCGCCGGCCCTGAGCTCGGCGCCGTGGCGCTGGTGGCGGCCCTGTCTCTGTCCTGCGAGAAGCCGTTCGTCATCGTCCGCAAGGGCGAGAAGGCCTACGGCACCAAGCGCCTGCTCGAGGGCCGCGCCGAGGCCGGCCAGCGCGCGCTCGTGGTCGAAGACATCGTCACCTCGGGCGGCGCCGCGTTGCAGGCCGTGCGGGTGCTGCGCGAGGCCGGTCTCGAGGTGCGCGGCGTGCTCTGCGTGGTCGACCGCCAGCAGGGTGGTCGCGAGGCGTTCGCGGCCGAGGGCGTGGCGCTCGACTCGCTGTTCACCGCGAGCGGGCTCGGCATCAAGGTCTGACCGGCGGCGCGGGCCGCTCTGGGCCGCGACGACCCGCCGCGACGACCCGCCAGGTCGACCCGATCGGTCCCGAAGATCGCCGGCGCCCGGCTCAGCCGATCCTGAACGAGTCGATGGCGCGCACGAACAGCGGACTGTCCGCGCTCCAGTGGCCGGTCGTGGCGTTCGCCGTGAGCGCGTAGATGTGGCCGCCCGAGGCGAACAGGTAGAGCCAGCCGACGAGCGGCTGCCCCGAGACCGTCACCGCGAACGGCACGACAACGCCGGCGACGCCGTTCACCGTGACCTGCGAGGAGTCGCCCGCCTGGGCGTCGGGCCCCATCTTGGCCACCATGGCGGCGCCGAGGGTGCGCAACGAGGCGGTGAGCTGCGCGGCCTCGCTGCCCGTCGGCGTCGTCCCTGTGTCGACCACCGACACCGTCAGCGCATCGAGGTGGCGCGCGCCGGCCCGCGCGCCGGCGGCATCGACGAAGGCCACCTCGAAGGCGGCGCCGCCGGCGGCGGTCGCCGAGCGCCACTTTGTGAAACGCCGGTCGACGTCGAGTGAGAAGTGGTACGGGGTGTTGGCGTAGTGGTCGACGCCGCCGGCCGCCGTCGCGGGCGAGCCTGAGTCGCAACCGGCCGCCGCCACGGCGAGCGCCGCGACCGCGCAGACCGTCACGGCCGCGCAGAGCGCCGCGACCGCCGGCACGAGGGCCGCGGGGCGCAGGCGCGGCAGGGCGGAACGGCAGTCTCGCGCGGACCTTCGCACGGACCCTCGCCTAGCTCACGACGCGCAGCGTCTTCAGGGTGAGGTCCTCGGGGCCATGCACGTGCATGGCGCGTGCCGAGGCCTCAGTGAGATAGGCCACGAGCTCGTCGGAGACTTCCTCGCCGGGCGCCACGACGGGGATGCCCGGTGGGTAGGGGGCCACCATCTCGGCGCTCACGCGGCCGCCGGCGTGAGCGACCGGGATCGCCTCGGAGACGGCGAAGAAGGCGTCGCGCGGGCTCATGATCTGACGGCTGAAGCGCGGCCAGTTGGACAGCGGTGTCGCGCACGAGACGGCAGGGGCGTCGCGCCGGCGGACGGCCAGGTCGGCCATGGCGGCGGTGAAGAGGGCGACATCGTCGCGCGAGTCGCCGTAGGTCACGTTGAGCAGTACGTTCAGCGGGTCGGCCGCCTCGACGGCGATGCCGTAGCGCTCGCGCAGCGTCGTCTCGAGCTCGTAGCCGTTCAGGCCCAGGTCGCAAGCCGACACGGTGAGACGCGTGCGATCGAAGTCGGCGACGCCACCACGGGCGAGCACCTCGTCGCCCATGACGCGCACACCGGTGAGCTGCCTGAGCTGCGCCCGGGCCCACTCGGCGTTGTCGACGGCCCGCGACCAGAGCTCCTCGCCCTGCGTGGCCATCTGCGCCCGGGCGGCGTCGATCGAGGCGTAGATCAGCACCTGCGGACTCGTGCTCTGCGTCATCTTGACGATGGTCTCGAGGCGTCGCAGGCTGAGCCGCTCGCCGCGAGCCACCAGCACCGACGACTGCGTGATGCCGGAGATCAGCTTGTGGGTGCTGGCCACCATGGCGTCGGCGCCGGCCGACATGGCGTCGAGCGGCAGTGCGCTGCAGAAGCGCAGGTGCGGCCCCCAGGCCTGGTCGACCACGAGCGGCGGGCCGCTGCCGTGGACCACGCCGGCGATCGCGTCGAGCGCCGCACAGACGCCGTTGCTCGAGGGCGAGACGATGAACACCGCCTTGGCGAGGGGGTGAGCTTCGAGCGCAGCGGCGACGCGTGCGGCCGGCACGTTCAGCGGGACACCCCATAGCGGGTCGATCTCGGGCTCGACGTAATAGGGTATGGCCCCCGAGAAGATCAGCGCGGCCTGCACCGACTTGTGGGCGTTGCGCGGCAGGATGACGCTGTCGCCGGGCCCGGCCAGGGCGAGCAGCAGGGCGTGGATACCGCTGGTCGAGCCGTTGACCAGAAAGTAGCAGCGCTCGCCGCCCCAGGCCGCGGCGGCCAGAGATTCGGCCGCCGCCACGAGAGCGGTCGATTCGCGGGTGTCTTCGACGCCGCCCGCCATGGCGACATCGACCGCGAGCAGGGCGTCTCCGAAGACCTCGCGCATGATCGGCGGAGCGCCCTTGCCGAGCTTGTGGCCGGGCGTGTGGAAGGGCACGATACCCTTCGTGCGATAGCCCAGCAGGGCATCGATGTAGGGTGTCGCCGCCTGGGCGGGTGTCTGCTGCGGTCTCTTCACGTCCGGTTCCCGGCCATCCAGTCTATCACCCGGTCCGCGAGCGTATCGGCGGTGGTAGACTCGGAGTCCTTGGCAGGCGGCGAACACAAGGCGGTGACCATAAGCCTCGACCACACGGTGAGAGTACGCTTCGCGCCGAGCCCGACCGGCACCCTGCACATCGGCTCGGCGCGCACCGCCCTCTACAACTTCCTCGTCGCCCGCCACAGCGGCGGCAGCTTCGTCGTGCGTATCGAAGACACCGACGTGGCGCGCTCCGAAGAGCGCTTCGAGCACGCCATCCTCGACGACCTCGTCTGGCTGGGTCTCGCCTGGGACGAGGGCCCCGACGTCGGCGGGCCCTACGGCCCGTATCGGCAGAGCGAGCGCCTTGTGACCTACCGCGAGGCGGCCGACGGACTGCTGGCCGCCGGCCTCGCCTACCGCTGCTTCTGCAGCCAGGAGCGTTTGGACCAGGTGCGTCTCTCGGCGCTTGCCGACGGCCGCCCGCCGCGCTACGACGGCACCTGCCGGCGGCTCGACCCGGCGACCGTCGCCGCCCGCCTTGCCGCGGGCGAACCGGCCGCCCTGCGCTTCGCCGTGCCCGGCGGGGACGTGGCCTTCGACGACGTCATCCGCGGCCCCATTGTGATCGGCTCACGGGAGATCGGCGACTTCATCATCCTGCGCACCGACGGCGGCCCGAGCTACAACTTCGCGGCCGTGGTCGACGACGCGGCGATGGCCATCACGCACGTCGTCCGCGGCGACGATCACCTCACCAACACGGCCCGCCAGGAGCTGCTGCGCCGGGCCCTTCGCCCCGGCTCGCCGGCGCCCGTTTACGCCCACCACGCCATGATCCTGGCGGCCGACGGCGGCAAGCTGTCCAAACGCCACGGGGCCACGTCGGTGGGCGACTACCGCGAGCTGGGCTATCTGCCCCAGGCGATCGTCAATTATCTGGCCCTGCTGTCGTGGTCGCACGGCGGCGACGAGGTGCTCGGCATCGAACGGCTCGTCGAGACCTTCGAGCTGACCTCCCTGTCGAGCAGCCCGGCGATCTTCGACATGGCCAAGCTCGACTGGCTGAACCACCAGTGGATCATGACCCTGAGCGACGACGAGCATGAGCGGCTCGTCGGCGAGCGCCTGCCGGCCGGCACGCCGGCGCCGGCCGTACGTGCTCTGGCCGCCGCTCTCAAGCCGTCGCTCGAGCGCTACAGCGACGCGCCGCTCCTGGCGGCGGCGGTGCTCACGCGGCCGTCGCTCGACAGCGTGACGCGCGGGGCGGTGCTCGCCGCCCGCGAGCGCCTCAAGCTCTTCGCGGCGCTGCGGCGCGGCTCGACGGCGCCGTATCTGAGCCCCGGCGAGGCCCGTGAGCTGCTCGCGGAGTATCGCCGGCTGGGCAAGGAGCGCCTGGCGCTCGGCCCACGCGAGCTGCTCATGCCGCTGCGCCAGGCGCTGACCGGCCACGAGCACGGTCCCGAGCTGCACTACGTGCTGGCCGCGGTCGCCGCCGACGAGACCCTTGCGCGCCTGACGGCGGCCACCGGCGCCGCCACCGATACTGCCGACGCTGCGCCCGGCGCCCCGACTGGTACCGGCGACACCGCGCTCGGCGCCCCGACCGATACCGCCGACGCGGCGCCCGGCGTTGCGTCGCCCCCCGCCACAAACGAAGGAGACCGACGGTGATCAGGCTCTTCAACTCACTGACGCAACGCAAAGAGGAGCTCGTGCCGCGCGACCCCGGCAAGGTCGGCATCTACGCCTGCGGTCCCACGGTCTACAACTTCGTGCACATCGGCAACGCGCGACCCTACGTCGTGTTCGCCGTGCTGCGCGCCTGGCTCATCTCGCGCGGCTACGAGGTCACGCTCGTCGAGAACATCACCGACGTGAACGACAAGATCAACGCCAAGGCCGAAGCCGACGGTCGCTCACCAGTCGCGGTCGCCGCCGAGTTCACCCAGGCCTACCGCGACGACACCGACCGGCTCGGCGTGCCGCGGCCCGACCTCGAGCCCCTGGCCAGCGAGACCATCCCTGAGATCATCGATCTGGTCTGCCAGCTCATCGCCACGGACCATGCCTACGAGGCCCGGGGCAGCGTCTACTTTCGCGTGCGCAGCTTTCCGCCGTACGGCAAGCTCTCCAACCAGCGCATCGACGAGCTCGCCGAGGCGACCCGTGTCGAGGCCGAGCCGGGCAAAGAAGACCCGCTCGACTTCGCGGTGTGGAAAGCCGCCAAGCCCGGCGAGCACGATCACCTGTGGGACAGCCCCTGGGGCAAGGGGCGTCCGGGCTGGCACATCGAGTGCTCCGCCATGGGGCTGCGCTACCTGGGCTCCGGCTTCGACATTCACGGCGGCGGCCGCGACCTCATCTTTCCCCACCACGAGAACGAGATCGCCCAGGCCGAGGCGGCCGGCATGCCCTTCGCCCGCATCTGGATGCACAACGGCATGATCCGCTCCGAGGGCGCCAAGATGGCCAAGTCGATCGGCAACATCTCGCTGCTGCGCGAAGTGCTCGATGCCTACCCCGCGCCGGTCGTGCTCGTCTACTTTCTCACCACCCACTATCGCAGCCCGCTCGAGTTCTCGCGCGAGAAGTTAGACGAGGCCCGGGCGGCCTACGACCGGCTGCTCGAATCGGTGCGCACGGCGAGCTTCAGGGCCGACAACCCGGGGCGCGGCGAGACCCACGATCCGGCGGAGCTGCGGACCGCGATCGAGCACGCCCGGGCGGCCTTCGCCGAGCACATGGACGACGACCTGAACACTGCCGGCGCGCTCGGCGAGCTCTACGGCCTGGGGCGCGAGCTGTTCCGTTACGTGGCAGCGACCGACGCCTCCGGACACGCCGCCCACGCGTCGACTCTCGAAGACGTCGAGGACCTTCTCGTCGAGTGCCTCGACGACCTGTGCATCGTGCTGCCCGACGCGGCGCCGATGTTCGCCGCCGCCGCAGGCGGCGGCTACGGCGCGGCGAGCGGAGGGTCGGCCGGCGACGGCGAGGTCTGCGCGACCGAGGACGTGCCCCTCCCGCCGGCCGAGCGCCTCGCCGGCGAGGGCCGCTGGACCGACCTTGCGGAGCTCGCCGACGAGCGCCTGGCCTGTGGCGACGCCTCGTATGCCTGCCTGCTGCGCGACCACTTCCGGGCCGAGAAGGACTGGGCCAGCGCCGACGCCCTGCGCGAGCGCCTCGAAGCCGGCGGTTTTGAGGTACGCGACACGCCGGCCGGCACGCAAGTCGTGCGCAAGGCCTGACTGACCGTGCACTGGCTCTACGGTCGCCAGGTCGTGGGGCTGGCCTGTGCGGGCGGCGCGAAGCGCCGCCCGCACAGGCTCGCCGCCACCTTCGAAGGGTTCGCCTGGCTTGCCGGCCACGGCATCGCCGTCAAGGGCCGAACCGTCGCGGCTCTCGGCATCGAGGCCGAGATGGTCACGCCGAGCGAGCTGCAGCAGCTCACCGGCAGCCACGACCATCAAGGCGCGGCCTGCCTGGTGGGCGACTATCCCTACGTGGCGCCCGAATCGCTGCTCGCCTGCGACCTGCTTGTCGTGCTCGACGAGGTCACCGACCCCCGCAACCTCGGAGCGATCGCGCGCAGCGCCCTGGCGGCCGGGGCCGGGGGCCTCGCACTGCCCCGGCATCGTTCGGCCGCGGTCACGCCGGCCGCGGTCAAAGCGTCGGCCGGCGCGACCGAGCACCTGGACATCGCCCACGTGACGAACGTGGTCGCCTTTCTCGGGCAGGTCAAGCAGGCGGGGGCGTGGGTGTACGGGGCAGAAGGCGCCGCCGATCGCCCCTACGACGCGCTCGATCTGGGCGGCAGCGTGGCGCTCGTCTTCGGCGCCGAGGGCCGCGGCTTGCGTCCGCTGGTGCGCCGCGCCTGCGACGAGCTGGCCGCGATACCCATGCAGGGTCCGGTGGGCAGCCTCAACGTGAGCGTGGCCGCGGCCCTGTTCCTCTATGAGGCTCGTCGGCAACGGACCGTTGTCGCCGCGGCCGCCGCCGCCGCCGCTGCCGCCGTGGCGCCGGCCCCGGCCGACCGCGGTCCCGGTGGGGTGGGCCGTGGCGTCTCGCCGGGGCTTGGTCTCAGCTCTCCCGAGGAAGCCTAGCGGCATGGCGGCAAGCGATCACGACTCCTATATCGTCGATGGCTACAACGTGCTGCACGCGCTGTTTCCGGGCATGCGCCGCGAGCAGCTCGACGATCGCCGCCGCTGGCTGGCCGACCAGCTTGCCAGCTTCGCCGCCCTGCGCGGCGCCGACGTCAGCCTGGTCTTCGACGCCCATTCCCAGCCGCGCTCGACCTGCGAGCGACTTGCCGGCACGCGCGTCGAGGTGTGCTTCGCCGGCGGCTCGCAGTCGGCCGACGAGGTGATCGCCCGACGTATCGCCGGCGAACCGGCCGACGCGGCGATCGTCGTGGTCTCGGCCGACTACGAGGTCCAGCGCACCGCTACGCGGGCCGGCGTGCGCCGCATGACGCCGCGCGAACTGGGCGCCGAGATCGGCATGAGTCGCGAGACGCCTGCGCCCGACGCCGCCCTGGGCGGCGGGTCGCAGACCCTCGAAGGCAAGCTCGACCTCGAGACGTGGCGCAAGCTGGAGCGACTGCGCCGGCAGGGCAGCTGACCCGTCACGGCCGCGCCCTCGGGGAGTCGTGGGGCGCCTATCATCAAAGTACTTGCAAACACACGAAAGGACAGTAGAATACGCGCAAGACTTGAGGATAAAGTTGACCTTGAGACTTGGCAAAACGCCGGTACGCTTGGTAACCACGGCGGCTAGCCGCACCACTCAGGCTCAGCTCGGGGGGTCAAGCGGGCATGACGCAGCGGCGACAGGCCAACAGCAGTCGAATCGCAGGCCGCCTTTCTAACCCTCAGGTGCACTCAGAGAGTTCCGATCTCGCCCTGGTCAACTCGTATCGCCGTGGCAACCGCAGCGCCCTGAACGCCCTCATGCTGCGGTACCACCAGTTCGTGCGGCTCAAGTCCAGTTCGTACTTTCTCGCCGGCGGCGACTCCGAAGACCTGATCCAGGAGGGCATGGTCGGCCTCTACAAGGCGGTGCGCGACTACCGCGAAGATCGCCAGGCATCGTTTCGCAGCTTCGCCGAACTGTGCATCACGCGCCAGATCATCACGGCCATCAAGACCGCCACCCGCCAGAAGCACGTGCCGCTGAACGGCTATCTGTCGTTCAGCCACACGCCCGGCGACTCGGGCGACGACGGCGAGTGCAGCCTGGCCGATGTATTGCCGGGCTCCTCGATCAACGACCCCGTCAATCAGGTCATCTCAGCCGAAGAAGTGGCGAGCCTCAAGCACTGCCTCACGCGCATGCTCTCCACCCTCGAGAACCGGGTGCTGCAGCTCTACCTGCAGGGACTCTCCTACGAGAAGATCGCCCGCCAGCTCGACTGCGACTGCAAGACCGTCGACAACGCCCTGCAGCGCATCAAGCGCAAGGTCGACCTGCATCTCGAAAGTCGCAAGGTCCTTCAGTAGGGTAGCGCGGGGTCGCACGCGCGGGGTGGCATGCGCGCAGAAGCACATGTCGCAAGCGCGCAGGCTCGCAACTGCGCGGCGGCCGGTCCCTAGAACGTCATGAGGCTGACGTCGTGGCCTTGCGCCTGCACGAGTAGCTTGAAGTCGTGCGGGTTGCTGGCCACCTGGGCGGCGTCGTGCAGGGTGATCATGCCCTCTTCGTAGAGGCTCAGCAAAGCCTGGTCGAAGGTCTGCATGCCGTAGAATTCGCCTTCCTTGATGGCGGCCCCGATCATCGAGGTCTGCTCGCCGTCGAGCACGAAATCGCGGATCCGGCTGGTCATGACCATGACCTCGATGGCGGGCACGCGGCCCTGGCCGTCGGCCCGCGGCAGCAGGCGCTGCGAGATGATGCCGCGCAGCGTGCCGGCCAGCATGATGCGGATCTGCTTCTGCTGGTGCAGCGGGAAGAAATCGATGATGCGGTTGATGGTCTCGGTAGCGTCGATCGTGTGCAGCGTGCTCATCACGAAGTGGCCGGTCTGGGCGGCGGTGAGTGCCGCCGAGACGGTCTCGATGTCGCGCATCTCGCCGATCAGGATGTCGTCGGGGTCCTGGCGCAGCACGTACTTGAGCGCCGTCGAGTACGACTCGGTGTCCAGGCCGATCTCGCGCTGGTTGATGATCGCCTTGCGATCCTTGTGGAGCACCTCGATGGGGTCCTCGATGGTCACGACGTGGCGGCGCAGCGTGTGGTTAATGTGGTCGATCATCGCCGCCAGCGTGGTCGTCTTGCCCGAACCGGTGGTGCCGGTGACGAGCAGCAGGCCACGGGGCTCGAGCGCGAGGCGCTTGATGATCTCAGGCAGGTGCAGGTCCTCGAACGAGGGGATCTGGGTGGCTACCTGGCGCATGGCGACGGAGATGCTGCCGCGCTGCCGGTAGATGTTCACGCGAAAGCGGCCGATGGTCGGAGCGGAGTAGGCGAAGTCGATCTCGTTGTGCTCGCTGAAGCGCCTGATCTGCTTGTCGGTCATGATCGAGGCGGCGGAGTCCTTGGTATCCTCGGGCGTGAGCACCGGCTCGTCGAGCAGGTGCAGGTCGCCGTCGACGCGCACCACCGGCGGGCTGCCGGCCTTGATGTGCAGGTCGGAGGCACCACGAGCGACCATCTGGTGGAGCAGTTCGTCTACCGTCTTCACGTCGCGTCATCTCCGTCCGCCGACATCGGGTTCTCCTTCATAATCGGCGGGCGGCCCCAGATGTTTACCTTTTGAGGGCGAGAGAAGTCGACGGAGAAGACGATGGCTGGGTCGAACGCGAACTGCCGCCGCGCCGGCGGGAGCGCCGGCGCGGGCCGCTCGAGCTAGGGCCTGCCGAACCCCGAGGCGCCGGCCACGGAGCCGTAGCTCACCATGGTGCCGGTGTGCGGTGCGTTCACCATGCTGCCGCCGCCCACGTAGATGCCCACGTGGTAGGCCGGGTCGCCGAAGAAGACGAGGTCGCCGGGCTGCTCGCTGCCGGTCACGTTCGCGCACATCGCCTGCTGGGCGGCGGCGTTGTGCGGCAGGCTCACGCCGAAGTGGCTGTAGACGTACATGGTAAAGCCGGAGCAGTCGAAGCCGGCGGGAGTGGAGCCGCCCCAGACGTAGGGCACCTTGTTGACGAAGCTCTCGGCGAAGGTGACCACGCTCGAGTCGTTGGTGGGGATGGGGCCGGTCGGCGCGACGACACCCGCCGACTGGGCGGCCGCCTGGGCGGCGCGCTCCTGCTGGGCGGTGAGCTGGGCGATCTGCGCCTTGACGCCGCGCAGCATGGACTGGCGCTGGCTGAGCGCGGCTTCGACGCCGGCCTTTTCGGTGGCGCGCTGGGCGACCAGCGCTTCGGCGGCCGTGCGGTCGGTCGCGAGCGTCTTCTGGGTGGCTACGATGGTGGCCTGGTAGCCGCTGATGGAGTCGACCATGGTGGAGTCGCTCGTGCCGACGCGGTGCAGCATGTCGAGCTGGTCGACCATGGACGAGAAGCTCTTGGTGGCGAGCACCACGTCGAGCAGCTCGACGGGCCGCTGCTTGTACATGGCCACCACTCGCTGTTGAAGCTGAGTCTTGGCCATCTGCAGGTTGTAGCGCGTGACCAGCAGCCGGCGCTGGTTGGCGGCCATGGCGGCCTTGATGGCGTCGAGCTTGCCGGTCGCCGCGTCGTAGCGCTCGACGACCTTCTCCATCCGCGTGTCGAGCACCGCGAGCTGCCCCATGATCTGGCGCGCGTGGGCGCGCTTCTGGGCGAGCGTGTCGGCGGAGGCGGCGGAGGGGAGGCAGAGGGGGAGGGCGAGGAGGGCGACCAGGACGACGAGTAGGCTGCGAGTTCGCTTCATGCATCGCCTCCTTGCGGGGCACGACGACTGGCTGTTCGCACCCACGAGGTGAGCGCCGTTTTGCCGCCCTTGGGCGACGATCCTGACGGCCCCGCATGGCTCCTTTGGGGTCGGGGTACCCTACCATCGCCTCGCGGGCTTTTCAAGCGACGGCGGCCCCAAACGGCGGCCCTGTTGGCTTGGGCGTGCCGTTGGGCATACAGTGCGCAGACGGGGGTCCGACGGGGGTCGTTTGTGATCGACAAAGCTTCCATCGATAGTCTGCAGGAGTCGTGAGCGGCGCGCCTGCCACAAGCAACACGGTGGTCGTCGCGACCGACGTCGGTGAGCCGCTGCCGGCCTTGTCGCCCACTGCCGAGCTCGTGCGCGAGCGGCGTGCCGCGAGGGCTGTCTATCCGGGCCCCGAACGTCGCCTGCGGCCGGCGCCGCGTCTCGAGGCTCGGGGGACCGGCTTGGCGGTGGTCCACACCTGTCCCGACTGTGGCCGTGTCGCGATCGTGCCCTACGTGCCGGGCGCGGCCATCGCCGCCGGCCCGCCTTGTTCGTGCGCTACCGGGTCCACCATCGCCGCTCCGGCCGCCGCCACTCCGGCTGCCATCGCCGCTCCGGCTGCCATCGCCACTCCGGCCGCCATCGTTCAGCTCGCCGCCGCTCCGGCCGCGTCCGTCGCTGCTCCCGGCGTCGCTTCGGCGCTGCGTCTGCAGGCGATCGTGGTCACCGGCGCGCTCGTGGGGCTGTGGATACTCAACCTCGAGGACGTGATCCTTACGCACCGCGCCCTCGGCCTCGGCGCGATCGAATTGAACGCCGTCATGGGGTTCTTCTTGAGGTTCGGGTTCGCGCCGGCGGCGCTGATCAAGATGTCGATCGTGACGGCCGGCTCGATCTTTCTGTGGACCCAGCGCCGCCGCCGCATCGTGTTGCTGGCGTCGGTCGGCCTCGCCGCGGTCTACGTGGCGCTCGTGGTCTACCAGCTCGCGGCGCTGGCCGGCTGACGACGGCGCACCGCTCACCGTTTGGGCGCGTCGGCCGAGTGATCAACAGCGGCGGGCTTTAGAGGACCTTGGGACCGGCCGTCAGTGGCCGGACCCGGCGGTCAGCGCTTGGAGTCGGCGGCGACTTGCTGGTTGTGCGGCCGCGGCAACTTCTGCAGGTACTTCATGAAGGCCTGATTGGCCTGGTTCTTGCGCCACGTCCGCACGATCCACCAGCCCCAGCTCTGGAAGAGCAGCTTGGTGAAGCGGAACGTGAAGAAGTACTTGGCCCACTGGCGTTTGGAATAGAACTTCATGTACCCGCGCAGGGCCTCGCGCTGCAGCTCGTAGGCCGTCATGTTCCTCGGCTCGAAGACCACGTGCTGCGCGTCGAAGAGGTACCAGCGCTTGTCGAAGATGCGTCCGGCGGCGTCGAGCTCGTGGTAAAGCGGGGTGCCCGGCAGCGGCGTGAGGGCTGCGAGCTGGATCGTGTCGATGTGGTTCTTCATGGCGAACTTGACCGTGTCGCGCACCGACTGGATGGTGTCGGTGTCGGCGCCCAGCACGAACATGCCGTGCGATTCGATGCCGTTCTCGTGCAATATGCGGATGGCCTGGACGATGTCGTCGACGCTCTGATGCTTGTCGAAGGCGTCGAGCGTCTCCTGGTTGACCGACTCGAGGCCGAGGTACGCGCGAAAACAGCCCGAGCGGTGCATGAGGTCGAGCAGCTCGGGATCGCGCGCCACGTCGGTGCGCATCTGGCCCGACCAGGGCACCACGAGGTCTTCGTCGATCATGCGCTGCAGGAGCTCCTTGAGGCGCTTCTTGTCGGCGGCGATGTTGTCGTCGTAGAAGAAGATCTTGCGCGGCTGCAACTGCTTGAGCTCGGCGATGATGCTGTCGGCGCTGCGGAAGCGGTACTTGCGACCGAACATCGCGGTGACCGAGCAGAAGTTGCATTTGAAGGGGCAGCCCCAGCTCGTCATCATCGGGGTGGTCTTCATGTTGGCGTAGCCGTGGATCAGCGAGAGGTCGGGGAACGGCAGCTCGTCGAGCACGGTGCACTGGCCGCGCGACTCGTTGTGCACGGCCTTGCCGTCGTGGGTGAACGAGAGGCCCTTGATGTGGTCGAACGAACCGCCCGATCCGAGCGCCTCCACGAGTGCGAGCATGAGCTCCTCGCCGCCCTCGCCGCGCGCCACGAAGTCGGCGTACTCGAGGGCCTCGTCGGCCATGAAGGTCACGTGCGAGCCGCCCATGATGACGGGGATGCCGCGCTCGCGCACCTGCTGGGCGAAGCGGTAGCCCTCGGTCACGGTGGAGGTCGTGGTGGAGATGCCGACGAGATCGGCGGCGTAGACGTCGTTCCACTCGATTGGCGCGATGTTGGAGTTGTAGATGACCACGTCGTGACCGGCGGCCTTGAGCGTGGCCCCGATGAGCGGCAGCCCGAGTCGCGGAAGCAGGATCATGCTGTAGATGTTCAGGTCCGGCGGTTCGGGCTCGATCAGGCGGATTCTCATCTTCACCTCTGCTGCCCGCTGAGGGGCGTTTTTTCGCGAACGCCAGTGGCGCGCCGCGATGGGGGGATGCCTTGAAGGCCGCAACTGCGGCTGGAAATCACTTCACGCTACTCCACGCAGGCTGCTCAAGTCAAAGATTCGAGCCCGCCCGACCCGCGCGTCAGGCCGCTTGCGTCCGCACGGCGCGCTGCGCTCCGATGACGCACAGCGGGCAGGCCTGGACGACGTGCTCCGCGAGGACGATCTCGCGGGCGCGCTCGCCGGCCAGCAGCGTGCGTCCGCAGACCTCGCAGGCCTCGACCGGACGGCGCCTGCGGGAAGCGGCGCTCTGCTCCGGCGCGGCGAGCCATGCCCCGAGCGCACCGACGCGGTCATCCTGGTCCCGTCCGGCGGACCCTCGCTCGTTGAGATCGTGCTTGCCGACGACGACGCTCAATGACGGGGACTCACGACCGGGCGCTGACCCGCCGGTCACAGCGGGCCGGTACGGCCGCGACAGGCGGTGAAGATAGGTGTCGCGCATCGCTTCCTCCAGGTGGTTCGGCCCGGTGTCTCTACGCGCAGATACCCTGGGGCGGCGTGCCCAAACGAGCCTGAACGTTGGCGTGGCGGCTACGAGACCAGGTGGATCAGAAAGTAGACGCCGGCGGCCACTCCGGCCGCCGCCGGGATGGTGAGCACCCAGGCCCAGACGATGTTGCCGGCGACGCCCCACTTGACCGCCGAGAGTCCGCCGGTCGTACCCGATCCCATGATGGAGGCCGTGATCGTGTGGGTCGTCGAGATGGGGTAGCCGAGGTGGCTCGCCGTGAAGATCACGCCGGCCGAGGCCGTCTCGGCGGCGAAGCCGTGGATGGGGTCGAGATGGATGATCTTGGTGCCCAGCGTGCGGATGATGCGCCAGCCGCCGAAGTAGGTGCCCAGCGAGATGGACAGGGCGGCGACGAGGATCACCCAGGTCGGGATCGGGGCGCTGCTCGAGAGGTGGCCCGACGTGATCAGCGCCAGCCAGATCACCCCCATCGTCTTCTGCGCGTCGTTCATGCCATGGGCGATGGCGACAGCTCCGGCGGAGATCGGCTGCAGCAGGCGAAACGTACGGTTGACGGGTCGCGGCGACCAGCGGAACACCAGGAGAAGCAGGAGGTTCATGAGCAGAAACGCGACCAGCAGGCCGACCACCGGCGACGAGACCATGGGCAGCAAGACCTTGTGCCAAAGGCCGGACCACTCCACGCCGCTCAGGCCGACGGCGACGAGCGTGGCGCCGATGAGCCCGCCGATGAGGGCGTGCGACGAGCTCGAGGGCAGGCCCAGATACCAGGTGATCAGGTTCCAGCAGATGGCGCCTATGAGGGCGGCCAGCACGACCGTCTGCGAGTCGGCGGGCAGGGTCACGATGCCCTTGCCCACCGTCTTGGCGACGTTCTGACTGATGAAGGCGCCCGCCATGTTGAGCACCGCGGCCATGAGCAGCGCGACTCGCGGCGAGAGCGCGCGCGTCGAGACCGACGTGGCGATGGCGTTGGCGGAATCGTGAAAGCCGTTCGTGAAGTCGAAGGTGAGGGCGACCACGATGATGGCGATGAGCAGGATCATCGGGCGGCGCGTCTCACAGCGACGAGTGGGAGCGTGGTGAGCTTCTCACGACGGATCGCCGGGATCACGTGTTCTTCAGGACGATGCTCTCGACGATGTTGGCGACGTCCTCACACTGGTCGATCGCGCCTTCGAGCGTCGCGTAGATGTCCTTCCACTTGATGATGTCGGTGCACTTCATCTCGCCGTCGAAGAGCTCGGCCACGGCGTCGCGGTACAGGCGGTCGCCGTCGTTTTCGAGGCGGTTCAACTCGATCCAGTGCCCGTCGAGCCCCTTGCGCTTCTCGAGGCCGTCGAGGGCCAGGCGCATGATCGCGGTCTGTTTAGCCAGGACGTCGGCTTGTTCGACGGCGTGGACGGTCGGCTGCTCGATGCGGTAGACGACCAGCATGTCGACCGTGGCTTCGATGCTGTCCAGGACCTCGTCGAGGGTGGCGGCAAGATCGTAGATGTCCTCGCGGTCGAGCGGCGTGATGAAGGTCTTGTTCAGGCGCTTGATGATGTCGTGCACGATCTTGTCGCCGACGTGCTCGAGCTCGACCGTCTGGCGAGCGACGCCCTTGGGGTCGCGGTAGTCGTTCATGAGGCTGGCCAGAAGCTGTGCGGCCTGGTCGAGGACGGCCGCGAACTCTGAGAACAGTCGGAAGTACTCCCGCTCCTGCGGGACGAGACTGAGCTTCACGGTGTCCCCCCTCCTGACTTCAAGTCGGGACGGACCCGGCGGGGCCGTCCGGCGGATAATGTTAGCGGACTGTTAGGGTCACGCAAAGCAGTGCCGGCGCCGGTCTTGGCGAGCCCGTGGACCGCGGTCGCCCCCTCGCCGCCGCCGCCCCTTCGCGCGCGCCGCCGGCTCAGGTTGCAGAGCCCCGCCGCCTTCGGTAGCCTGAGCCGGCGTCCATGTGGACAACGGTGGCTGTTTCGGGCGCGTCTTGTAGCAACTTTCTTGCCGGCACGCGAGCGCGCGTCGGTGCAAGAAGGACTCGCTGACGGCAGTGATGCACGAAGGAGGACCGCAAGTGACCGAGGAACTCTACTCCCAGATGGCCCAGTCAGTGATCGACGGCGAGGACGACACCGCCGCCGCGCTGGCCCAGAAGGGCCTCGATGCCGGCCTTCCCGCGGCCGACATCTTAGACAAGGGCTTCGTCAAGGGCATCGAGGAGGTCGGCGACCTCTTCGGTAAGGGCGAGTTCTTCCTGCCCGAGCTGGTCCAGGGCGCCGAGGCCATGAAGGCCGCAGTACGCGTCTTGCAGCCCGCCCTGGACGCCTCCAAGGAGGGCCGCAAGGCGACCGGCATCGCCGTCGCCGGCACGGTCGCCGGCGACATCCACGAGATCGGCAAGACGATCGTCTGCTCGATGCTCTCAGCGGCCGGCTTCGAGGTCACAGACGTGGGCTGCGACGTGGCCCCCGAGGCCTTCGTCGAGAAGGTCAAAGAGGTCAAGCCCGACCTGCTGCTGCTCAGCGCCCTGCTGACCACCACCATGCCCAACCAGCAAAAGACGATCGAGGCCCTGAAGGCCGCCGGTCTGCGCGAGGGTGTCAAGGTCATGATCGGCGGCGCTCCCACGACCCGCGCCTGGGCCGACGAGATCGGCGCCGACGGCTACGCCGAGGACGCCATCGAGGCCGTCAGCGCCGCCAAGGGCCTGCTGGGCGTCGCCTGACGACGACCAGCCGCCGCGAGACTCGGCGCCGCGACACCATAACGAGCCGCTTGAAGGGGCGGGCGGCGCGCCGTACGGCGCGCCGCCCGCCCCGACTCCGTCACCGTCAGGGCCTCGCTATACTAGGCCAGCCGTGCTGCCAGACCCCGACACCTATCTGAGCCAGGTCGAGGAACGCTTCGCGACGTCGACCGACTTCACGATCGGCCTCGAGGAGGAGTTCCAGATCCTCGACCCCGGCAGTCTCGCGCTCACCGGCGCCTTCGAGCTCCTGCGCGACAGCGCCCCGGGGGATCTTCGCGCGAGCATCCTCGGTGAGCTGCTCTCGAGTGAGATCGAGATCGCCACGCCCAAGTGCGACACGTTCGGCGACGCGGCGCGCGACATCGTCGCCCGCCGTCGTGCCCTCTTTGCGCACGCCGGCGAGCAGGGCTTCACGCTGGGCGCCACGGGCACCCACGCCTTCTCGTCGTGGCAGGACCAGCGCATCATCGACACGCCGCACTACCGCGCCGTCGAAGACAAGCTCAAGTACGTCGCCTGGCGCAATAACACCTGGAGCCAGCACATCCACGTCGGCATCCGGGGCATCGATCGGGCGATCGCCGTCTGCGACGCGATGCGCGCCTTTCTGCCCTACCTGCTCGCGCTGTCGGCCAACTCGACCTGCATCGAAGGCGTCTGGACGCACCTCCATTCGGTCCGCAC
>CAWJRV010000013.1:0-24477 GCA_963845355.1 uncultured Actinomycetes bacterium
GGCCGCAGGCGACGAACCGGTGAGCTCGTTCAAGGAACCTCGGCCGGGGTCCGCGTCTGCAGGGTAGGGAAGACATCGTCATCTCCAATGTCGTAGTCTGTGTGGTCTCACGCAGGGGCATCGACGCTAGTTGCTGATTGCCGGCAGGGCCCTTATGAAGGTGGCGTCCCCGAGCTGGTCGACGAGGAACGCGGCGATGTCTGCGCGCGTCATCGCCCAGCCGATCGAGTCGCGTCCGAGATAGCCAGCCCTGAGCGTGCCCTTCGCCGGGCCGCCGGTGGGCCTGCTGATGCGCGCCACGGTCCAGTCCAGGTCCGAGCCGGTGACCGCCGCGGTCATGCCTCGAAGCTCGGGGAGCGCGTTGGGGAACGCCACCTTGGCGATCAGCGGCAGAAGCCACGCCTTGTACGTCGGCCGGTCACGAGGGTCGGGGACGCTCGGGGTCGCGAGGCCGATGAAGCGCCGCACTCCGGCCTCCTGCATGGCGGCGACGATGGCGCGGGTGCCGTCGGCGACCGGCGAGCCCTGCGCGCCGCGCTTGAGCGAGGGACCGAGCGCGCTGATCACCGCCTCGCTGTCGGCGACCACGTCGTGCACGGCCGCGCCGTCGAAGAGCTGCCCTGTCCGGACGGTCAGCTCTGAGTGGTCCATCGTCAGCCTGTCAGGAGCGCGGACGAGAGCGGCGACCTGGTGGCCGGCGGCCAGGAGCCGGTCGACCACCAGGCGGCCGATCCCGCCGCTCGCGCCGAAGACCGCTACGCGCACCTCAGTCCCCTCAGACCGCGATGGCGAGCTTGCCCTGATGCGGGGCTCCGAAGTCGGCGAACGCCTGCGGCGCCGCCTCGAGCGGGTACGTGCGGGTGATCGGTACCTGCAGAGCGCCGCTCGCGGCGTCGGCGGCCAGGCGGTCGAGCGTGGTCGTCTGCGGGCTTGCCATCAAGGCGACGGCGGCCGGGTGCTGGTCGGGACCGAAGCCCAGCGTCGACACCAGCCGTCCGCCCGAGGCGAGCAGGCCGGCGAGCTGTGCGCCGTCGCCGGCCAGATGCACGATGGCCGGTACGCCGTCCGGCGCGATCGCGCGCACCTGGGCCTCGATATCTCCCGCGTAGTCGACCACGCGCCGGGCGCCGAGGCCGCGCACGAACTCCTCTTCGGCACCCGGGCGCGCCGTGGCGATGACGTCGGCTCCGGCTGCGAGCGCGTACTGCAGCGTGAGCGCACCGACCCCACCGGTTGCTCCGGAGATGAGGACGAGCTCGCCGGCGGCCGGCGCGACGGCCTCAATAGCGTCCAGCGCCGCCGTCCCGGCCAGACCGAGCGCGCCGGCGACTCGCAGGTCGAGACCCTTGGGCACCCGGGCGATGCCGAACTGCTCGCCGACGACGAGATACTCGCCGAGGCCGCCGTCGCCGAGGTAAGGCTTCGTCACGACGCCGAAGACCTGGTCGCCCGGCGCGAAGTGCGATGCGCCCTCGCCGACCGCCTCGACCACGCCGGCGAAGTCCTTGCCGAGCACGACCGGGTAACGGTGTTCCATCATGCCCTGGAGCATCCCGGCCGCGACCGCGGCGTCGAAGCCATTCACCGACGACGCCTGCACCTTGACCAGGACCTCGCCGTCGCCCGGAGACGGGACGGGGATTTCGACGACTGTGGGGCTTGCTCCGGCCTCGGGAATCGCTACTGCACGCATGGTGTCCTCCTCAGAGGTTTCCTTGATTCATCTTCTTGACAAGATGATTAAGTGACATAAACGATTGCGACGGGTAAGCTACCCAGCGTGATGGGAAACGACACACGCCAAACGCGCGATGAGATCCTCGAAGAGCGCCGCACGAGCGCCGGGCTCCTGCTGGCCCTCGTGGGGCACGAGGCGATGCGCCGGCTGCGCGCGGCTCACGCCGCCGTCGAGCTCTCGCCGCGAAGCTTTCAGCTGCTCGGCCTGCTGCACGACCGCGGTGACATGAGCCAGGCCGGCCTGCACGCGGCGATGGACCTCGACCCCAGTGCCCTGGTGCAGCTTCTCAACCCGCTGGAGGAGCGCGGTCTGGTGGAGCGGCGGCGCGACGTGCGCGACCGCCGTCGGCACGTCGTGTCGCTCACGGCTGCCGGTGCGCGCCGGCTCGACAAGGCGGCGACCGCTCAGCGCGACGCCGAGGACGAGCTGTTCGCCGCCCTCGACGCCGAACAACGGCGACAGCTCTCAAAGCTCCTGACAGTCGTGCGCGACGGCATCGCCGACGAGCGTGCCTGCCCAACGGATCGAGAGGAAGGCGCTGGTGGCGAAACTACGGTCTGACGATGAGCGGTTCGCGACGCCCGCAGCGCCGCAGGTGCTGGAAGACGTCGCCGATCGGCTGCGGGAGCGCAACTTCGAGGCGCTCGTCGTCGCCGACGGCGGCGAGGCCCGGCGGGCGGTGCTTGAGCGCATCCCGGAGGGAGCGGAGGTGCACGCCGGCAAGTCCAAGACCCTGGAGGACGCCGGGATCTTCGCGGAGCTTCAAGACTCGGGGCGCTACGACTTTCTGCGACCGAGACTGCTGAAGATGGACCGCGCCACGCAGGCCCGCGAGATGCGCAGGCTGATCGGCGCCCCGGACTTCATGCTGGGCAGCGTGGCGGCGATCACCCTGGAGGGGCTGATGGTCGCCGCCTCGGCGACCGGCAGCCAGCTGGGCCCCTACGCGAGCGGCGCTGGCAGGCTCATCCTGGTGATCGGCGCGCAGAAGGTGGTGCCCGACCTCGAGACGGCCCTGTGCCGCGTCCGCGAGTACGTCTTCCCGTGGGAGATGGCCCGCGTGCGCGAGACCATGGGCGTCGACACCGTGCTGGCCAAGGTACTGCTCATCGAGCGGGAGTGGCTTGCCGGGCGCTCGACCGTCGTGCTCGTGCGCAGCGCGATCGGTGTGTAGAAGACGGGCGTTCGCCCGCACTGGCTAGAGAGTCTGCGTTGCCGTTCTGATCGTGACCGCCAGGACGGCGCGCATCCAGCCGAAAGTCGCTTTGAGGGCTTCGAAGTCGGGACCCGAGTCGGAGAATGCCGCTGTGCCCTCGATGAGGAAGCCCGTCCCGGGACCGTTTCTGCCGGGCACCTTGCTGCTGCCGAGCGTGACCAGGATCTCGGGGTTGAACGCGACGTTGGCTTCGGTCTTGTTCATGTAGCCGGCGGGGATGAGCATGCGGCCGTCATCGGTGAGGCGGACGTAGCTGTTCCAGGTGTTCACCAGGTGCGGGCCGTCCTGGCTCAGGGTGGCGATGGCGACCACCCCGTCCTTCTTGAGTACCTCTCGCAGCTTCTCGGGGATGTCCATGGGCGTCCTTTCGGTGAGTGCCCGGCATGGGCCTGGCTCGGCTCTATGAGCCCGTGCTGCGGCCGCGATGAGAAGTGCGGCCGGCTCTGCGCTCCTGGAACCAGCCGCCCGATGCGGCGGCGAACTCCGGAGGCGCCTTGCAGTTGAACTCGCAGACCAGGTCGGCGATGGTCTTCGAGGCGAGGAAGTCGCGCAGAGTATGCTCGGCCTCGGTCATGAAGAGGTCGATGCGGCAGCTTCCAGCGGTGGCCCACTCGGGCGGCGTCTCTGCGAACAGTGCGCAGTTGCGCCGGATCTCGGCACACGCGAACAGCTTGCGGTCCGGGTCCACGGCGTCCAGCACCTCCACCACGCGGATGTCCGCGGCGGGGCGCGCGAGCGCGAACCCGCCGGCGATACCCTCGGTACCCACCACCAGTCGCGCGTCCTTCAGGCGCGTGAACACCTTGGCCAAATACCGCTCGGGGATCTGCTGAAACCGGGCCAGGTCCACCACGCTGATGGGCGTGTCCGACGTTGCCAGGATGAGCAGGGAGTGCAGGGCGTACTCCGCGCCGGCGCCGTACAGATAGGGCTTCAAACTAACTCCTCTCAGGAGATAGTTTACCTGTCTGCTGCCGTCGGTCAAGTCCGAGTGCGTGCGCATTGCTGCCAGGTACACCCTCGTGCATGAAGCCGAATGTCGCGTACCTCGCCTTGAGCTTGGCGGCGCTTAGGAACAAGCAGACGACTTGCTCGACGAGCCGTCGAGGTGCCCTGACATGCTCGAATGGGAAAGCAGATGCCGAACACGCATCCATTCCAGAAACCAAAGGAGGGACCAGGGTGTCCATGGTGGTCGATTTCGAGAACGTGTCTGCCGCGGGCCTGGAGTCTTCGCCCGTGGCGAAGGCGCTCGCCGGCCTGCGCGCCAACGAAGCGCGGTACTTCATGAACAAATACCAGCATGCGTTCACGGTCACGCCGGCGAGCGAAAGCCGGGACACACTTGACTACGTGAACAAGGTCCTGAAGGAAGAACGTGCCATCGAGTTCGCGGCAACGCCTCTGGAGACGTCGCGCTTTCAGGTGGAGAACATCAGATGGGCCTACGTCCTCTATGAGGACGGTCTCGAGGTCAACGTCATGTATACGGTCGACGACCCCAAGAAGCGCGCCGTCGGCTTCAAGCTCTCGGAGGGGATGGAGGTGCCGGCGGAACTGGAAGGGAAGTTCAAGTTCGCCCGGCAGAAGTCCAGGCTGGCCGGAACGATCCGGGGCTCGTTCTTCGTGATCAAGGGCGAGTATTAGACCACGTCGGCGGTTCGACTCCGCTCTGCTGCGCACGGTTGCAAGGAAGGTGGCCCCTGGATGGGGCAGTCACTCAATAGGTCCTTGACAGAGTCATTGATATTGTCAATGATAATGTCATGGATGAACGATGGGCACTCGGAGACGCCGGCCCGCTGAGCCATGCGGGAGACGAATCGCACCTGGTGCGCGACGTCGTGCAGACCTACCAGGCGTTGATGGCCGTCTTTACTCGGGAGGTCGGGACTTCGGCGGCGCGGGTGCCTCTGTTGCGTCTCCTCGCCGTCGCGGGGGAGCAGGGCGTCGGCACGGCGGCGCTGGCGCGGGCGCTGGGAGTCGATGCTGCGGGCGTCACGAGGGGGCTGGCGGCGCTCGTTGCCGATGGGCTGGCCGAGCGTCGGCCTCACGCGACCGACGGCCGGCGAGCGCTCTACGTTCTCACTCCTCGGGGACGGCAATGGTTCGAGGGGTTCCACGAGCGCATGCACCGTTTCGAAGCGGCGGTCTGTGCCGGCGTCTCGCCAGACGACGTGCGCGTGGCGGTCGAGGTCCTCGGCGCTGTTCGCGGAGCCGCATCCGCGATGGAGGGAACGTGAGCCCGACACATGGAGACGACCTTTCGAGGGAGACTGACGTGAGAGCAAAAACGTCCCGCCGCCAGCGCAACCAGCGCCACGAGACGCCGTACGTGCGCCTGGACCGACACGCTTGCGAAGCATGCGGCGCCTGCGCCGAGGCGTGTCCGCGCGACGCCATCGGCATGATCGACTTTCCCTTCCACCATCACGCCCATCTCAGGCACCCGGAATGCTGCCGCGGCTGTCTGGCATGCGTCAAGGCGTGCGAGCACTCCGCCCTGACTGCCATCCCCCGGCGTGCTTCGCCGCCCGTGGCTGCTGCACCGGCGTCTTCTGCGGTGGACGCACACAGCTGAGGGCGGGAGCGATGCAGATCGCCAGGTCGGCGGCGACGTCCCGCTGAGCGGCCCACCGGCAGCTCACGTTTCGTAGAGCTTGTGACCCATCTGGGTGAAATCGTAGCCGGAGAGCGCGGCCAGGTCGCATTCGAACAGTTCGCTTCCGAGCAAGTCGCGCACCGTGCGGATGGCGGGTTCCGTGGCAGGCGTCTTGGCGATGACCAGAGCGAGCCTCTCCGTCTGCAGCGGCCGGTAATCGAGACCACCTATCTGCTCGAACACCCGTCTGGTGCCGATGCCCACGTCGGCGCCGCCGTGGGCGATGACCGTGCCCTGCGCCAGCTCGGACACGATCTCCCGCTCGTAGCCCTTGATGGCGTGAGGGTCGGCTTCGAGCAGCCGCAGATGCTCGTCGAGGAGCACGCGCGAACCGGAACCCTTCTCCCGATTCGCCAGCACGACCGATCTGCGCACGAGGTCGGACCACGTACTCAGACCGAGCGGGTTTTGCTTCTTGACCAGCAGCCCTTGCGAACGTGTGGCCAGGTGCAGGACCACCACGGGGGTCCCCGGGACGAGCCGCTTCACAGAAGGCAGGTTGTACGAGGCGGTCGAGCCGTCCCAGAGATGGATGGCCGCCGCGTGCACTCTCCCCAGGTAGAGTTCGACGAGTTCCTGGTAGCCGCTCTGGTATGAGCGCAGCACACGGATGCCGGCAGCCGAGAGGTGGTTCGCCAGGATGTCCAGGGTCATGTCGCGCCCGCCCACGATGAACCCGCCTGAGGTGATCGACTCGCCGTCGTGACGCGCGGCGCTTTGGGCGTGGGCCGGGATCCGAGCAGAGCCGCCCGGCATGGCCGCGCGGGTATCGCCCGGCGTGGACGCAAACTCTTGTCGAGCGCTCTTCGAGGCGTCGATATACGACTGCACGTCATCCAGGCTGAAGCGCAGTTTGCGGCCGACACTGTACGAGGGGAGCGTGCCCGCCTTGGCCAGGTTGTAGACGGTGTTCTTGTTGACCTGGAGGATGGCGGCCACTTCCCGCGCCGTCAGCGCGTCGATATGCGGGATGTCGGCCATGCGGTGCTCCTCCGGTCGCTCACGCTCGGATGGGCTCGGCGGGATACTCCACGAATCCGCTCCCTGCTCTTGCCGTCCCAGCAGAGCGGGTCGTGACGAGACGGTACGATATGTGACGAAACAAGACGAAATCAACCGTTATTTGCGCAATGTGCTTCCGCCGTGCCGATTCGAGGGTAGATCACCACAGGTACCAAGGGCGGTCAGGGCGAACCGCGGAGAAGCTGCGGATCGCCTGACAAGAGAGAAGGGAATGGTCGTGAAACTCTCAGCGCGCAACCAGTTCAAGGGCTCCGTGGATCAGGTCACCGAGGGCGCCGTCAACGGCGTCGTCACCATCCGGCTGGGCACAGATGCCGTGAAGGCCGACATCACGATGGAGGCCATCGAGGATCTGGGCCTCAGGGCCGGTCAGGAAGCGACCGCCGTTATCAAGGCGACCAGCGTCCTTGTCGCCGCGGGCAGCGAGCATCTCGACAGGCTCTCCGCTCGCAACCAGTTCTGCGGTACGGTGGAGAAGGTCACCAGGGGTGCCGTGAACGGGCATGTCGTACTCAAGCTCGCCGACGGTGATCTTCTCACCGCCTCCATCACCAACGAGGCCATCGACGAGCTCGGCCTCAAGGAGGGCGTGCCTGCAGTCGGCATCGTCAAGGCGACCGATGTGATGGTGTTCGCCTAGACGACGGTCACTGGCTTTTCTTCGGGGCAGACGCCGGCGGGACGCTTCGCGGCACCTGCTGGGTGATGCAGTGCACGCCCCCGCCACCGTAGGCGATCACCGGCGAGGGCACGCCGACGACCTTGCGGTCGGGCACGATCGCGCGCAGGCGCTCGAGGGCGGACTCGTCGTCGACCGTCCCAGCCGTCGGGACGATCAGCCCGCCGTTGCAGAAGTAGCCGTTGACAAAGTTCTCGACGATACTCACCCCGCCCAGCATCACGGGCCGGCTCCGTGCGTCGAACTCGACCACCTCGAGCGCGCGCCCCCGTGCGTCGGTGGTCTCCAGACGCCGGCGGTTCTCCTGGAAGGCGTCGTAGTCGGGGTGGGCCGGGTCCCGCACCATGTGCAGCACCACGCGACCCGGCCCGGCGAAGAAGGCGACCCCGTCGACGTGACCGTCGGTGTCGGGGTCTTCTTCCGGACCGAGGCCGGACCGTAGCCAGACGACCTTCTCGACACCCAGGTAGTCCTTGAGGTGTCGCTCGATCTCGTCCTTCGTCAATTCGGGGTTGCGGCTCGGGTGCAGCAGGCAGCTCTCGGTGGTCACCAGCGTACCCTCGCCATCGACGGTAATGGCGCCGCCCTCGAGCACGAGGGGCGCCGGGAACCGCTTCACCCCGAAATGGTCGCAGAGGCGTTCACTCACCGTCGCGTCGAGGTCGTAGGGCAGGTACTTCTCGCCCCATGAGTTGAAGCGGAAGTCGGCGACCGCCGGCTCGCCGCCGGGGCCGAGCAGGAAGATCGGGCCACTGTCGCGCAGCCACGAGTCGTCGATCGGCAGTTCGAGCACCTCGATGTTCTCAGAACCGCAGTAGCTGCGCGCGGCCCCGGCATCGTCTGGCCGTGCCACCATGGTCACCGGCTCGAAGGCGGCGATGGCACGCGCCACCGCCGCATAGCTCGCCTGGGCGTGCAGGTAGTACTCGCCCCAGACCTCCGTGCGCGCCGACGACGGCCAGGCCATCAGGCAGCGCTCGTGGGGCGCCCACTCGGCCGGCATGCGATAGCCGGCGGCGCGCGGCGTGAGGAACGCGCCGTGAGGCGCTGCGGTCTGGGCATGAGCGTCCTGCATCTCGGCTCCTCCGGTCTGTGACGCGATGGTTCTTGGTGGAGAGTGCTGTTGATTGTACGATAAAACAACTCACGAGCCAAGGGTTCGGCCGGGCGTTCACCGACCGGGCGCCAACGGCGTAGGATAAAGCGACAGCATTGTCGATCGGGGGTCCAGATGCCCAAGCACAACGACCGACCTGCGGGCAGGTTCCGTTCCGCGCCGGAGGACTCGCCTACAGCGCAGCGCATCCTCGGTGCGGCCAAGCGGATCCTCACGGAGCGCGGCTACGCGCACGTCACCCTCAAGGAGATCGAGGACGAATCCGGCGAGTTCCGGGCGCTGGTCGCCTATTACTTCGGCAACAAGCGCGGCCTGCTGCAAGCGGTCGTGGATTTGCTCATGGAAGACGAAGACACCGACCTCAGGCAGAGACTCGAAGAGATCAGTGATCCTGAGGCCAGGGTCGATGCCCTCCTCGACGCTCAACGCAGTATCTCTGCCGACTGGCTCGGCTTTCGCGCCTTCTATGAGCTGCTGCCTCACATCATGCACGACGATTCCATGCGCGCACGCCTGGCCGAGTCCTACCGTTCGTCACGAGAGCTCGACCGACGCTGCTTCGAGGGGGTAGGGGCAGATCTCGGCACGGCCGATCTCGACCGGCTGGCCGCCCTGAGCGTGGCCGTCGTCGAAGGACTCGCGGTCCAGTACGCCGCCGACCGCGAGCGCTTCGACCACGACGGCACCTTCCGCTTGTGGCAGCGCATGATGCACGCCTGGCTGGAAGGGCGCGACGAAGTCACGCCAGCCTGAGCGGCAGCGACGAAGTCGGTCGCCGGTCCAGCCGATCCGCCACCGCTCGAACACCGCCTGAACCCGAAACGAACATCCGCAACTTGACAGCACTGCCCGGTGTGTTTATTGTCCGATAAATCAACGCGCAGACAGATGTCCCCGGAAGTAGCGGAAGGGGGGGTGGCTGCATGACACACGTCGCAGCAGCATCCCAGACCACACTCCAATCGATGCGGGCAGCACCGCTACCGCCGCTGGCCGGGTTCCGCGGTCGTGACTTCGTGACCGACCAGGCATACACGCGTGATGAGCTCCTCGACTTGATCAAGCTTGCCATCGAGCTCAAGGCGCTCCGCGAGCGCAGACGCCTTACGTCCTACCTGGCGGGCTACCACCTGGGGATGCTCTTCGACGACCCCTCGACGCGCACCCGCGTCAGCTTCGAGACCGGCATGACCGAGCTCGGCGGCCACGCCGTCTATCTACGGCCCGGAGAGATGCATCTGCCGGGCCGCGAGAGCGTGGCCGACACGGCGCGGGCCCTGTCGCAGTTTCTCGATGCGCTGATGGCCCGCACCCAGACGCTCGCCGTTCTGCAGGAGCTGGCGGAGTTCGCCACGATCCCGGTGATCAACGGCGAGGCCGGCGACTACGACCACCCCATCCAGTCGGTCAGCGACGCGATGACGATCATCGAGGCCGGCGGACCGCTCGAGGGGGCGACCATGGCCTTTCTGGGCAACGGGGACTGCATGTGCGACTCGGTGGCGCTCACCTTCTCCCGGCTCGGCATGAACGTAAGCGTGGCGACGCCCGAGCACTTCCCGCTGCCCGCAGGCGTTCGAGCGGCGGTCGAGGAGAACTGCCGGGTCTGCGGTACGCGGTTGCTGGTGACGGGCGAGGCCGACGAAGCGATCGCCGGGGCGGATTACATCTACACGTCGCTGTGGTGGTGGACCGAGCCGCCCGACCGCGTCGCTGAGATACGCCGCGAGAACCGTCATCTCCAGGTCAATGCGAAGCTCTGGGCGAAGACCAAGCCCGGCGCCCGTTTCATGCACTGTCTCCCAGCGGTGCGCGGCGACGAGGTGACCGACGAGATCATCGACGGCCCGGCCTCGCTCGTCTGGTCGATGGCAGCCAACCGCAAGCACTTTCAGAAGGCCGTCGTTCTCGCCCTCATCGGGATCGACGAGTTGCCTGCCGACCCTGACCTGCGACCCATCGGCCACGCGCTGCTGAGCTAGGGGGAGATCATGAGCAAGAGACGCACACCGATACCGCGGCCGCTCATTGCGATCGTCGTCGCGATCCTGGCGGCGGGTCTGGCGGTCGGCCTGACGAGCGCGATGGCATCGACTTCGCCGTCGAGCAGCCCCTCAGCCGGCCCGGTGCTCAGGATCGGCTGGACCACCGAGCCCGACAACCTGAACCCGTTCATCGGCTGGCAGAATCAGGACTACGAGATCTGGTCGATGAACTACGACTTCCTGTTCGGCTTCGGGACCACCTCAAAGCCGACCCTCGACCTTGCCAGCGAGTACCCGACGGTGGCAAACGGCGGACTCTCCGCCGACGGCAAGGTCTGGACCATCCATCTGCGCCCGCACGTGAGATGGAGCGACGGTCAACCGCTCACCGCCGACGACGTGGCGTTCACCTACAACTACATCGTCAAGAACAAGATGCTCAACATGCAGCTGTCGACCGAGGGGATCGTCGGAGCCACGGCGCTCGACCCGACCACGGTGCGCATCACCTGCTCGAGTCCGAAGGCCGACATGGAGAAGATATTCGTGCCGATCGTCCCCAAGCACATTTGGGAGAAGGTCTCGCCTCAGGCCGCCACGACAAGCTACACCAACCCCGTCCCCATCGTCGGCAGCGGGCCCTTCTCTGTCGTCCAATGGAACAAGGGGTCGTTCGTTCGGATGGCCAGGAATCCCTACTACTGGGGCAAGCGACCCGCGCTCAGCGAGATCATCTTTGAGTCCTACCAGGACGCCGACACCATGACTGCCGACTTGAAGTCCGGCGCCATTGACGCCGCCTGGGGCATCCCGGTCGCCCAGTTCAACAGCCTCAAGTCGGCGGCCGGGCTCCAGGTACTGGCCTACCCCTACTACAACTGGGAGTACCTGAACTTCAACTGCTATGGCGGGAGCAGCTCACTGGGCAACCCGGTGCTCCGCGACTGGCGGTTCCGCAACGCCGTGAACTACGCGATCGACCGGCAACGCCTGTGCACGATCGCTTTCGAAGGCTACGCCACACCCGGCACCACGATCCTGCCGCCGAAGACCTGGACCGATCCCGACTTCCACTGGCAGCCGGCCACGGGCCAGGAGTATCCCTTCGACCTGGCCAAGGCCGCTCAGCTGCTCGACCAGGCCGGCTATCCGCTGAAGAACGGGCGGCGCGTCGACAAGCACGGCGACCCGATCACGCTCCGCCTCTCGGCCACGACCGACAACGTTCCCTCACAGACCGAAGGCAAGCTGATCGCCGGCTGGTTGCAGCAACTGGGACTCAAGATCGATTTCACCGTGCTCGACGCCGGAGCGCTCAACGCGCGCCTGTGGAACTTCAAGGGCACCACCTACGCGCCCGACTTCGACATGTACATCAACAGCTGGTTGGGCTACGTCGACCCTGGGGAGACGCTGACCGCTGAGACCACGGCGCAGATCGGCGGCACCAACGAACCGAGCTGGTCGAATGCTGCTTACGACGCTCTGTGCAAGCAGCAGGCGGCTGCGCTCGATCCGCTGCAACGCAAGGACATCATCTGGCAGATGCAGCAGCTCATGTACGAGCAGACGCCCTGGGTGGTGCTTGCCTACCCGGACTTCTTCGAGGCTTTCAACACAGCCAAGTGGACGGGCTGGACCCAGGTAAACGACGGTCACGGCCCGGCCTTCTACACCGCCGGCAATGTCGACTCGTACCTGAACCTCAAGCCGACGACCGCGGCGACCGCGAGCGGCACCAGCCCGATGGTCTGGCTTGCCGTCGGACTGGTCGCGATCGTGCTGATCGGCACAGCCGTCTGGATGTCTCGCCGGCGGGCGACGTCGCGAGCAGTCGAGGAGTAGGACCGTCGGGCGGAGGAGCCTGCGCGGACCGCGACTCTCCAGAGGGCTCAACACGTTGTAGACACACTCCCGGGCGTCTCCATGATGGCGAAGCGCGTGAGGCGTTCGACGCGACCCTCGGCTTCGGCCGGATGCGTGTTCGTCCGCCGGCCCCGCCTGCGGTAGAGTCCGGGGGTGAACCACCCGCCCGCACCGCACTCCCCGGTCAAGGCCTACCTCGCCCTCGTGGTCTCGACCGTCGCCTTCGGCGGGACGTTCGTAGCCACCAAGGTGGCCCTGCGCGGCTTCGAGCCGCTCCTGATCGCCTTCGTCAGGTTCACCGTCGCGGGCGCGATCCTGGGGCTCGTCTGGCGGCTGCGCGGCGAGCGCGAGGCGGTGTCGCGCCGCGAGCTCGCACGTTTGGCGCTGCTGGGCTTTGTCTCGCTCACCGTCTATTTCACCTTCGAGAACCTGGGCATCGCCCGCACGAGCGCGAGTGCCGCCGCCATCCTGATCGCCACCATCCCAATCTTCGTGCTCGTCCTGAATGCGCTGACCGTGCGCGAGCACACCGCGGCCGGCCAGTGGCTGGGGGTGGCGCTGTCGTTTTCCGGTGTCGCGGCGCTCGTGTCGCTTGGCTCGCGCGGGGCCGGCGGCGCCACCCTGAGCGGCGATCTGCTCGTGCTCTCGGCCTCGCTGTCCGGCGCGATCTACACGGTGATGGCGCGTCGCCTGCTCGTCACCCGTTCGGCGCTGTTTGTGACGACCTTCCAGAACCTGTTCGGGGCGCTGTTCATGGCGCCCCTGGCGGCCGTAGAGGCGGCTGTCGTGGGCGTCAAGACGCCCACGACAGCCGCCGTGGGCGCGGTGCTCTACCTCGCGCTGCTGGGCTCGATCGTCGCCTACCTGTTGTTGAACTACGGCCTGCGGTTCGTGCCTGCCGGCAGGGCCTCGGCGTTCACCAACCTGGTGCCGGTGATCGCGGTGGGGGCGGCGTTCCTTGTGCTCGGCGAGCGTTTCACGGTGGGGCAGGCGCTGGCGGCCGTCGTCGTTGTCGCCGGAGTGCTGCTGGCCAATCGGACGTCGCCGCCGCGGGGCTAGGACAGGTCAGGCGTTCCCGTCGGGGTCGGGTAGCGCCGCCGGACCAGGCCTTTCTTCAGTCGAGGGCGGTCAGCGCCGGCTCGGCCACGGTGGGGATGCGGCCTAGGAAGATGTTGCCGGTGCGTCCGTCGATCGACAGCCAGTCGCCGACGTGCAGCTCGGCGCCGGCCAGGCGCGCCGCACCCTGGCGTTCGATCACCTCGAGCTCACGGCAGTCGACCACCGCCGTCTTGCCGAGGCGCTTGGCGGTGACGGCGGCGTGCGAGGTGGCCCCGCCGCGCGCGGTCAGGATGGCGTTGACGCGGGTGATGATGGCGATGTCTTCGGGCACCGTGTCGGGTCGCAGGAGCACGACGTTTTCGGCCGGCGCCTGGGCCAGCAACCAGTCGATCTGCTCGGCGTTGACCGCCACGCGTCCGCTGTAGGCGCCTCCCGCCACCCCCATGCCGACCGCCACCGGAGAGCCGTAGTCGGGCGCGGAGGTGTCGAAGTAGGCGGACTCTTTGGACTGCTCCTGCACGACGGCCCGCTTCTGCAGCACGTAGAGGTCGTCGGCGGCGGGCGACTCGAAGGTGAACTCGATCTCCTGGGGATCAAACTCGCGCTCGCCCACCAGCTCGCGCGCGACCGACAGCAGCTCCCGGTAGACCTTGGGGTAGTCGCGCTCGAGCGAGTGCTCGGTGTCGCTGTAGGTGCGGCTGCCGAGTCGCTGCGCTTCGGAGACCGGCAGCGGGAACACCAGGCCGCCGACCAGGTCTTCGCCCTGGCTGCGCACGGCGTAGTCGCCGAACAGGCGGGCCTGCCGGCTGTAGGGTTCGAGCGGGTTGTGCGTGAAGGTGACGCCCGAGCCCGACTCGCGACTCAGGTTGCCGAAGACCATGCGCTGTACGACGACGGCGGTGCCCCATTCCTCGGCGATGCCGAGGTGCCGGCGGTACAGGCGCGCGTGGGGCGAGTCCCACGACTCGAGCACCTTCTGCACGCACGCCACGATCTGTTCGAAGGGATCGTCGACGAACACGACGCCTGTCTCCTGGGCCCTCGTCTTGTACGTGAAGGCGATCTCGCGCATCTGGTCCGGCGTGAAGTCGAGCTTCTGCTCGACCCCGTAGCGCTCCTTGAACTCGGTCATGATGGCATCGAAGAAGTCGCGGTCGATGCCGACCGACATGGCCCACGACTGCAGGAAACGACGGTAGCAGTCCCAGGCCGCCCAGCCGAGGCGCGGCTCGCTCGAAAGCGCTTCGGCGAGCTCGTCGTTCAAGCCGACGTTGACGAAGGTGGTCATCAGTCCGGGCATGGAGATCGCCGCGCCCGAACGGACCGACAGCAGCAGGGCGCGGGACGGGTCGCCCAAGCGCAGGCCGGTCAGCTTCTCGAGCTCGTTCACGGCTTTGCCGATGCGCCGGAGGGTGTCGTCGTAGAGCGGCCGGTACGACATGGCGGGCAGGGCGCCGGCCAGCTCGGTGGTGAGGATGAAACCCTCGGGCACCCGGTGCCCGTAGGACGCCATCTGCTTGAGCCCAAGGCCCTTGAAACCCAGAGTGGTCTGGTCGTCGGTGCCCGGCTTGGCCTTGTGGATGGGGCTGATCAGGCGGTCCTCGTCGTAGTTCATCATGCGGCTGAGGGCCTGGCTGCCGAGACGTTTGTTCAGTGTCGAGATCTGGCGCAGGGCGGCCGCTACGTAGCGGTCGACGGCCTGCATGCCCAGCGCCGAGACCAGTACCTCGCGCAGCACCATCTCGGCGACCGCGTCGACCGACAGGGAGCGTGCCTCGCACTGGCGCGGGTCGTTGACGAGCACTGTGTGCAGCACCTGGTCGTGGCTGAGGATGGAGCTCGCCGAGAGTCCGGTGACGCTGTTCACGAGGAACTGGAACACGTTCTGGTACTGGCGGAACGTGAACGTGCGGCCCGCGAAGCTCGCCTTCAGCATGCTCAGGTTGGCGGCGAGGGCCCGCGAGTCGACGCCGTCGACGGCCAGGGCGCGCTCGAAGCGTTCGATGATGGTGAACATGCGACGCAGCGAGCCGCGCGTCACGAAAGGCTCGATGCCCTCGGCGACCAGGTCGTCGAGCAGCCGTCCGACGAGGTTCTCGACGCGAAACGACAGTCCCAGGGCGTCGAACTTGGGCTCGCTGTAGTTGCCGTAGATCGAAGGGATGCCGGCCGCGATGTGGCGCTTCTGGTAGATGTTCTCGGTGGCGGCCGATGCCGTGGGGGAGAGGACGATGGCCTTGAGCTCCTCGAGCACGCTGAGGCCGGCGTCGAGCAGGCGATCGCGGCGCGCCGGGCTGGGGCCGGCCTGCCAGGCGTGCAGCGCGCGCTCGAAACGCCGTCGCACCTTGTCGCTCAGGCGCAGGTGCCGGGCGACGGCGCTGCCCACGTCGTCGGCCGACAGCGAGTACTTCTGGGCGAGAAGCTGGTAGACCCGCACCATCAGCAGCACGCGGCGCCGGTGATCGACGCTGCCCGCGTGCTGCCCCTCGCGGGCGAAATCGCGCAACGCCGGGTCGGTCGCGAGCTTGGCGAGCTGGGCCTCGAGTGCGGCCGGAGTGAGCGTCAGCAGCCGCTCGACGAAGGCTTCGTCGCGGTCCGCCGCCGGGAGTGACTCGACCGTGCCGGGTGCCTCCCGGGAGGCGCAGCGCCTCTGCAGGGCCAGCAGCGTCTCGTGCGGACCTTGCGCCCACTCCCGCTCGATGCGCACGGCGGCCAGCGTGTTGGCCGACAGGAAGGGCTCAAGTCGCGAGGGGTCGAGGGTCATCCAGTAGTGCAGGACGGCGTGACTGAACGCCACGAGCCGGTTCGACGACTCCGCGTGCGACTGTTTGCGCAGGAAGTGCATGAGGGTATCGCGACGCCAGCACATCTCGTCGATCTCGGTGGAGACGGCACGAAACTCGCCCTCGGCGCCGACCTCGCTGAAGTACACCGGAAGGGTGCGCAGCAACTGCTTCGCGACGAAGTAGATCGGTCTGATGTCGGCGTTCAGAAAGCGGGTGACGTCGCGCTGGAACAGGTCGGTGTCGGCGATGTACACACCGCCCAGGCGGAGCTGCACGTTGAGTGCGGCCGCGAGACGCTCGTAGAGCGCCGGATTCGACTCGATGATGTGCATCCAGCAGCGGATCTTGGGCAGGTGGTAAGGGTTGACCACCGTCTCCCATTCGTCGGTCGAGCCGCTGATGTCGGGGTACTGGAAGCGCCACGAGAGGATGTCTTCGAGGAGATGGTCGGCGGCCTCGATGTTGCAGGCCTCGCCGATGGCGACCCCGATGGCCTCGTAGCACTTGAAGCGCATCAGCAGGAACTGGTTGTCGCGGTCGCGGAAGAACGTGGTAAGGCGGCTCAGGATCGTCTCGACATCCATGTGCCTGTCGGGCAGCAGCATCTGCTTGACGACGCCCAGCAGATCGACCATGACCTCGTCCTGGCGGTAGCCGAGCGTGTCGTCACGCAAGAAGTAGAGGCAGACCGCAAAACGGTCCTCGAGGTTCTCGACCTGGAAGAGCTGATCGATCGCCTGTCCGAGAATGTCCGAGAACACAGGGCGGTCGGGCAGCAGCAGCTCGTCTGAGGAGGCGGTCTCGGCGGAGGTGAGCAGGGCGGCCAGGTGACGCTTGGCAAGAAAGGTGAAACGCCTGGCGATGGCGGCCGGGTCGGTGAGCCCCGCACCCTGGGCCAGAGCCCAGCCGGGCACGTCGAGGCGCTCGTCGACGCGGCGGTAGCCCGTCGTGAGCAGGGCGCGGTAGAGCTCGGTGTAGATCGGCGCCAGAGCGGGCCGCCGGACCGCTCTGGAAACGAGGTCGGAAAGGAGCGCGTCACGCTCCAGGAAGGCCGAGGGATGCTCGGGCAGCAGGCGGCTCAGGGCCTCACCGACCACTGTGAGCGACTCGTCGTAGGCGGCGCCGTGCGAGCCGTTCAGGGCGGCCGTGCACCAGGTCGTGATCCCGCGCAGCAGCAGCGAGAACTGGGCATCGGCGAGCGGCGCGTGCAGCAGCTCGAGGACCAGCTCGGCGAGCAGACCGAACAGGGTCTCGCGCTCTTCGGAACGCTCGAAGTAGCTCCAGTTGCGCAACAGGATGGTCTGGAAACCCTCGACCAGCAGGTCGACGTTACGAAACGTGTGGAAGTACTCGCCGACCGTCTCGGTAAGGGAGGTGCGTACGCCGTAGAACTCAGCGACGGCGGCGACCAGCGGCTGGTAGCGATCGGGAATGACGACGGTCTGGGCGGTGCTGGCGATGTTGGCCCGCAGGGCGTCGGAGTCGAAGGGTACCTGGCGCGTGTCCATGATGACTCGAATGATACCTTAGCTCCATTGCCCGGGGCCGCCACGAGCCTCTAGGATGACCGTGCTCGACTCGCACGACCTGCGGCCGGCGACCGCGGAGGCCGCCGGCCCAGTGTCCAGGCCCGCGGGGGGGCGGTCCGCCGACAGGAGGCGATCAGGCGATGGGTGTGCAACGAACGCTCGGCATCAACGGTCTCGGCCGCATCGGCAAGCTCGTGCTGTGGTATCACCTGGGGCGCGACGACTTCGAGCGCATTGTGGTGAACGTCGGCCGGCCGGTCGGGACCTCGCTCGACGCGGTCGTGCAGTACATCGCCAAAGACAGCACGTACGGCCCTCTGCACCGCTATCTGCACGGGCAGGGCGGCGTGCGCGACGTGCAGGTCGTCGACGAGCAGCGCGGCCTGCTTACCGCTTACGGCAAGGAGATCGTCGTGCTGCGCGAGGCGCGCGACCCCAAGGACATCCCCTGGAAGGACAACGGCGTGGCGCTCGTGGTGGAGTGCACGGGTCGCTTTCGCGACCCCTACGCCGAGGCCGACGCGCCCAGGGGAGCGCTGCGTGGTCATCTGGCCGCCGGCGCCTGGGCCGTGGTGCAGAGCTCGCCGTTCAAGAGCGGTCAGCCGGGCACCCCGTTACCCGACGACGCAGCCATCCTCATCCACGGCATCAACGACTATCAGTACGACCCCGCCAGGCACCGGCTGGTCTCGGCGGCGTCGTGTACGACGACGGCGCTGGCCCATATGCTGCGGCCGCTGCTCGAGCGCGATCTCACGCGCAACATGATCACTGCCGGCATGAGCACGGTGCACGCGGCGACCAATTCACAGCCCGTGCTCGACGCCGTCCCGGCGGCCGGCGCGACCGACCTGCGCAAGACGCGCAGCGCGTTGAACAACGTGGTGCTCACCTCGACCAACGCCGCGGCGGCCCTGGAGCTCGTCATGCCCGAGATCGCGCGCATCGGCTTCATGGCCGATTCGGTGCGCATCCCCACGGCGAGCGTGAGCCTCATCATCCTCAACGTCACCTTCCAGAGCGAGACGCTGCCCGACGGTACGGTCGCCGTGGGGCGCGAGGTCGTGAACGGTATCTACCGCGACGCGGCGCGCGGCGAAGCCGAAGGACTGCTCGTCTTCAGCGACGAGCAGAACGTCTCCGCCGACATGCTGGGCGAGAACGCCGCCGTGGTGATCGAGGGCGTCGAGACTCATACGCGCACCGGCTTCATCGACCTCAAGGTCCCCGCGGCGCCCGGCGGGGAGGGGCGGCGCCCCAGACGCTGCGCGTGCCGCTCACACACGTCAAGGTCTTCGGCTGGTACGACAACGAGATGGGCAGCTACACGCAGCGGCTCGGCGAGCTCACCACCCACATGGCAAGGAACATGTAGCTCAGAAGTCGATCGGCAGGATGAGGTCGGCGTCGAGGGCGGCTACGAACTTTGCCGTCTCCTCCTCGAAGTGGTGGCGGACGAGCTGGTCGGCCTGGCGGGCGAGTCGCTCAGTGCCTTCGTAAAGAGCGCGGTTCAATTGCTCTACCTCTTCACGCACGAGCGTGACCGTGCGTACCGTCTCGCAGTTCGGGCAGCGCAAGGTGACACGCCAGCACGCAGTCCCGGTACGCCGCCAGTCGGTCGGATGCACCAGGGCCGACCCGCACAGCGGGCAGATGTGAGCCTCGCGTGGCGCCGGCGCGGGCGCCGCGGCGGTGAGGGGGCACGTGGTGCCCGAGGTGGCCTTGGACTTGGGCTCGGGCTTGGCCGCGGACTCGGTCTCGAAGACCAGCATGTCGCGTTCGCTGCCGTCCGGAAAGATGAACCTTTCTATGTCGCCGTCGCCCATGGCGCACGCCTCGTGTTCGCCCGGGGCCGCTCCCATCGTGTGCTCGCGGCGGCCCTCGCTGACTGTATCGGCGGCCATCGGGCAGGGCTTGACAGACAAACGCGGCGAAATCGCGAATCCGGAGGTGCGCGATGCGGTGCGGTATACTTCCGCGCACTTTCCGCAAATCGCCGAGGAGCAGGACGGTGACCGGACCACCCGCCGACGACCCCGCCGCGCTGCGCGACCGTCCGATCGGCATGTTCGATTCGGGCATCGGCGGGCTGACCGTGCTGCACGAATGTCTGGTCGCCCTGCCGGCCGAGGACTTCATCTACCTCGGCGACACGGCGCGGTTCCCGTACGGTTCCAAGACTCAGGACGAGCTGCGTCTCTTTGCCCGCCAGATCGCGACGTTCCTCGACGCCACCCCCGTCAAGCTGCTCGTGGTGGCCTGCTATTCGGCTACCGCGGCGGCCCTGCCGGCGCTCCAGGAGCAGTTCTCCACACCGATCATCGGGGTCGTCATGCCCGGCGCGCGGGCCGCGGTGCAGACCTCGCGCTACCGGCGCATCGGCGTGCTCGCCACCGAGGCGACGGTGGCCAGCGGCAGCTACGTGCGCGCCGTCGGCACGCTCGACGGCGGTGCCGAGGTGATCCAGCAGGCCTGCCCCGGCCTGGCGTCGTTCATCCAGGAGGGCGACGTAGCCAGCCACGAGATCGTGGCCGCCGTGCGGCGGTTCACGGCGCCGCTCAAGGAGCGGCGCCCCGACGTCGTCATCATGGGCTGCACCCACTACCCGCTGATCGCGCCCTTGCTGCAGCGCCACCTCGGTCGCGACGTCACGCTCGTCAATCCGGCCGCCGAGATCGCCCGCGAGGTGGCCGAGCTCCTGCTGCGTCAAGGCATCGAGACCAAAGCCGAGCGCGAGGGCTCCTATCGCTTCTACTGCACGGGCGAGGTCGACGCGTTTCGCTCCGTGGGCGCGCGGTTCCTGCAGATGCCGCTCGACGACGTCGAGCAGGTCGGGCTCGAGCGCCTCGAAGCGCTGGTCGGCCGTGACCACTCGCCTGCTCGCCCGCGGTAGCAGCTACGCGGCCGCTTACGTCGTCCTGACGCTGATCGCCGGCGCCTTCGGACTGGCGTCCGGCCAGGTGCAGTTCCGCATCTCCGAAGCGCTGCTGCCGTTCGCCTGCGTCGATCCCGCGGCGGTGGTCGGGTTGACGCTCGGCACGGCCGTGGCCAACGGCCTGACCAGTTCGATGGGTCTGGCCGACGTCGTGTTCGGCTCGCTGCTCACGCTCATCTCCGCTCTGATCATGTGGCGCATCGGACTTCGCGTGGTAGCCTTGGCGGCGCCGGTGGTCGTCAATGGGCTGGGCGTCGGCGCCGAGCTCGCGCTCGTCTCGCATCTGCCGTTCTGGCCCAGCGTCGGCCTGGTGGCCCTCGGCGAGGCGGTCGTCCTGTTCACCGGCGGGCTCGTCGTCTTGCAGCTGATCCGCTCGCACGGCGCGGCCTTCGGACTCCCCGCCCGCTCGCGATCCCCGAGCGGACGCCATCCCGACTGAAGAGGTGACCTGCGTGAGACTCGGCAGACAGACCGACGAGCTGCGACCCCTGTCCATGGAACGCGACGTGGCGAAGTTCGCCGACGGCTCGGTGATCGTGCGTCTCGGCGACACTCACGTCCTGTGCACCGTCAAGATCGTCGACGGCGTTCCCGGCTGGCGGCGCGGCAGCGGCTTCGGCTGGCTGACCGCCGAGTACAGCATGTTGCCGGCCGCCACCGCCGACCGCACGCCCCGCGAGGCGGTCCGCGGCAAGCAGGCCGGCCGCACGCAGGAGATCCAGCGGCTGATCGGGCGCAGCCTGCGGGCCGTGGTCGACCTCGGTTCGCTGGGCGAGCGCACGCTGCACGTCGACTGCGACGTGCTGCAGGCGTTCGGCGGCACGCGCACGGCGGCCGTGTCGGGCGCCTACGTGGCGCTCGTGATCGCCTTGGAGAAGCTGAGCCGCGGCGCCCGCTGGCCGCGGCTGCCGCTGTTCGAGGACGTGGCGGCCGTCTCGGTGGGCATCGTCGACGGCGAGCCGCGGCTCGACCTCGACTACGACGAAGATTCGGCCGCGGCGCTCGACATGAACGTCGTCATGACGGGCGAGGGTCGCCTGATCGAGGTGCAGGCCACCGCCGAGGGCGAGCCCTTTCCGCGGGCGACCCTCGACACGCTGCTCGATCTGGCCGCCGTCGGGGTGACCCGTATCGTGGCCGTGCAGCAGGCGACCATCGCGGCTGGTGGGGCAGTCGTGTCCGGCGGCACAGGCTCGCCCGGCGGCACAGGCTCGCCCGGCGGGACGGGTGCACCCGATGGCGGACCGGCGCGCTGATGCGCTTCGTGCTCGCCAGCGGCAACGCCCACAAGCTCGCCGAGTACCGCGCGATCTTGAGCCCCCACGACGTCGAGCCCATGCCCGCCGGCATCGAGCTGCCGCCCGAGGGAGTCACCTCGTTCGAAGACAACGCGCGCGGCAAGGCCGAAGCTCTAGCCCGCGCGCTTGCCGACCGCGGGCGTTCCGCGGGAGCGCCGTCGGGCACGGCTCGCGCGCCGCTGGCCGGCGGCGGAGCGCGAGAGATGCCGCCGTGCCGCCCTTCGTGGTCATCGCCGACGACTCGGGCATCGAGGTCGCGGCCCTGGGCGGCGCGCCCGGCGTGATCTCGGCGCGCTACTCCGGTCGCGAGGGCGACGACGCCGGGAACAACCGGCGCCTGCTCGCCGAGCTCGCCGCGCCGGCCGCACAGGCCGCTTCGCCCGGCACGCTCGATCGCGCGGCGCGCTTCGTGTGCGTGATCGCCTACGTGGTCGACGGAGCGACCGAGTCGCGGGCGGTGCGCGGCGAGTGGCCGGGCGTCATCGCCGCGGCGCCACGCGGCGCCGCGGGGTTCGGCTACGACCCGCTGTTCGTGCCGGCCGGGCTTGCGGTGACGGTCGCCGAGATGAGCGAGGCCGACAAGAACCTTCAGAGCCACCGCGCGCGAGCGGCGCGGGCGCTGCTCGCGCGCCTGGGCGAGAGCTCGCCGCCGTGAGCACGACGTCGATGAGCGACGTCCACAACCACCGGCTGAAGGCGCGCGCCGCCTGGGCCTCGATCGGCTCGAACGCGATCCTCATCGTGTTCAAGCTCGTCGTTGGTGTGGTCTCGGGCTCGATCGGCATCATCTCCGAGGCGCTGCACTCGGGCTCCGACCTCGTGGCCTCGACCATCGCCCTCGTGTCGGTCAGGGCGGCAGCCAGGCCGGCCGACCCGTCGCATCGGTACGGGCACGAGAAGGTCGAGAACATCTCCAGCGTGATCGAAGGCCTACTGATCATCGTGGCCGCCGTCGTCATCGTCTACGAGGCCGTCCAGAGAATCATCCACGGGCCGCACATCGAACATCTCGAGCTCGCCGTGGGCGTGATGCTCGTCTCGGCCCTCGCCAACCTCGTGATCTCCCGCAAGGTCCTAGCGCCCGTCGCGCGGCGCACCGACTCGGCGGCGCTCGAAGCCGACTCCGCCCACCTTCTCACCGACGTCTATACGTCGGCCGGCATCGCAACCGGCCTCATCCTCGTGCGTATCACCGGCTGGCAGTACTTCGACCCGATCCTGGCGATCGGGGTCGCCATGCTCATCGTCTGGACCGGCTGGCGCCTGGTCAGTCACTCGACCCGCGTGCTCCTGGACGAGGCTCTCCCCGACGACGAGCTCGAGCTCATCGGCGAGAAGGTGGCCGAGCATCGTGGCAAGCTCATCATCGGCTTTCACCGACTGCGCTCGCGCAAGGCGGGCAGCAAGCGTCTGATCGACCTGCACGTCACCGTGCCCGACGACATGACCGTCGCCGAGGCCCACGCTGTCGCAGAGCACATCGAGGCCGACATCGCCGAGCTGCTGCCCAACTCCGAGGCCCTGGTGCACGTCGAACCGCGTTCGCACGATCCCGAGAACGACTGACCGCGGGCAAAGGGGCGCGTCACAGTGAGCCACGACAACGCCGCCGCGAAATCGCGTGCCGCGTGGGTGTCGATCGTCGTCAATGCGGCGCTGATCGCCTTCAAGCTGCTGGTCGGCGTGCTCACGGGCTCGATCAGCATTATCTCCGAGGCGGTGCACTCGAGCACCGACCTGGCGGCCGCCATCATCGCCCTGGTGGCTGTGCGCAGGGCGTCGCGCCCCGCGGACCTGCGTCATCGTTACGGGCACGACAAGGTCGAGAACTTCTCGGGCTTCATCGAGGCCGCCATCGTCTTTGCGGCCGGCATCGTCATTGTGATCGAGGCCGTCCGCCACCTGATCTCCGGTGAGACGGTCGACCATATCCCGCTGGCCATCGCCGTGATGCTCGTCTCGGCTGCCGTCAACGTCGGCCTCACCATTTACCTGTACCGGGTCGCGCGACGCGTCGGTTCGCCGGCCCTCGAGGCCGACGCCGGCAATCACCTGACCGACATCTACACCTCTCTCGGCGTGGCGGCCGGTCTCGCCCTGATCGAGCTCACAGGTCGGACCTATTTCGACCCGTTGCTGGCCCTCGCGGTGGCCGGCCTCATCATGTGGACGGCCTGGCGGATCGCCAGCCGCTCGACGCGCGATCTGCTCGACGAGGCGCTGCCCGACGACGAGCTCGCCATCGTGCGGGCGACCGTCGCCGAGCACGAGGGCGAGCTGATCATCGGCTATCACAAGCTGCGCTCGCGACACGCCGGCTCCCGGCACCTGATCGACCTGCACATCACGGTGCCCGGCGACATGACGATAGCCGCCGCCCACCAGGCAGCCGAGCACATCGAGTCCGACATCGGCGAGCGGCTGCCCAACAGCGAGGTGCTGGTGCACATCGAGCCGGCCTCGCACGAGCGCAGCGACGAGTCCTAGGCGGTCGGCGCGGTCCTAGAGCCTGATGCCGAGCGGCAGCGTCGAGGCGACCAGCACGAGCGTGAGCACGATCAGCGCGGCTGAAAAGACCCAGGCT